>DKOX01000089.1 GCA_002470925.1 Opitutia bacterium UBA7350 | reverse complement strand
CGCGCTTCCCCAAGGCGTGCGGCATGTCGAAATTGCTTTTCGCTGAGCCCGACCAGATCATGCCAGACCTGAACCTGCCCATCGGTATCAGGCCCCGCACCGATGCCAATCACCGGAAAGCGGGTTTGCGCCGCAACTTTTTTGGCAAGTTCATCCGGAACCAATTCAAGGATCAGCCCCGCCGCACCCGCCGCTTCAAGCTCGCGGGCCTCTTGCAGCAGCGTCGCGGCAGCCTCCGAGTCGTTCGCAGTGAGGCTTGGTTTGCGGTGGTATTGCGGGAGGTAACCGAGGTGCGTCCAAACCTCAAAACCGTCCGCGCTCAGTTCATGAACGGCGTTGGGGTGGAAGCCTTCAAACTTGATTCCGTTCGCTCCATCGGCGGCAAATTGGCTGGCCGCGGAGCGCATTGCCGCGGTGCTTTGGCAGGCGCAGTAGGGGAGGTCGACCAGCAGGTAGGCTTGTTGAATACCCCGGTTGACGGCTTGTACCAGTACGCGCAGTTCATCCACCGTCAGGTTGTTTTGATGGCTGTGCCCGAGGACATTGGTGGCGGCGGAGTCGCCCACAAAGATGATGTCGAGACCCGCGGCGTCCTGAATGCAGGCGCTGGGGTAGTCGTAGCAGGTCAGGGCTGAAATAGGTTTACCGGCCGCCTTGAGGGCGACGAGCTCCGAAAGGCTTTTGCGGGCGCGAGTTGAATCCATAAGGAGGAGTTAAAAGGATTCGCGGGTTCGGGTCAAATCAGGCTTCGTTGGTAGCGGGCGGCGGAAGTCGCAGCGCGAGAAGGAGCGGTAGGATGATGAGCAAGCCACCGAGGAGGTAGGCGCATTGTGATCCGTATTTAAAATAAAGGGCGGCGGCAAGAAGGGGCCCGATTGCACGGGCGAGGGATCCGGCGGAGCGGAAGAAACCGATGGCACGACCCTGATCACGCTCCGAGGCATAGAGTGAAATAAGGGCGCTCAAGCTGGGAGAGACGAGCCCGATTGAGAACGCCATCACCGCGAGGGCCGCGAAGAAAAGGGCAAGCCCCGGCGCGTAGGCGAGCGCTACAAAGGCGAGCACCCCGCTGGTGAGTCCGCTCAATGCGAGGGATTTTTCGCGGACTTTCCCGGAGAGGCGGCGGACAAGGCCGCCCTGTACAAGGATCATAACGAAGCCGACGAAAACAAAGAGGCCGCCGTTTTGAAGTGGGGTAAAGGCAAAGCGTTCAACCGCTAGGAAAGTAAGGGTGAATTCCATCCCGCTGAAGGCGAGCATGAAGAGCAGATAGACGAGGCTGGCGGCGCGCGCACCGCTGCCGGGGTTTGGCAGGTGCATGAAGCTCGGTGGATGGGCTTGGCGTTTTTCGGGTGGGAGGGTCTCGGGGAAGGAACGAGCCACCCAAAAGAGATTGAGGAGGGATAGGGCGCATGCCACCAGAGCCGGGGTCGAGAAGGGGTTGAGGCCAAACGCCGTCAAGGACGGGAAGAGCTCCGTGAGGTCGACCGCCACACAGAATCCCCCAATTGCGGGACCGACGATAAAACCGAGCCCAAAGGCAACGCCCACCACTGCCATTCCGGCGGCGCGTTTCTCCTTGGAGGTAGTGTCGGCGACCGCTGCAGTGGCAACGGAAAGGTTACCCCCCATTATCCCGCCGAGGACCCGCGCGAGAACCAGAAGCCAAAAGTTTGCGGCGAGGGCCCACGCACCGTAACTGAGCGCGAGTCCGGCGATGGTGATGAGGAGGACGCGACGTCGGCCGACCCGGTCGGAGTAAGCCCCCCAAATAGGAGCAAAGATAAATTGCAGGATGGAGTACAGGGAACCCAGCGCGCCCCCAAAGAGGACCGCGGTGAGAAAGCGGGGGTCGGCTGCACCGCTGGCTTCTGCCCAGGCCGCGAGGGGTGTGACACACGCTCCCAGAAGACTATCCGCGCCACCCCCCTGCGGGAGGTAGTAGTCCAGCATCGCCGGGAAGAGTGGGAAGATGATGGAGAACCCCACCAGATCGAGGAAGAGCGTCAGGAAGACAAGTTGAAGGGTCCGTGCGCCAGTGACTGCGGAGGGATTGGATTCTGAAGCGTCCATTATTTTCTGTGCCCGTATTTGCGGGAAAGGGCGGCATGGACGTTGGCGGGGATAAGGTGTCGCTCGCGGTCGGTGAATTGAAAAACGTTTTTGATGAGATGGGAACTGGTAAAGAAATAATCCTCATTGGGCATGAGAAAGATGGTTTCGATTCTCTCATCGAGGTGACGGTTCATCTGCGCCATCTGGAATTCATATTCAAAGTCGGAGACCGCCCGGAGGCCCCGTATGAGGGCGACCGCATTGAGCTTTTCAGCGAGATCCACGATCAGCCCATCAAATGCCAGCACTTCAACGGCCTCGTCATCAGAAAGATTCTCACGGATGAGCTGGAGGCGTTCGTCCTCGGAAAAGGTGGGCTCTTTGCTGGCATTGCGGGCAATCGCCACAATGACTTTATCAAAGATGCGCCCCGCGCGACGGATCACATCGAGATGCCCGTTGGTGACGGGGTCGAAGGTGCCTGGGTAAATAGCGGTTCTCATGAGTTACGAGATTGAGTGAAAAGGGTGGTATTTGTCGAATGAATAGTCGAAGACCCTTTGGAATAGAATGGAAAGCTGTACAGCTGGTTTTAGGATCATGTCTTTTAACTTCCAGCTTCCAGCTCCTTACTTCTAATATGGGTTTCTGGCTAGGCTGGAGGCAAAGCGACAGGATTGTCGCTTCCACGATATGGCAACGGGTGGGTTTATTTATTAGAATGGGGGTCTGTTCGTAGTTTTCTTTCTCTCCGCGATTTGATTCGCGTGATTGGTCGTTTTTTTGCGGGTTCGTTGTCTTCTCGTTTCAGGCCTGCTACGATGTGGTATCAGAGAATGGTAAATGATTTTGTGCTAGCCCTCCGCGGGGGGGTGCGACAACTTGGAGTTTGTGAACCTTCCGAATATCCTGACCTTTTCGCGGGTCCCATTGGTCTTTGTGATTGTGGGGCTCCTTTACCTGCCCCTTAAGGGTGCGGCAACCTTGGCATGGATTTGTTTTGTATTCGGTGGCCTGACGGACTGGTTGGATGGTTATTTGGCGCGAAAGCAGGGAATCGTCTCGGATTTTGGAAAATTGATGGATGCCTTGACCGATAAAATTTTTATTTTGGGTCTTTTGATAAGCTTGTTGGTAATGGATATGATTCCGGCAAGCTGGGGCTTGCCCTGTCTGTTGTTGATTTTGAGCCGGGAGTTTTTAATCACGGGTTTACGCTTGGTGGCGGCAAACACCGGAATGGTCCTCGCGGCGGAACAATCGGGCAAGTTGAAGACGGTTTCACAGATTCTAGCGGTGGGCCTCCTTTTAATAAGCAAGGCTTTCGAGTCGGATTTTGGTTTGCTCTGGCTCGCTTGCGCGTCGGGCAAGCTCGGATTGGCCTTCTTTGTCTTGGCTACCGTTTTGACGGTTTATTCAGGGCTGTCCTATCTGCGGAAACACTGGGGGCTTTTTACCGGACAGATTAAATGAGGAGCGGTTTACGGCGGAGTTTTTTTTGGACAAACTTTATTCCGAGCGAATGGGTCATCGGTTTGGCGACTCTGGGGCCGGTGGGACGGATCCGTCATGCTCCGGGGACTTGGGGCAGTGTCGCCGGGCTCGCGCTTTATGCGGTTCTCTTCCATCATCTTGGTTTCTTGGGCTTCATCTTTTGGGCGGCTCTCTTGAGCTATGGGGCGATGGCGATTTGCGATGCGGCGGAGCGCCGTTTGCAGATGCGCGATCCGGGCTTGATTGTTTTAGATGAATTTGTGGCAGTGCCGCTGGTTTTTTTCGGACTGAGTAACGCAGTTGAGAGCCTGGGTGGCTGGCCGATCTTGTTGGCGGGCTTTGCGCTCTTTCGTCTCTTTGATGTGCTCAAACCTTTCGGAATTACCCGACTCCAGAATTTACCCGGAGGAATCGGCTGTGTGGCAGACGACCTCGTGGCGGGTGCAGCAAGCTGCCTGTGCTTGCATCTCGCGCTGCGTTTTCTGGTCTAGGGTCGGTATTCGCTTTTCAGATAATCGAGAATCGAAGGGATGGCCTCTGCCATGGAATCGAGGCAGGCACGGTAGGCCCTCAAATTTTGTCCGTAGGGGTCCGGGATTTCGCTGTCAAAATCTGCGCCGAGGAATTCACGGAAAAGGTGGGCGCGGGCGGGTTTTGTTTCGGGGAAGGCTTCAAGGGCAAGTAAATGGGACTCGGTCATCCCGAGGACAAGAAAGGCTTTTTCAAGGATAGCGTTACTGAGCGGCTGGCTTGCGTGCTGCTTCATTTCGATACCGGTTTTAGCGAGTGCTTCGACGGCGTTGGGGGAGGCGGGGTCGCCATGCCATGCCGCCACTCCGGCGGAGAGCACTTTGATTTCATTGAGGGGGGCGCCTTCCGCGGCGAGGGCATTTTGCAAGAGGCGCTCGCCCATCGGGCTCCGGCATATGTTTCCGGTGCAGAGAACGATGATACTGTCGCGCTTGGCTGCCATGATATGAAATCAGCGGTTAAGTTCGCGGTGACCGATGTCACGACGGAGGTATTTATCCTTAAAGGTAATTCGATCGCAGAGTTGATAGGCGAGTTGGGCGGCCTCGGGCAGGCTTGGGGCCTGGGCACTGATTCCGAGAACGCGGCCGCCGCGGGTGGTGATCTGGCCGTCATCGTGGCGGACCGTGCCGGCATGAACAATGGCGGTGCCGTCCGCGATGGCATCGGGGAATTCGATGGGGTCTCCCTGATTGTAGGATCCGGGGTAGCCGCCCGCTGCCAAAACCACCACAATGGCTGCGCCCTCATGGAAGCGAACTTTTTCGGGGAGTGCTTCTCCTTTCGCCGAGGCAAGGAGCAGCGGCACGAGGTCATCCGCGAGCATCGGCAAGAGCACCTGAGTCTCGGGGTCCCCAAAGCGCACGTTGTATTCAAGGACTTTAGGGCCGTCTGGGGTGAGCATCAACCCGGCGTAGAGCGTGCCGCGGAAGTCAATACCATCCGCCTTGAGCCCCGCGAGGGTGGGACGAATGACCTCCGCTTCGATCTTGGCTTGCAGGGCGGCATCAATTTTACTGGTGGGCGTGTAGGCACCCATCCCTCCGGTGTTGAGCCCGGTATCACCTTCGCCGGCGCGTTTGTGATCCTGACTGGGGGGGAGGCAGACGAAGTCCTCTCCGGAAACGATGGCGTGAATGGAGGCCTCCTCGCCATAAAGGGTTTCCTCGATCACGATTTCCGCACCGCTGCTGCCAAAGGCACCACCCTCGAGCATATCGTGCACCGCCGCTTCGGCTTCGTGCTGGGTTTCGGCCATGATAACTCCTTTTCCGGCGGCAAGACCGCTTGCTTTAATCACAATGGGGGCGGGGTGTTCCTTCAGGTAGGCAAGGGCAGGTTCTACTTCGGTAAAGCTGGCGTAGGCTGCGGTGGGGATTTGATGGCGGGCAAAGAAGTCCTTGCAGAAGACTTTACTGGCCTCCAGTTGCGCACCGTCCTGACGGGGACCGTATGCGAGGATACCCACCGCTTCGAGCGCGTTGACAAGACCCAGGCTCAATGGGACTTCGGGCCCGATCACCACAAGATCGATGTTCTCGGCCTGCGCTAAGGCAACCAGTGCGGGAACATCATCGGCGGGGACGGGATGAC
>DKOX01000034.1 GCA_002470925.1 Opitutia bacterium UBA7350 | reverse complement strand
AAGGGCAACTATTCCTTCTACCTCAAGGAAACCGAACAACGCCTCGAAACCCTTCGCAAAGCCTACAAAAACCAGCAGCGCGAAATCTCTGACATCAAGGACTTCATCAACAAGTTCCGTTCCAATGTCAAAAAAGCCAGTATGGTGCAGTCGCGCATCAAGCAGCTTGAAAAAATGGAGCGCATTACGATCCCGCGCGATGAAAAGAAAATCTTTTTCCGCTTTCCCCCGCCGCCCCCCGCAAGCTCCAAGGTCATTACCATCACCAACCTCCACAAAGCCTATGGCGAGAACGTCATCTTTGACGGACTCGACCTCCGTATCGACAAGGGCGACCGTATCGCAGTGGTCGGCGTAAACGGTGCAGGTAAATCCACTCTCGCCCGCATCATGGCGGATTGCGAACCTTATCAGGACGGCTCCATTGAGAAGGGACTCAACACCGTTATCAGTTACTTCGCCCAATCCCAGGCCGACGAACTCAACCCCGCGAAATCCGTCCTTGAAGAAGTGGAAGACGCCGCGGTCGATAATCCCGAGGCCAACCCTCGCGCCGCCCTTGGCGCTCTCCTCTTCTCCGGTGATGAAGCCCTCAAAAAAACCGAGGTTCTTTCCGGTGGTGAGAAAAACCGGGTCGCCCTTGCCAAGATGCTCATGAAGCCCGGCAATTGCCTCATCCTCGACGAACCGACCAATCACCTCGATATCAAATCCAAGGAAGTCCTACAGGATGCCATCAATGCCTTCGACGGCACCGTCATTCTCGTCTCGCACGACCGCGCCTTCCTCGACGGCGTCGTGAACAAAGTCCTCGAAGTCTCCCCGGGCTCCACCCGTCTCCTCACCTGCAACGTCTCCGAATATATCGAACGACTCGAAAAAGAAATGGAAGACGCCAAGGGCTAGGCCGTGAAGCCGCCCTAGGTGGTCTTGTCGTTCAGAATTTCCAGATATTTATTGACCTCGCCTTCCGGCAGGTCGCTACCCTTCAACATCTTACGCGCTTCCGCCTCCTGGCCATTGTTCTTCATCGTTTGCAACAGTCCGTTCACCGATTGCGCGCGGCCTTTCTGATTGTCAATCGTCAACCCCCAGGTCAGGGCCGAAGGCGTATCGGTCCGCCGCACCTTTTGCACCAGTTCCTGTACCGCCTTGTCACGGGTGGGCCCTTTATCCAATTCCGAGATCCAAACCGTTGCTTCGTAGGTGTCGTGATCCAACCACTCTTCGATCACTGCTTCCACTGCCCGGACTTGCGCACTCGGGTCCTTCAAACTCAAAGCCCAAATCGCGGCACTGGGAGCATCCTGACGAGCATAACTGTCCGCCAGCACATCCGCCTGATTTTTCAAAGCTCCCGTGTCGCCACTTTGTTCCAAATGCGCAATCATCCCCACCGGGTCGCGTTCCGCCCATTCCCGCAAAACCGAGTTCCGAGCACGATCCGCAAGCTCCTTATCCGGCATTGTTGCGGCCCAGTCCAACGCCGCCACCGGGTTATCCTTCGTTAACTCCTGCGCAAGATTTGTCACGAGGGTATTCTTGTCTGCACCGGGCGGGATGGTCCGGAGGTATTCCATCGCGCCCTCCTTGTCATTCCTCGCAAAGGCATTCAAAACCGCCCGACGCGCATTCCCTTTTTCCGGCCCATTCTGCAAGGTCTGCACCCATTCCATCGCCGCGATGGGGTCCTCCCGGCCCCAACGATTCGCGAGACTACTCACCGCTTTTTCATAGGCGCGACCATAGGGCAAACTGTCAATAATCTGCAGCACCTGACTGGGATCGCGACGTGCCAATTCACCGACCACCTGACCCAGCGCATCATCCCGAGCCTTCCCCGTCATATTTTCCACCACAAAGTTATAAGCCCGCACCGGATCACTTCGTGTCAGACCCCACATGCTGTTGCGGATGATTTCATTCTTGGTCCCGTCGTCCGGTAAATTTCCCAAAAAAGCCAGCGCCCCCTCCATGTCACGCCGTACCCATTCATACATCAAGCGCGGCATTACCCGCGCCCGTTGATCCGAGTCCGATAAATTCAAGGCAAAACGACCCGCCGCCTCGGGGTCCTCCCGACCCAAGGCGATCACATATCCCTGCAGGGCATTATTGCGCATTTCTCCGCCCGGCAGGGTTTCGATCTTTGCCAGCGCACCGGCGGGATCCTTCGCCGCCCATTGTGCAAACAGGGCATTGTAACGCCAACCCCGCATCTCGCCCCCGCCTTGCTCCAAGACCTCAAAGGCACGGTTCGGGTCCGTCTGCAGCAACGCCCGCGCTATCGAAAAATTCGCCAGAGAACGATCGTGCCCCGACTCAATCTGTGCCGCCGCTGCGGTCGCCGCTTCCGGATCCACCCCCGCCCAGGCCGAAAAAAGCGACATACTGTGTCGCGAGCGATTCCCCGCCGGCAATTCATTTTGATAAAAATCAAAGGCTGCCTGCGGGTCGCGGTCCACCCACGCCATAAACGCCAAACTCGAGACCATCCCGTCACTCATTCCCCAACCGCCGCTCTCATCATTCAACAGTAATTCCCGCAAGCCATCCTGTGAGAGCCCCGCAATCAATTCCAGCGTCTCACGCGCGTTCGACATCGAGGGCGAATTCGATAATTCATTTATCCGCTCCGTCATCACCTCAATGCTTACAGGCTCCTCATTCCTATCTTCCCCCTGAAGGAACTGACCCGTTGTCTCATTCGCAGCGACCGCATCCCCCGCAGGCTTACCTTCCGCATTTCCCATCCAGGAACCGGAGGTCGTCTGTGCCGGCGCCCCGGAATCATCCCGTCCTTCCGACGCAGGTGAAAAAAGATGCTTCAAGCCCCAGCCCAACAAAAGGGCGAGGACCAATAAAAGGGGCAGTGGAATACGATTCATGATAAAAACAGATAATAAGCCTCGGCTCTCCTCAGGCAAGTTTTGGCAGAAAAGAATGAACTCCATCAAGACCTGAACTTGAATCGTAAGCCAGCCGCAAAAGTTTCAGTAAAACATCGGCTGCCTACGGAGCGACCATTGCCTCCAATTCACGGACCGCGGTCGCGGGGCCATCCTCGCTCAGCAGGATTTCCTTCACCTCCGTGGCGCGCCGCGAAAACTTCTCGTTCCGTTCAATGGTGCGCACCGCCTTCGGTAATTCCTCCGGCCATTTTGAACGTTTTAATTCCAAGCCCACGCCCAAGCGCTTCATCTCTCCCGCAAAGAACCACTGGTCCCCGATATGCGGGATAATCACGTGCGGTACCCCGGCATGGAGCACGCTTGCAGTCGTACCCGCCCCACCGTGGTGAATCACCAGTGAAGCGTGCTGGAAAAGTTGGTCGTGCGATACCTTGTTCACGCATAACATCTCCCTCCGCGGTCGCTCAATCGTCAGACCCGCCCAACCGGATTGGATGATAATGCGCTTCCCTTTCGGCCAATTCCGCATAAAGCGCGTCATTACCATCCGCGCCTTGTCAAAAGTCACACTTCCGAAGGTCAGGATCGGCACCCGTTCCCCCTTGCAAAATGCCTCCAGACGCGATTCCAGACCGGGGTCTTCCTCCGATTGCCAGCGCAGATAACCGGAAAAGACGAAGCGGTCGTTCCACAGGCGTTTGGGCATAAACAAGGTCGGTGAAACCGTCACGATCACCCTGTCCGCCGGATCGAGCAGGAAACTCTGAGTGCGACCGATTCCGTAACGTTCCGCCGCTTCCCCCACCACTTGGTTGATCTGCCAACAAAAAATGCGGTCCGCGAGGTGCCAACCGAGGGCGTTCCATTTGCGGCGAAAATACGGTGGGAAGGGCAAGAGGCGCGGCACCCCCTGTGGTGGATGGCTCAATGAGGGCACCGCGTTGTGGGCAAATGTCGTCACCGCGCAGGGCACCCCCCGCATCCGCGCCAGCGTGCATAAACTCGCAAACAAATAACTGCTCACAAATAAATCCGCCCGCGAGAGCTCCGCATCCAATGTCTTCAATATCTCCTCCAAATACGGCAAGGACTCCGAGTAAATAATCCGCACCAAATCCACCGGGTTCTTCGCCTTCGTCAAATCCCGCATCGCCTCCGCAAAACCAGTCTGATCCCAGTCCGGGGGCAAATATATATACTCCAATCCCGCCCGCTCGATCTCTTCTCGAAATAACCGCGCCGAGGCAAAACCTACCTCGTGCCCCGCCTCTACTAAAGCGCGACCCAGCCCGATCACCGGATAGATGTCCCCTGTGGAACCGTGCGAAGTCAGTAATACGCGCATCGTTTGTCTGTAGATCGTGATATAAGCTCAGCCGAAAATTTCGGCCGCGGTTCTATCCTATCCCCTATAACGCCCCGCGATTCAAGCTATTCCCGCACCGCCCTAAAGCAGATCCGCCGCCAAGTCCGCCAGTTCCGAGCGAACCCCCGTCACCAATTCCAAATGCGCCGTGATTTCCGTGCCCCGCAACCGTTGCGCGGTGTGCACCAAGCCATTTGAATTCGAGTCGAGGAACATACTGTCCACCTGCGCGGGGTCTCCCAGCAGAATGACCTTCGAACCTTCCGCCATGCGGCTCACCACCGTCTTCGCCTCGTGCGGTGTTAAATTCTGTGCTTCGTCGATAATGAAGAGCGTGTTCGCCAGGGAACGGCCCCGGATGAAGGTCATCGCCTCCACTTCCACCATCCCGAAGTCAAAGAGGAATTGATACGGTTTGCGCGGCCCGCTGTTCTCCTCTTCATCCGATTCATTTTGCACCGGTTGTTTCGCGAGTCGTGCAATCGCCTTCTTGCGCTTCCGGTTCGAGGTAATCTTGTCGATCTGTGCCTGCGCGCTCTCCGCTTCGTCGGGCTTCACTACCTTGCGGTTGCTGAATAATACCTCCAGGTTGTCATAAAAGGGCGCGATGTAGGGCGACATTTTTTCCTCCAGAGTCCCCGGCAAAGCCCCTGTGTCCTTCCCAATATGCACCAGCGGGCGCGTGATAAAGACCCGTTCATACAAATTGTCCTCTCCTAAAGTCTGATACAGCGCCATCGCCATCGAGACCAAAGTCTTTCCCGTCCCTGCCTTACCGCAACAGGTCACCAATTTTATATCCTCGTCCAACAAGGCATCCATCAACATCCGCTGCTCGTCATTCAGCGGATTGATCCGGATCCCCTTCGGAATCTTGATCCCCATGTTTTCACTCAGGATCAAGCCCTCCAGTTGCCCGTCACCCCGGTAACGCGCCGGTTCCCGAAAATCCCCACTCACCACATAAACATATTCATTGATGAACAAATGACTCGTCAGCCCCGGTTCCAGATCCACCCCGTGCTCCTCAATGAAACGGGTGTAATCCTCCTCGCTCAACTCAATCGTCTTGCAGCCCTCCGATTTCAGGTCATTGACCTTGTCGTTCATATAATCCTGCACCTCCATCCCGAGCGCGATTCCCTTCAGGGCCATGTTCGCGTCCTTCGTCACCAAAACCACCCGGTGCTTCGGACAGGCGTCCTGTAGAAAAACCACCGACGCTAAAATACGATTATCCATCTTGTCCAGATCACTCAGAGTCGCCCGCAAACGCTCCATTCCCGCACTCTTGGCATCCCCATTCACCAAATATTCATTGATCACCACAATCAGGGAACCACCCGTGCTCAGTTCCCGGCCCAGCACCGCGCTCCCCTTCCCCTTCAGCGCAAGAGGCACCTGCTCCTTCCCGGTGTCAAACAAAGCCCGCAGGTCGCGGTGCACACTCCGCGCCGCATAGCCCAGTTCCCCGGGCGCCGCTTTCTTGCGGTCCAATTCCTCCAATACCTCCACCGGAATCGCGAGCGTGTTTTCCTCAAATTTATAGAGGCACTGCGGATCGTGCAGGAGTACATTCGTGTCGAGGACAAAGAGCTTTTCTTTGGCTCGGGCGGTCTTTTTGGCGACTTTAGGCAATTTTAAAAATAGTAGTGGCTTTTATTGACCCGGCATTGATTCCGGACGTGTTTTACTTAACTTAGCCCTATGCTGGACAGTCCGTCCGGTGCAAGCAGGAAAACCTTTTGACTCACAAATTTCGCAATGTCCGACCCTTTCGACCAAGTTCAAGAACACCTCGGCTATACCTTTCAGGATCCCGAACGCCTCCATCGCGCCCTCACCCATCCCAGCCTTACCCTTCCCACCGGCAATAACCAACGCCTCGAATTCCTCGGCGATGCCGTCCTCGACCTCCTCATCGCCTCGCAGCTCTTCGCGCAATTCCCCGAGGCGGACGAGGGCGCCCTCGACCGCATGCGCGCCGGCATTGTCAATGGCTGCGCCCTCGCATCCATCGCGCGCAGCATGCATCTCTCCAAGACCCTGCGCGTCAGCGAGGCGCAGCGCAACCATCACCCCGAACCCAGCGACGCCATGCTGGAGGACGCCCTCGAAGCACTCATCGGCGCAGTTTACCTCGACGGTGGATTGGATGCCGCCCAGCGCGTCGTCACCGCGCTCTTTTCGGAAGCCCTCCAAAAGGCCAACCCGCGGCAAGCGGGCAACCCCAAGTCCCGGCTCCAGGAATTCACCCAGGGGCATTACAACGGAAGCACCCCGCACTATCGCCAGCTCGACCCCAACGGCCCCGACCACGACCGCCATTACACCTGCGCCGTTTCGATTAAAAACAAGGAAATAGCCCGCGGTCGTGGTCGCTCCAAAAAAGCCGCAGAGTGCGCCGCCGCCGAAGCGGCCCTCGAAGCCCTTAAGCTCCGCTAATGCCTGCCCTCCAACCCAACAAAGGCAAGACCCGCCTCTTGCACGGAGTTTGTGAGTCCGCCCGAGCGGCTTGCTACGCCACCCTCCTTGCGGAACGACCGGGCTTCTACCTCCTCCTTGTCGCCGAACCGCGCCGCGCCGAAGCCCGCGCCGCCGAGATCGCCCAACTCGCCACATGGCTTCTCCCCAAGACCCCGCCCGAAATCTGCTTCTTCCCGGAAGCACCCCCGCCCAATATCGACCACGCCCGCCGCACCGACCGCATCGGCGAACGCCTCCAGGCCCTCGGCGCCCTCCTCCGCAAACCAAAAGCCCCCCGCCTCCTCATCACGACCCCCGAAGCCCTCCTCGGGCCCTGCCCGACCCGCGAACAATTCAAGCGTTCCCGGCTCGAAATCCGCCTCGGGGAAAACTATGACTT
>DKOX01000135.1 GCA_002470925.1 Opitutia bacterium UBA7350 | reverse complement strand
CGGAAGCGGTTTTCGCCGTAGGGGAGGAGCCATTTCCCGTTGTGGAAGATGGAGTGGGGGAGTTGCAGTCTCGGGCAGGAGAAGGCAAGGGTTTCGCCCTTAACGGGCTTCATCGCCAAGTCGGGAAAAAATGGATTTTGAGTGACGGCGGCGCCTTCGCAAAAAACGACCTGCTGCGCAGTGATGTTTTTATACTGCCAAAGCCCTCCCGTTCCTTGCCGGAGAGCGAGGTGGTCAAAGTATTCCTCGCGGTAGCAATGCGCCGCTACGAGGTCGGCGCGCATCGCCGCAAGTAGGGGCGGGAGATCGACGTAGGCCGCGCCGTGGATTTCAAAACTCCCGCAGGGATCCTGCAAGGCTGCGGGGCTTTCGCCTGCCGGGCGGAGTTTTCCCAGTACCCCGGCGTAGCGGGGATTGCGCGAGCGACGTCCGATGCGTTTGAGGTCTGCTTCATTCTGGCAGAAACGTCGCAAGGGGATCGGGTGGTAAATTTGAATGCCAAGTTCCGCCTCGATGCTGCGGTAGCAGTGCTCTGCCTCGGGAAGGAGCGCATCAATTTGCCAGCTTTTGACCGCCCATCGTCCCGTGACCGGATTGATAACCCCCGCCGCGACCGAAGCCGCGCAGGGCATCGAGGAATCACCCACCACCAGGACCCGTTGCCCCGCGGCACGCAGACGCCATGCCAGCAGGCATCCGGCTAGACCCGCCCCCACAATGAGGGTGTCGGGTGCTGCTGCTTCTTGGTTGATCGTTCCCACCGCTTCACGTATTACTTATTTACCTCAAACTTCAACCTGAAAGCCTCCCGCCGCAAACACTTCCTGTGAAGCTGCTCCAAAAAATCCGCCGTCTTTTCTCGCCCAAGCTGCGTCCGCCGGGGCCCGACGCTACCGCCGGGGAAAAAGGCCGTTTCGGAGAAGACCTCGCGGTACAATTTTGCCGCGAGGAGCTGAATTACCGTATCATTGTGCGCAATTGGCGCTGCGGACACGACGAGATCGATCTTATTTGCCGCGATAACAAAGTGCTGGTTTTTATCGAAGTGCGTACCCGCAAAGCGGGGGCACGCATTCAAGGCGTCCAGTCTGTGGATCGCCGCAAGCGCCGCAAACTGAAGCGTGCCTGCCGTAATTATCTCTATCGCCTCCGGGAGCCCGCGCCTCATTTCCGTTTTGACATTATCGATATTGCCCTCTCCAAAAAAGGAGTGGGAAAGATTCGCCATTTCGCAAATATTCAGCTTTTCTCCAAACACTTTAGTGTCCCTATTTGTTCAAAATGACAGAACTTAACGAAGCTTCCCGCCATCCGTTCCTGGAGGGCCTCAGCAAGCATCGGGGTGCGCCGCCGACCGTCATGGTCATTTTCGGCGCTTCCGGTGACTTGGCCGCGCGTAAACTCATCCCAGCGATTTTCAATCTCGGCATTGATAATTTACTGCCCGGGGAATTCCACCTGATTGGGTATGGTCGCCGTGAAATGAGCGACGAGGCCTTCCGTGGCGACATGGATGCCGCGATTGAGTCGCACTCCCGCCGCCCCCTTGATCCGGCGATTTGGGAGCGGGTGCGCGAAGGAATGAGTTACCAACCGGGCGGCTACGACGACCTCCAGGTCTTTGAAATTCTGGCGGAACGAATCGCGAAAATAGAGTCTGAACTCGGTCGCGAAGTACAGCGCCTGTTCTACATCTCGACCCCGCCGAGTGTCTTTGAGCCGATCATCGAAAACCTCGGACGCTCGGGTTTGGCAAAAGCGCATTTGCACACCCCCTTTGCCTCCAAGGTGATTGTTGAAAAACCCTTTGGGCACGATCTCGAATCCGCCCGCGCGCTGAACGCCTCGATTCAAGAGGTCTTTGAGGAATCGCAGGTGTATCGCATTGACCATTACCTCGGGAAGGAAACCGTGCAGGATCTGCTCGTGCAGCGTTTTGCCAATTCCATCTTTGAACCGATGTGGAACCGGGAATACGTGAACAATGTTCAAATCACGGTGGCGGAAAGCCTGGGGGTCGGTTCGCGCGGGGGTTACTATGATACCAGCGGAGCCCTGCGGGATATGATCCAGAACCACACCATGCAATTGCTGGCGCTCACTGCAATGGAGCCGCCGGTATCGCTCGATCCCGAATCCATTCGCGACGAAAAGGTCAAAGTTCTAAAAGCGATCCAGCCATTGAATCTGACTGCCCCCGGTCAAGGGGGGGACGTGGTGCGCGCCCGCTATACCAAGGGCATTGTAAACGGTGATCCCGTTGCGGGTTATATGGAGGAATCCGGCATCCCGGCAGATTCCAATACGGAGACCTATGCGGCGCTGCGTTTATCGATCAATAACTGGCGCTGGAAAGGGGTTCCTTTTTATATTCGCTCCGGCAAACGCATGGCACGCCGCGCCAGTGAAATCGCGGTGCAGTTCAAGCGGCCTCCCGGAATTTTATTCTCAGAGGGTGACAAATTTAACGTCGCGCCGAACACGATGGTCATTCGCATCCAACCGGACGAGGGGGTCACGCTGGTCCTGAACTCGAAGGTGCCGGGTCTGGAAACCCGTACCCAGCCCGTAAAGATGCATTTTCGATATGCCGCGACCTATGGTTCCAATACCCCGGAGGCCTACGAACGTTTGATTCTGGATGCGATGGTGGGAGACGGGACCCTCTTCATCCGCGGGGATGAAACGGAGGCCTCCTGGAAATTGATCACGCCTATTTTGGAGCATTGGCAGGCGAGCGGAACGAAGGGCATGGAAGATTATGCCGCCGGTTCGTGGGGCCCTGCGGCAAGTGATGCCATGCTGGCAGTCGCGGACAACACCTGGCGCAATGCCGGTTAAATATCGGGAGATCCTTTTGAGATGGCTGAATTGATCACACCTCTTCCCGGGCAGGAACTTCCGGTCAGCGCGGTTGAGAAACGGCTTCGCCAGATGTGGGAGGTGGATGGGGAGGCCTCGCCTTCGCATTTTCGGGCCTCGCAAATGAACATCGTGCTGCACTTCGGCCTGCAGGTATCACCGACGGAGGCCTTGGAGGCATTCAATACCTTGTTGCGTTTTGTGCAGCGTTACCCGGGGCGCATCATTGTGCTTTGCCCGAGTGAAACGCGGCAAGACGGTTCGATGGGTGCGAAACTCTTCAGCCAATGCTA
>DKOX01000088.1 GCA_002470925.1 Opitutia bacterium UBA7350 | reverse complement strand
CAACCCAAGCGAATTATTTTCATCCTCAGTGATGATCACCGCCACGATTTCATGGGCTTCACCAGAAAGGTTCCGTGGCTTGAAACGCCCCATATGGATCGACTTGCCCGCGAAGGAGCACACCTGAAAAACGCCTATGTCACCACCTCCCTCTGCTCTCCCAGTCGCGCTACAATTTTGACCGGGCTCTATGCACACCAACATACCATTGTTGATAATCAGGCCCCGAACCCTGGTGGACTTACCTATTTTCCGGAATACCTGCAGGATGCCGGATTCACTACCGCCTTTTTCGGCAAGTGGCACATGGGGGATCATTCCGATGCCCCCCAACCCGGCTTCGACCACTGGGAGAGTTTCAAAGGCCAGGGTGTCTATTATGGTCCCCTGCTTAACATCAACGGCAAGCACCAACAATACGATGAAACGGTCTATACCACCGACCTACTGACCGAGCACGCCATTCAATGGATGCAGGCTCAAGAAAAAGAGAAGCCTTTCTTTCTCTACCTCTCACACAAATCGGTACACGCGGAATTTGCGGCTGCGAAACGTCACATTGGACGCTATGCAGACCAAAGCTACACCCTTCCGAAGACCTATCTCCAAACCAAGACAGGAGCCTACCGCAAGCTGCTTTGGCCGGAATGGGTCAAACAGCAACGTGTTAGCTGGCACGGTGTTGACTATATGTATCACCAAAACAGAAGTTTACAGGATGAAGTGCGTGACTACTGCGAAACGCTCGCAGGTGTCGACGACAGTATAGGACGTATACTGGACTATCTGGAGGCCGAGGGTCTGAGCGATTCAACCCTTGTCATCTATATGGGAGATAATGGCTTCAGTTGGGGCGAGCATGGCTTGATCGACAAACGCCATTTTTATGAGGAATCCGGCAAAGTACCGCTGCTCATGCGCTACCCGAATGGCATCACTGGTGATCAAACCGTCGATGCCCTTATCGACAACAGCGACATCGCCCCGACCATTCTCGACTATGCAGGTCTAGAGGCACCGGAACACTTTGTTGGCCACAGCATCCGCAAAGTTCTAAATAACAAGCAACCGGAAACATGGCGTGAATACATTTTCTACGAATACTACTGGGAGTATGATTTCCCCATGACACCCACCACTTTCGGAATACGCGACGCGCGAAATAAATACATCCGCTATCATGGCATCTGGGACCGCAATGAGCTCTATGACCTGCAAAACGACCCCCATGAAATGTACAACTTGATAGAATCGCCCATGCACCAGTCACGAATTAAAGCGATGGCTCAAAAACTCTACGACTGGCTGGATTCAACCCACGGCATGCAAATCCCCCTAAAACGCACCATAAAACATCGCGAGGGAGATTTTCTACATCCAGACCAATATTAATGAGAAATTCTCATCGACCCCCATCAGTGCGAAAGACGATGCTATTTAATCCTTCATCTCCAGAAGCACTTCCCGGAGGGCATAATAAGCGGGCTTCGGCGCATAATCGTAATCAAAGATGCAACCGTCGAGGTGCCTGTTCTCAATCCACGAATCATCGTCGCTCAAATTCCAGACATTCCAAGTCACCTCGCCGCTGTCTCGTTTTGACAGTAAAGTGCGCAAAATCGCCGCAAAGGTTTTAGCCTGCCCTTCATAATCCTTCGCTTTACGCAGCCAAACGTTATTTTCCGTCACGTGGAAGGAGAGGTCATTGGCATGCGCGCGCTCAATCAAAGCCTCTAGATCCTTCAGGTTTGTTCCTTCTTTTTCCCATCCAAGATTCACGTGTGCCTGCCAGCCAATGCCATCAACCCGCAGACCATGACCACGAAGGTAATCTACCAAATCAAAAATGCGGTTCCAAAGACTGGGGCTTACACTGCCATGCTGGTTGATGATTTGCTTGATATCGGGCGCGTGCGCATTCGCTATTTCAAAGGCCATTTTTATGTACCGCGGCGGTCGCAGCGGGTCACTCTCGTCGAAGCCTAAAATCGTCCAGGGATTTTCCCAACGGTCGGTCCCCTTCTTCGGACCAAACCACACATTTTTTCTCGCCTCAATGGTTTCATTAACGACATCCATCCATTTAACCTGCGGCACTCCGTTGTAGCGTTGGCACAGTGCCGTCATATAATCATAAAGGCTTTTCTCCAGCTCTGCCGCGGTACGGTGATCCGCCTTAGCCCAAGTCGAGCACTGCGGACTAATCGGGCCATGAATACGAATTACCTGTCCGTGCTCGGCGGCACTTTTAATCCAGGCATCGGCATACTTCCAGTTCCAGATCCCCGGGCCCGGATGCACCATCTCATGTTTGAAGTCATTTTCCGGGGTGATGTAGCTAAATTCACGATCGAGCAGACCAGAGGTGCGGGAGGGCTTTTCCCAGCTGGTTGTTCCCCCGATATAGACATTCCCCTCAAGGTAATATTTTGCAGTGATTGCTCGCAGAGACATCCCGTTTTGAATCGGGACAAGCTCTGGTGCAGCAACGATCGATGACATTGTTGTCACCACTAACAATAGATTTAAATATTTTGAATATTTTTGAGTCATTTAATATTAAAAAATTGTTATTAAAGGCTGGGCGATTTGAACAAATTATAAGCTTTCAACATATCAAACCTTCCCTCGGTTCGCTTCCAACTGATGCCGAATCTCCGAGGCCTTGGCTTTATTGATAGGGAAAAGACTCAAAAGCAAAAGCGCCAGCAGCAATGATCCCGTTGGTATCACGATATAGCCAAGTCGCATATTTCGGTACACTGCCTCACCCTGCTCACCTGCTAACGAAGCATCAAAGCCGGTCAACTCCAGCAGGGGTCCCGAAATCAAAAAACCCACGCAAAAACTCAACTTCAAGATCCATGAAAAAATAGAGGCAAAGCTACCCTCGCGGCGTTGCCCGGTTTTGAGTTCATCGTAATCCACCACATCCACCTGCATGGAGGGTAACATCAACCACAACCCCGCATAACCCGCCCCGATCAAGGCGGTGTTGATCAACATTAACCACGGACACTCCGGCGTGAAAGTCCACCAGGTCGAGCTGGCAGATAACAAAACCACGAACACCGAAAGCGCAAGGCATCGGTTCTTCCCAATCCGTTCTGAGAGACGGCGAAATATTGGGATAAAACCCAAACTAAAAATCGTGTATACCAAAGTACCCCAGCCTGCAAATACGGCGCCTCTGTCCCAATCGCCCCCCAAGACATAATACGTCCCCACATATCGACCATAGCTGTCAAAAATTGCAGTCCCCAACAAAAAGAATACTATGAAGATACACAAAATTAAAAAGGCCCGGTTCGAAAGGGTCTGCTTTAGACTCGTCAGCAAACCAATCTTTTTCTGATGCCGGCGCACTTGTTCATAATAGCGCTCCTTGACAAAGATTGCCGGGATCACGCCACCCACCAGAATAATCACTGCTATTGCTAGGCTGACATAGCGCATTCCATTCGAGGTGCTCGCAACAAACTCGCCCGTTGCTGGTTCCGTAACAAAAAAGAGCGGGCGCAGCGTAATCCACCATAACCAACCGTTTAAAAATCCTGCTAAGGTTTGAAAATACCCACGCACCTCCGTTACCCGGGTGCGCTCATTGTAGTCCGGTGTCATCTCCATGAGCATGCTTTGGTAGGGCATCGCCCAAACCGTAAAGCAGGTATAGAAAATGATCCCAAAACCAATCACCCAGAGCATGTTCTGTTCAGGACTCAGCCCTACCGGAAACCAGAAAATCAAAGGGTATGTGAACGCCGATAGGATCGCCCCCACAAAGATAAAGGGCCGGCGGCGACCCCAACGCGTCCGGGCATTATCCGAAATCCAACCCATGATTGGGTCGATTATCCCATCCCACAAACGCAGGGACATCAAAATGATCGAGACATAGAGCGGACGCATCTCCAACTCCATGTTGAAGAGAGGGTAGGCAATACTGACCAGAACCCAGACAGACAAGATGTCGACCGGACCTCCCAGGGCATAGGCAAGTTTTTTCGGAAAGGGCACCCGGTCTTCTGCCGCGACCTCGATGGCTTCATTGTGGGGCTCACTCATCAAATTTAATAAGGCCTGCCTGTTCTGAGACCACAACGGAATTACAACATTATAAATATAAACAATAGAATGAGAATACGTAGTCCGGTGATTACGCTTTTTCATTTTCTTGAAGCACTTCTTAAATGCAAAATTACATTTACCGAACAAAGAAACAACTTGATCCTCCTACTTTACTTTTTCCATAATCACTTCAACCGCTGCATGCGCCTTCGATCAGTCAGAAATTTGATTCCCTGCATTGGTCTGACTATTACACATGGTCTTTATGGCTTTGCTGATTCTGCTGACGCGGTTCTCCACCTCGAAGCCAACACTATTGTGCAAAGCGCAGACCGCCATCGTCTCATCGGAACCAACCTATCACTCTGGATGTGGGGCAATTTGATGGGCGATCAGCTCGTGCAATCGACGATCAAAGGCCGGACCGCAAACAGCCTCAGGTGCGCCGACCCTCTGGCCCGCGTCAATATTATCCTTCAAAGCGACGCCAACCACTGGATGCCCATCGGCTCCGTTCCCCGAAATGCCATCAAGGGAGAATGGAAAACTTTTGCCTTTACTGCCCAAGAACCCGACCTGCTCGATGCCATGGCTAAACTGCATGCAATCCGCTTTCAAATTCAGGCAGATGTGCCCATCACCGGAGACATCTATCCTGATGATCTCGGTTTTATCTTCCGCACCGGTCGCTTATGAAAAGAAAGTCCATCTTAAAAGCCTGCTCCATTGCACTTAGCTTCACCGCAACGCTTTTGACTGCCAAAGGGCCGAATATCCTCTTCATTGCGGTTGATGACCTCAAGCCCACCTTCGGTGCCTACGGTAGTGTAGTTTCCACCCCTGCGATGGACCGCATCGCGGCACAGGGCACCACCTTCTTAAACGCCCACTGCCAACAAGCGGTTTGCGGACCCTCGCGTGCCAGCCTCATGACCGGAAAATATCCTGATTTTACTAAAGTCTGGGACCTTAAAACTAAAATCCGCGATATACGACCAAACATCCTGACCCTCACACAGCATTTCAAAAACAATGGTTATCACGCCGTCGGTATGGGCAAAATATTCGACCCACGCAGTGTGGATCAAGGCTCTGACAAACGCTCTTGGAGCGAGCCCTACACCCAAAACTGGCACCTCAATTACAATTCCGTTACCGGTGAACCCATTGGCCATTACCACAATCCCAAAAGTAAAAGCATTGCTGCCGGGTTGGAAAACACAAACTGGAACGCCGTCAACAGAAAGCTCTTTGAAAACGACGCTTGGTTTACCGTTGAAGCAGAGGATGTGCCTGACGATGCCTATTACGACGGTGCCATCGCCGCCCACGCGGTCGGGACGCTTTCAAGACTTGCCACAAAAAAACAGCCCTTCTTTCTCGCAATCGGATTCAAAAAACCGCATCTCCCCTTCGTCGCCCCCAAACGATACTGGGATATATTCAATCGTGAGACCATTGAGCTAGCTCCTTACCAGAAAGCGCCCAAGGGAGCACCCAGCTATGCCCTGCACGATAGTTCCGAGCTTCGATCTTACAATGGTGTCCCCGTGCAAGGCCCCATCGACGCAGACACCCAGCGCGAACTCATTCACGGCTACTACGCCTGTGTAGCCTACATCGATGCTCAAATCGGAAAAATTCTTGATCAACTCGAAAGATTGGGCCTCGCCGAAAACACCATCATTGCCCTGTGGGGAGACCACGGCTGGCACCTCGGCGACCACGGCTTATGGTGCAAACACACCAACTACGAACAAGCCACCCGGGTACCCTTGATTATCTCCGCCCCCGGCAACAAAGCACAAACAACCAGCATGCCCGCCGAATTAGTAGACCTCTACCCCACCCTTTGCGATCTCGCCGGGATTCAAACCCCGGACCATCTCGATGGCACCAGCCTCGCCCCCACGATTAAGGATAAAAACCAACTCACCCGCGAATTCGCCATCAGCCAATTTCCGCGCGGCCAGCGGATGGGCTACGCCCTTCGTAACGAACGCTATCGTTTGGTGGCTTGGTTCAACACCAGTGGCGATGGTGCCAAACCCGGCGACCCCATCCATGCGACCGAACTCTATGATTATACAGAGGACCCCCTTGAGCAAAAAAACCTCTCGAACGATCCACAGTATAAGCCCGTTGTCACTCAACTTTCCAATAAACTGTTCAGCATCATCAAAACCTTTAAAAACCACTAATCCAACCCGCCTCCATTATGAAAAAGACACTTAGATTCCTCGCAGTCACCTTTACAGCAATTACTTTACTTGCTTCGCACACTCGGGCTCATAACACCGCTCCCGAGCGACCTAATATCATCTTCTTCATTGCCGATGACATGTTGCCCCAACACTTCAACTGCCTCTCCCGGGGCCAAGGCAAAAACCTTTCCCCCAACCTCGACCGCCTCGCCCGTGAAGGCACCCTGATGCTCCAACAGCATGTCGTCTCACCGGTCTGCACCCCCAGTCGCTATAATGTCTTAACCGGTAACTTCGCAAGTCGTGCGCAAAACCAATACTTTAAACAAATCACAAAGCGAAACGGGCAAAGCGTTGTTGAATTCAATACCCACATTCTCCCCACCGATCAGACCCTCCCCGCTCTCCTAAAAAAAGCAGGCTACACCACTGGCATGGCCGGGAAAAATCATGTTGTCGAAGTCGAGGGCCTCAAACAATTTGCAAACTTCGACGCCAGCGCCAAAGACCCGGCCAATAAAGCCCTGCTTAAATCAAATCACGACCACATCCGCCAAGCCATCCGAGAAATCGGCTTCGATTTCGCCGATAACGTATATCATGACAACGCCTCCTTTCTCGGACTTCACGAAGTTGCCGTTCAAAATATGGATTGGATCACCGAGGCCGGCGTGCGCTTCCTCAACCAAGCACAGACCCAACCCTTCTTCCTCTACTTTGCGACCACCGTCCCCCATGGACCCACCGAGGAAAAACGCTCCTGGAATGCCGATCCTCGCCTCACCGCAATCGGCTACCTTGATGAACCTCCAAAAGTCCAGCCCGCCCGCCATACCATCCCCAAACGACTCCGCGCCGCCGGTCTACCCGTTGATGACAACACCGCCAATATCCTCTGGCTCGATGACGCCCTCGGGGCCCTTCTCGATACCCTCGAAGCCAACGGCCAAATCGACAATACCGTGATCTTCTTCTTCAACGACCACGGACAACGCGCCAAAGGAACCGTTTATCAAGGCGGTGTCCACAACCCGAGCATCGTCTGGCGCAAAGGCGGTTTCCCCGTTGGCAACACCTCAGATGCTCTCGTGTCCAACGTTGATTTTGCCCCTACCATCCTTGACCTCGCCCAAGTCGATCGCACCCAATATACCTTCGACGGACAAAGCTTCCTCCCTTACCTCGAGGGACAAACCCCCAACTCCCTGCGCAGCCTATACTTTGAACTCGGATATGCCCGGGGCATACGCGTCGGTGATTGGAAATACATGGCGATCCGCTACCCCGAACACCTCGAAAACATGACCCTTGAGGAACGCCGCGCAGTCCTCAACGATTGGAATGATCAACGCAAACGCCGACACCTCAACATCGTTACCAACGACCCCACCAAACCTTTCAGCCACCTCACCGCCATCCCCGGCGGAGGCGATGCTGAAAAAAAATCCACCGGATTTTACCCCGCCTATTTCAAACGCGATCAACTTTATAACCTCGCGCAAGATCCCAACGAGCAAAACAACCTCGCCGAAAACCCCAAGTACACCGCCGTGCTCAAAGTCATGCAAAACGCCCTCAAGGAACAACTCAAGACCCTCCCCGGCGGCTTTGGCGATCTAAAGTAAAAGGGCAACCCCCCTTCCAATCTCATAATCATACACCCGCGGTGCCAACAGCCC
>DKOX01000112.1 GCA_002470925.1 Opitutia bacterium UBA7350 | reverse complement strand
GGGGTGGATGATGCCGTCTTGATGCATCTGATTTGAGTCGCTTTATTCTTCAATTATCCCAAATGAAGTTATGTTGGCTTTCACGCTATCAAAGGTGAACGCTTCCATTTCTTCGGGGTTATCGCTTTTGGGGATACTGCGCTCCTCTTTTACGGAAGTCGCTTCGCCTGGAGCCAGAATTTTTATGTTATGAAGCGATTTGTGCTTTGTGTCGATGAGGATACCATCTTTGTAGTAATCGAGGTTTAGATTGATACGCTTAATGGGGTACTCGCTCTCATTCTCAAGGGTAAGGATGACGCTTTGCCGCGTTTCCCATTGGGTGGGAATTTCTTTCAAATTTTCAATTTTGATTTGTTTGCGCACCTCAAGGTATGAGGGTTTCTCGTCGGACTCCTCATTGTTGTTCCAACCACTCGAGAACCCAACCTTGATTTGATTGGCTAATTGTTCCGCTAAATCCTGAACGGCCTTGGTTTTTTCGGCGTCACTCGTGGCGTCTGCAGCAATCGCAATAATTGTATCATATGTGGCCTGTATCTCACCTGCGAGGTGAGCTTTGTTTTGCTTTGCGAGGACAAATGCCGCTACGATAACGATTAAAGTGATGGCGATGGGGCTATTGATGATTTTGTGCATAGTATATATTTTTTAATATATGGATCATGATCTTTATTTGTAAATAAAATAGGCGCGGATGGACGTTCCAAACCTTTCCGGGGGTGCTCAGTTTTTTGGCTTTTCAATAATATCGGGGGCGCGGGGGTCGTTGCCGGCGGTTTTGTGGTAGCGTCCGGTGAGTTTGTCCTTCTCGTATTGGGTGAAGCCTTTTTGGGTGAGGTTTTTATTGTCGAGGGCGCGCTGGTTGGCCGTTTCGGAGTAACGGGTGTTGAGGGCGGGGCTGGCGAGCACTTTGCGGATGGGTTTTCCGGTGTGGGGATGCTGGGTGAGGGGCGCGTCGGACATGGCTTGAATGACCTCAAAGCGGGTGCCGGGGCTGCCGTCGGGCAGGATTTCCTCGTAGGTGTAGGTGGGCATGGTGAAGCTCTAAAAGTTGCCTGAAATGGCAGGTTCTATGCTTATGGCGTTATTGTGACGGGACAAACTCAAATTGTAGCTTGCATGGATTGAGGGGTCTCGTAAGTTACGGCACTTCAAAACAGATGATTCTTGGAATCAAATGAAATCAGAAAACACAACCCTAGGTTACAACAGCAAAGTCGAAGGTGAGGTCGTCGTTACCCAGGCGGACGCTGTTATCAATTGGATACGGAAGCACTCGGTCTGGCCGATGCCGATGGGATTGGCCTGTTGTGCGATTGAGCTGATGGCGGTGGGGGCCTCGCGCTTTGATATTTCCCGTTTTGGAATGGAGGTTATGCGTTTCTCGCCGCGCCAGGCGGATTGTATGATCGTGTCGGGTACGGTGACGTATAAAATGGCAGAGGTGGTACGCCGCATTTATGAACAGATGGCGGAACCGAAGTGGGTGGTTGCGATGGGTGCCTGCGCGAGTACGGGCGGGATGTATCGTTCCTATGCGACCCTGCAGGGGGTGGACCGCATTGTGCCGGTGGATGTTTATGTGAGCGGTTGTCCGCCGCGCCCCGAGGCGCTGTTGGATGCCATGATTAAACTGCAAGACAAGATTGGCCGGGAGCGCTCGGTCAAGAACTTGACTGCACCGAAGGCTGCCGCGGCTGCGGCGGCCCTCGCGGAGAAGGAGGCGTAAGATGAGCGACGCGAATTTCGCATCCCTGAAGGAGCGTTTCGCCTATTTGACCGAGCGGGATTCCGCGGATCACCTCGCGGTGAATTGTCCGGCGGAGCATCTCTTGGAATGCTGCACTGCCTTGCGCGATGATTTCGGCTATGATCTTTTGGTGGATGTGACCGCCATTGATTGGGCTGCCGAGACGAGCCCGCGCTTTACCGGGATTTACCATATTCTTTCAACCACGCACCATGCCTATATTCGCATTGCATCGGATTGCGTCGATGATGCCGCGCCGAGTCTCCCGAGTCTGGCGGGGATCTTCCCGGCGGCGAATTGGCACGAACGCGAGACTTACGACATGATGGGGATTCGCTACGAAGGTCACCCGGATTTAAAACGGATCCTTATGTGGGAGGACTATCCCTACCACCCCTTGCGGAAGGAATTTCCTCTGGCGGGGATCGAGGTACCCTTCCCGGCCGCGGATGTGGCGGAAACCGCCAATGCGAAAGTGCTGCCGGCACCCATGATGGGCGGGCCGTTTGTTTCTTCCGCGGATGGAACGATGCGGGAAATTGAACCGCAGGCAAAGGATGAGAGTTGGACGGAAAAGGAGGAGAACCGCTAATGGCCACCACAAAGGAAATTTCGATTGGAGACCTCGGGGCGCGCACAGGCGTGGCGGAGGAAGAGCTGAAGGGCGAAACCATGGCCCTGAACGTAGGGCCGTCTCACCCGACCACTCACGGGGTGTTGCGTCTGTTGACGGAATTGGACGGTGACATCATCACGAAGTGTGAACCCGTCATTGGATATTTGCACCGGGGAGATGAGAAGATCGCGGAGAACATGACTTACAATCAGTTCGTGCCGTACACGGATCGTTTGGACTATCTCGCGCCGCTGGCAAACAATGTGGCGTTTGCAATGGCGGTGGAAAAGTTGGCGGCGTTGGAGGTTCCGGAGCGTTGTCAGGCGATTCGGGTCTTGTGCTGTGAATTGGCGCGCATTTCCTCGCATTTGTTGGGGGTTGGGGTTTTTGGAATGGATGCGGGGGCATGGACGGTTTTCATGTACACCTTCACGGAGCGTGAAAAACTCTATACTTTATTTGAGGAATTGACGGGGGCACGTTTCACCACGAGCTACACCCGGATCGGTGGGGTGGCACGCGACATTCCGGAGGGCTGGCTCGGTCGCGTGACGGATTTTATCAATGGAGTACTTCCGGTCCTGGATCAAATTGACAAGTTGCTGACCCGCAACCGGATTTTCGTGGACCGCACTCAGGGCATCGGAGTTATCTCGCGCGAGGACGCCATCGCTTATGGCCTGACGGGGCCAAACCTGCGCGCCTCGGGCGTGGACCTCGACCTGCGCAAGGACAAGCCCTATCTCGGTTACGAAAGGTACGATTTTGATGTGCCGGTCGGTACAACGGGTGATTGCTACGACCGTTATTTGCTCCGTGCCGAAGAGGTGCGCCAGTCGGTGCGTATTATTCGCCAGGTCATCGATACGATTCCCGATGGCAGTTTTTATGCGGAGGATGCGAAGCGCATCGTCTCGCCGCCAAAAGAAAAGGTGCTGACGAGCATGGAGGAGTTGATTCAGAATTTCATGATCACGACCGAGGGGCCGCAGATTCCTGCGGGGGAGGCGTATTTTGAAGCGGAGAACCCGAAAGGGGCGCTCGGTTTTTATGTGGTCTCGAAGGGTGGGGGCGTACCGTACCGTCTCAAAATTCGCGGACCTTCTTTCTGCTCGCTCAGTATCCTCGACAAACTTGTACCCGGTCATTACATGACGGATATAACCGTGATTTTGGGATCGCTGGATTTCGTGATGGGGGAGTGTGACCGCTAGATTCAAAGCTATGAATTTAAAGCCTGAAACGATTGAAAAAATTGACCGCCTGATTCCGCGTTATCCGGTCATGCGAAGTGCGGCACTGCCGCTTTGTCATCTCGTGCAGGAAGATCAGGGCTATCTTTCGGACGAAGCGATTGAATGGATCGCAGAGCGCCTTGATCTAGAGCCGATCAATATTGCGGAAATCGTGACTTTTTACCCGATGCTGCGGCGTGAACCAACCGGTCAATACCATGTGCGGGTCTGCCGCACCCTGCCGTGCGCGCTGGGCGGGGCGTATCAAACCTGTCGCCGCCTGGAGGAGGAGTTGAATGTCAAGGTGGGACACACCAGCGAGGATGGTAAAGTGACGCTTGAATTCGTGGAATGCCACGCTGATTGCGGGAAGGCTCCGGTCGTGATGGTGGGCGAAACGGAATATACCGATGTTGGGCTTGAAGCCGCCAGCGAACTCGCTGAGAAAATCAAACAGGGAACCCTTTAATTCTTGGAAATTATCAGGATGGCACTCGAAGAACAACGACTGATTTTTAAGCACATTGATGCCCCGGGCTACACCCGCGACATTGATTGCTACCTGAAGCATGGTGGCTACGAGCAGTTGAAAAAGGCAGTCACCATGAAGCCGGAGGACATTTGCGCGGAAGTCACCGCTTCGGGAGTGCGGGGACGCGGAGGAGCGGGTTTTCCCGCCGGCGTGAAATGGAAATTCCTGGATCGCAAGTCCGGCAAACCGATCTATTTGATTTGCAATGCCGACGAGTCGGAACCCGGCACTTTCAAAGACCGTCAAATCATTCACAAGGATCCGCATCAATTGATCGAGGGCATGCTCTGTTCTGCTTTTGCGATTCAAGCGAAGCTTGCCTTTATCTACATTCGGGGGGAATTCTTTGAGGGTTACCGCATTTTGGAGGAAGCAATTGAGGAGGCCCGCGCCAAGAATCTGCTCGGAGACAATATTTTGGGTTCCGGTTATTCCTGTGATATCATTGTGCACCGCGGCGCGGGGGCCTACATCTGCGGCGAAGAGACCGGCTTGATTGAATCCCTCGAGGGCAACCGTGCCAACCCGCGCATCAAACCGCCTTATTTCCCGGCGGCGCTGGGCTTGTATCAATGCCCCACCATCGTCAACAATGTAGAAACCCTCTGTGATGTGAAACACATCATTGAAATGGGCGGCGAAGCCTTCTCAAAAATCGGCACCCCAGGCAATACCGGCACGCGTATTTGGTGCGTGTCCGGCCATGTACAAAAACCCGGCTATTACGAATTTCCCTGCGCGGCCCTCACCCTGGGTCAACTCATCAATGATGTATGCGGCGGTCTCAAACCCGGCCGTAAATTGAAGGCGGTCATTCCCGGCGGGTCCTCTTCCAAGATCCTGCGGGCCGACGAACGTTTTACGGGCAAACTGAAGGACGGCACCGAATTTGACTGGGGCATCGAGGATATCCCAATGGATTTTGACAGCCTTGCGGCGGTCGGTTCGATGTCCGGCTCGGGGGGCGTTATCATCATGGATGATTCCACCGATATGGTGGAGGCGCTTGCCAATATTAATTATTTCTACGCGCACGAAAGCTGCGGGCAATGCACTCCCTGCCGTGAA
>DKOX01000009.1 GCA_002470925.1 Opitutia bacterium UBA7350 | reverse complement strand
GAAGGATGCCGGGGGTTAGGAATCCGGCAAGAGGCAGCACAGTGAAAGCACCACGTGCTCAGTTTGCGCGAAGCGGAATTTGAAACGAGAGTTGGCATTCACCGCGATCGCGCCGAGTGATTCGTTCAGGTGCGCAAGCTCCGCGATGCCCGCCGCTGAATCCACCGCGAGGGCAATATCCTGGAAATTCGCCCTGACCCGCCATTTTGGAAACTGGGCCTTATAGAACGCTTCCTTCAAGCTGAAAAGAAGCGTGGCTCCCTCGGTATGACTCGATGCAAATGCCGCTTCCATCGGATGAACAACGCGCTTTGCTGCTGCCTCACTCAAGCGCCCGGTCTGTTCAAAATCCAACCCCAAACCAGCGTAATTTTGCGCCCGGGCTGCCACTGCTCCACAACAACTGCGGGAATGCGTGATGCTGCCAACCGACCCCTCGGGCCATTCGGGTACTCCTTCCGCATCAGCGGTAAGGGGAGAATCCCGGTAGCCCAGCGCCTGCAAGGCCTTGCGGGCGCAGGCACGACCACTCAGAAATTCCGCACGCCGGGTGGGAGCGAATTTTTCACAGGCAACCATTTCCGCAAGATCAGACGATTGCATGCCGGGGTCTGCCTCGCAAACCGCGGATTCGATGTCCTTCGCGCACAATTGTCCTAAAAGTTCGCCGATTTCAATGGTTTGACTGGTCTTCATCCACGACTGAGCAAAACGATCTGCCTTGGTTTGACAATAATCAAGGCAAAGAACAGGCGAGCGTATAAATACATTGCCCTCCTCAGTTTTAGTATAAAAAGTAAACTGGTATGGAAATAAAGGACTTCAGCCATTACCTCATTACCGCTGAACAAAACAACGAACTCGCAAAAGTTGACTCCCAACCTTGGAAGGACATTCCATCGTGCAAAATCAAGGCGAATGAAGAGCTCAGCTATCTGCACAAACGGCTGGCTGATTTACAACAACGCTTCTTTGTCGATCGTCGCAAAAAACTTTTGATTGTCCTGCAGGGCATGGACACCAGCGGAAAAAATGGCACGATCCGCCACGTCTTTCGGGGCGTCAACCCACAGGGTGTGCATGTTTCCAGCTTCGACAAACCCACCAGTTTTGAATTGGCGCATGACTATTTGTGGCGCGTACATCGGTGCACCCCCCGCGATGGCGAAATTATGATCTTTGACCGCAGCCACTACGAGGATGTCCTGGCGGTTCGCGTCAATGAGTTGAAACCCGAGTCGGTCTGGCGCAAGCGCTTCCGGCACATAAACGATTTTGAGCAACTTCTGGTGGATGAAGACACTATCATCCTCAAACTTTTTCTGCATATCGATCGCGAGACCCAGCGCCAACGTTTGCAAAATCGCCTGGATGTGCCGATGAAGCATTGGAAGTTTGACCCCTCTGATCTCGTGGCACGAGAGAAATGGGATCTGTATCGGGTGGCTTACGAGGACGTTTTTAAGAAGACTTCCCATCCCCATGCTCCGTGGTATTTAATTCCCGCCAGTAAAAAATGGGCGCGTAATCTTTTAGTGGCCCGATTGGTGGTGGCTTACCTGGATGACCTCCAATTGAGTTATCCGAAAGTCGACTTTGACCCTTCCACGATCGAAATCATTTAACAAACAGACCTGAATCGATGCAAACCTCACCCCACCCCGTTATCCTGGCACCTTCACTTTTGGCGGGAGATCACGCAGCTTTGAGGGAGAGCTTGCAGACTGTGGAAGCAGCGGGTCTCGAGTGGGTACACCTCGATATCATGGATGGCCATTTTGTTCCAAATCTCAGTTTCGGCCCCGAGACGGTCGCAACGCTCCGCTCCCAATCGTCGCTGTTTTTTGATGTGCATCTCATGCTGGATAATCCGCACCAGCACCTCGACGCCTTCCTGGATGCCGGAGCAGACCAAATCACCATTCATCTCGAACCCGATTACCCGGTTGAAGCGACCCTTCAACGCATCAAAGAAGCCGGCAAAAAATGCGGCCTTGTGATTAATCCCGATACGCCCGCCGAAGCCCTTGTCCGGTATTTATCGAACTGCGACATCATTTTGCTCATGACCGTCGTGCCCGGATTTGGCGGTCAGTCTTTTCGCGAGGATGTCCTTCCCAAGATGGAACAACTTGCCCGCTTGCGCGAAGAAGAAGGATACGACTTCCGCTTACAAGTGGACGGCGGGATAACCACTGAAACCGCTCCAGCCTGCCTCGCCAGAGGGGTCGATACGCTCGTGGCAGGAACCGCTTTTTTTAAGGCAGCCGATCAAAAGCAATTCGCAAAAGAGATGGTGGCTCAGTAAAGATCCGCACGCAGATCACGCAGGCAGTGCATGGCTTCCCGCACTCTTTGGATGTCGCCTAGATCAAGATCGACTATGCCGAGTTCGGATTCTTCCCCCGCTTCAAAAAGTATTTCACCGGAAGGATGCACCACCATGGAATGACCACAATAATGTGTGCCTTGCGCACTGTGCTCAGCGCCCGCAGTTCCGCATTGATTGGTCGCAATAATAAAATTCTGGTTCTCCATTGCCCGGGCCTGGAGGAGAGCCCGCCAATGCGACAACCTTGGGTGCGGAAAAGCCGCCGGCAAGATCTGTAATTCTGCACCCGCCAACGCGCACTTCCGAAAGAGCTCAGGAAAACGCAAATCATAACAAATCGAACAACCAATATGGGCATCCAAACCTTGTGCAGTTAAAACAGCCGCCCCTGCTTCCAAGTGTTGGTCTTCACCCATTTGCCTGAACAAATGTATTTTATTATATTGCACCAAAACAGAGCCGTCCGATTCATAATATATAAAGCTATTAGTCGGTTTTCCGCTAGAGTTTCTAGCAATAAAGGATCCTACAATTGCAATTTCATTTTGTTGGGCCAAGTTAGAAATCTTATCTTGGCTCGATTGCGAATGTATTAATAGTCGGTCCAGTTGACTCCAGGCAAAACCGGTGGTGCAAAGCTCCGGGAGGCATAGCAATTGGGCTCCGAGCTTTGCCGACTCCCCTGCAAATTCGGCTATGAGCGACAAATTGGAATCTATACTCCCGCTCGAAGGTAAAAATTGTGCAAGCGCAATTCGCATATTGATAATTAAAAATTTGAAATTATTGCATTGACGCAATAAAATATAAAATCTGCCTTTTACTATTACCTATACTACTAACATCAATACTATGGCTAAACGAACAATCAAAATTAATATAAAACTACCAACAGGCATTACCGCTACATCCGAATTAGAAGCCAAGGCAACCGCAGCCGCCAACGACGCGGTCAAAACTGCGGTAAAGGATATGCTCGCACTACAAAAGATCTCTAAGGATTTATCGAGCAAGGGCTTTGCCATTACCGCGCAGGAACTGCTCGCCCGCAGAAAGAATCTGGGAGGCAGGAAACCGACGGTTAAGGCTGTGAAAACTGCCAAAGCGGCACCCCGCAAGCGCGTCGTGTTGACGCCTGTTCAAAAGAAGGCATTGGTTGCGGACCTCAAAGCAGGCGCAAAAACAGCGGATGCAGTAAGAAAATACGGCGTCTCGGTGGCTACCGTAATGAACATCAAAGCTGCCGCCAAGCTCACCAGAAAGCGCAAGCAGTAATTTCCTTTTGGCAATTTTTTACTCCAAGCCCGGTTTATTCCGGGCTTTTTTTATACCAGCTCCACTTGCGGTTCGTGGTGTTCCATAAACTCAGCATATAATTCTTTGCCCATGTAGCGCGCAATGACACGTGGGTCACTCTTTGCTAAATCAACCACAATCAAACCATCAATTACATCGCTGAAAGCCGGATCGATATTAAAGCTGAGCAAGGAGCCATTTAGTTTTAAGTAATGCTTTAATAAAACCGGAATGCCCTTCTCGTCATCTTCGATACCGGATATGATTGCGGAGACGGCATCCACCGTGCGTATTGATTTGGCGATGCTTTTGAGTGAAACCCCGCGAAAGGCATCACTCGCCTTGGGTGGCTTCTTGGCTCGGACCCAGCGTGATAGCTCATTGTCAAAACTGTGCCCCCGAAAAAAATGAACCATCAGATTCTTCGAAATATTACGGTAGCCATCCGCAATGCTGACCGGTCCAAATAGGATTTTATATTTGGGGTGCAGCCCACAAAAGATCGACAGCCCTTTCAATAATAATGGCAAGGAGGCATGCTTCTTTTGATACTTCAGGCTGATAAATGAACGCCCCAACTCAATCGAGGGACCCAGTTTACTAAAGAAGCCTGTTCGTAATTTGAACAAGGTGGTGGTATACAGTCCCGGCTTCCCGTAACGTTCAATAATTTCATCGGCCAAGCCCATACGATAGGCGCCGACCACCTCGGAATTAGCTGCATCCCACACGAAAAGATGCAAATAATACATATCGAAGTCATCGAGGTCATAGGCCTTGCCGGTGCCCTCCTGCGCTTCACGAAAGGTCGCTTCGCGCAATCGCCCGATCTCCTTGAGGATTGCCGGAATTTCCACGGCTTTTGCGCAGTAAACCTGAAATTCCCCATGATCCAAAATCATGGATGCATTTGGCAGGGCATTGATTTCTGCTTCCATCCGGAATTTTGCTTGCGGCGGAGCGAGGGGACTCGGCACTTTCGTGGCGGAGCTGGATCGAAAGGGGAAGCGAAGTTTGCGACGTTTGCTGGATTGGGTCCGGTTCAAGGAATAAGTTTCCATGCGCAAATAATCATTCGCGGCATCCAGTGAGGCGAATCGTTCCAACTCGCTTGCTTGTATCAATTTCCCGACCTTGAGCCGCAGCTCCCGACCCTGCTTGTTGCAAAACTCCCGCGCCAGTAAAGCGGTTCGCAGGCGCGGATTTATCAAGCCTACAAGCTGGAAGAGTAAACTGTTCCTACCCTCGAAGAAAAGCGGCAGAATTGGAGCTCCGGTTTTTTTCGACAAGCGCGCGACGTGGGCGCTCCAGGATTTGTCTGCAACTGAACGGCAATTCCATTGAAAATGAGAGACTTCGCCTGCGGGGAATACCCCGAGGCATCCATCATTCCGCAAATGGCTCAGCGCTTTTCGAATACCCTCCAGGTTGGATTTCGCAGAATCTGCCTGCGCAAATGGATCCACGTTAATGATGTTCCCGCGAATGCCTTCCATTCTCGAGAGCAGATAATTCCCCATCAGTTTACTGTCACTGCGCAAGCCTGAGAGCAAGGCACCCAGCACCACCCCATCGATGCCGCCGAAAGGATGGTTGGCTACCACAATTAAAGGGCCTGATTTCGGAATGCGGGCATAGCTTTCGGCATCCAGTTCAAAGTGAACGCCCATAACCCTTAAAGTCTTTTTGAAAAAATCCGGGTCATGCTCCGAGTCGGTCAACTCCGCTTGAACACTTGCATAAATCGCATTCAAGCCATCAATCGCCAATAGTTTTGAAATTGCCGGGTTCAACAAACGCAATGGCTTAAAAAAAGCACCGCCCTGATTCAGGAACAAATCCAAATCTATTAACGGTTCCCTGCTGTTGATTGTCTGGTTCATCGATTGTTTACATCATCAGGATTCCAACCTTAAAGACAATCTTAACAATCATGGCAAATTAAGAAACCTGTAGCCAAAAACGATTGATTGTGAAATTTGACTTGAACAAATCGAAGCAGCAGGTTTTTTTCTACGTTTCTTTAAATGGACGGGTAGCTCAGTTGGTTAGAGCAACTGGTTTACACCCAGTAGGTCGTGGGTTCGAGTCCCTCTCCGTCCACCATTTTAAAATCGCCTTAATCCTACAGCCCTCCATCCACCATGCGCCATATTATTTCCATTTTGGTAGAAAATAAGTTTGGCGTGCTGGCGCGCATCGCGGGAATGTTCAGCGGGCGCGGATTTAATATCGAAACCCTCAACGTCGGCCCGATGGTTGACGATCGTTTTTCCCGTATTACCGCCACTATTCTGGGCGACGGGGACGCCCTCGATCAGGCCATCAAGCAGGTATATAAATTGGTCAATGTGCTTGAGGTTACGGATTTTTCAAGTTCGCAGGCCACCGAACGCGAACTTGTAATGGTCAAACTTACCGCCGCGCCGGATCAACGCTCGGAGGTCATGCAAGTCTGCGACATCTTTCGGGCCAAAATCATCGACGTCGCCCCCGGTTCGCTCAATATTGAGATGACCGGTAATTCTAATAAAGTGCGTGCCTTTTTGAATCTCATTGAGCCCTACGGCATTTTAGAGATGGCCCGCACCGGTAATCTTGCCCTGAAGCGCGGCTAACTTTTACTCACCATAAAAACCGGGCAACCCGCCTCAACCAACACTACATCCATGCCAGCTAAAGTCTATACTGACAAAGACGCGGACCTCAAGGTCCTGAAAAAAAAGACCCTTGCGATCATCGGCTACGGTTCCCAAGGACACGCCCACGCGCAGAATCTGAAGGAAAGCGGCCTCAAGGTCATTATTGGCCTCTACGCCAAGAGTAAATCAGTTGCAGTTGCCAAGAAGCAGGGTTTTGAGGTGTATGAAACTGCCGAAGCCGTCAAAAAAGCGGACGTCATCATGCTTGCAGTGCCGGACATGAAGCAACCGGAGGTTTATGAAAACGACATCAAGCCCAATTTGAGCAAGGGCAAGACCCTCGCATTCACCCACGGGCTCGCGATCCATTACGGACTCATTGAAGCACCCAAGGGCGTCGACGTTATCATGGTGGCTCCCAAGGGACCCGGTCACGTTGTTCGCAGTCAATACGTCGAGGGCAAGGGAGTTCCGGCCCTGATCGCGGTCAACAAGGGTTCCTCGCGCAATGCCAAGGCTGTCGCACTTGCCTGGGCTAAGGGCGTCGGCGGAACCCGTGCCGGTGTGATTCAAACCACCTTTAAGGAGGAATGCGAAACCGACCTCTTCGGCGAACAGGCCGTGCTCTGTGGCGGTGCCTCCGAATTGGTGATGGCGGGTTTTGAAACCCTCGTCGAGGCCGGTTACCAGCCCGAGATGGCTTACTTTGAATGCCTCCACGAACTCAAACTCATCGTCGATCTCATGGTTGAGTCGGGTATTTCGGGCATGCGCTTCTCGATCTCCGAAACCGCCGAATGGGGCGACTACATCAGTGGGCCCCGCGTCATCAATGCCGGTTCACGCCGCGCCATGAAGGCGATCCTCAAGGATATTCAATCCGGCAAATTTACCAAGAACTGGGTCAAGGAATACAAAGCCGGCCTGCCGCAATACAAGCAATTCATCAAGGACGGACAAAACCACCCCATCGAGAAAACCGGACAACGTCTCCGTTCTCTCATGCCTTGGGTGAAGAAGCGCAACATCAAGGGCGCGCAGGCTGCATACAATTAAGCGGGCAACTAATTTATCTCAGGCGGTCGGCGGGAAACATCCCCCGACCGCTTTTCATTTGCACCGTTCCCCGCTTCCTTTTCAATGCAAGATCTTCGATGCCCGTTACGATAGCCACCCGCAAGAGTCCTTTGGCCCGCAAGCAGACTGAGCTTGTGGTGGATTGGATTATGGAGCGATGCCAGGGATGTGAAACGGAAACCTTAGCCTTGAGCACGCAGGTAGATGAACGTTTGAATTGGTCACTGGAGAAGCGTGGCGGCTTGGGTCTATTTACAAAAGAATTGGAGGAGGCACTCTTGCGGGGCGATGCGGAATTGGCGGTTCACAGCGCCAAGGACCTCCCCACCACCCTGCCGGATGGACTTTGTATCGCCGGATATTTGCCGCGTGGAAATCCCCAGGATATGCTTGTGGCGCGCATCGGCGCTGAAGCCGATCCCAAAACGATCGCCACCGGCAGCCCCCGCCGACGCAACCAACTCAAACAACGATTTCCCAATGCCGAATGGACCAACATCCGCGGCAACGTCGCCACCCGTTTGCGCAAGATTCAAGAAGGGGTGGCGGATGCCAGTATTCTTGCATGTGCGGGGCTCGATCGGCTCGATATAACTTCCCACGAGGGACTGGTTTTCGAAAGCTTGCCGATTGAATCAATGGTTCCGGCGCCCGGGCAGGCTGCAATTGCAATTGAATGCAGAGCGGTGGACCTCCCGAAGTATCGAGGGATGTTTTGCGAACAAACACAGCAAGCGGTGGAACTGGAACGCGCTTTTCTCCGGGGTCTTGGCAGTGGTTGCCAAACGCCGTTCGGGGTTTATTACGCAGAGGGAACCTTGCATCTCTATCACTCTAAATGCGGCTATTTAAACCAAGCACTTGAGTTGCCAGTCGATGGAAACCTTGCTCCCTTAGTGGACCAACTTTTGAAGGATTTGAATTTATTGGAGGCGAATGGATAAGAAATCCAAAGCTATTGTTTATCTTGTCGGGGCGGGTCCAGGTGATCTCGGCCTTTTGACGGTGCGTGCCCGGGAACTCATTTCTGAAGCTGATGCAATTGTCTATGACAAGCTCGCCAACCCCGCCCTGCTTGAATGGTCGCGTCCGGATGCCAAAAAAATTTATGTCGGCAAAAGCGCTGGCCAGCATTCCATTCCGCAAAGTGAGATTCAGGCGATCCTCCTGAAAGAGGCAGAAGCCGGACTCAAGGTGGTGCGTTTGAAAGGTGGCGATCCCTTTATTTTTGGTCGAGGTGGTGAAGAAATTGAATTTCTTCACCAAAAGGGCATCAGCTTTGAGATCGTTCCGGGCGTGACTGCCGCGCTCGGAGCAGCGGCCTACGCGGGGATTCCCTTGTCGCATCGAGCGTTTAGCTCGGCGATCACCTTCCTGACCGGGCATGAAGATCCTGATAAACAAGCGCTCCAGCTCGACTTTCGCGAGCATGCCCGCAACGGCTCGACGCTCTGCATCTACATGGGAGTAGGACAATTGCCGCGCATTGTTTCGGAATTACTTGAGGGTGGTTTGGATGAAAGTACCCCGGCTACCATTATTCAATGGGCTACCCTCCCCCAGCAGGCGTCATTTAACAGCACCCTTGGCAAGCTCGTCGAAGATCATCAAGCCAGCGAAGTTAGCGCACCTGCAATCATCATTATCGGGCAAGCAGTCTCTTACCCCGCCCGGAACAACTGGTTTGCGGCGCGTCCTCTTTTCGGCAAACGCATCGTGGTGACCCGTGCCCGCGAACAGGCCGGACGTCTTACACAATTGCTCATTGCACAGGGGGCTGAAGTTATTGAACTGCCCTTCATCAAAGTCGAAACGAAGTTTGACCCACAGACTCTCACGGAGGTTTTTGCGGAATTGGCCGTTTACGAATGGATTGTTTTCACAAGTGCGAACGGGGTTCGCATATTCTTTGAACTGCTCCTGAAAGCTTACCCTGATATCCGTTGCCTCGGGCCCATGCGCATTGCGGCGGTCGGACGCGCCACTGCGGAAGCTATTGAAGCGTATAATCTAAAGGTAGATCTCATCCCGAATAAAGCGAATGGTGACGCACTTGTAGATGACCTGATTGAGAACGAAGGTGTGGAAAGCGTAAAAATGTTGGTTGTAACCGGCAACCTGAACCGCAAGACCCTCAGCACCCGCCTCGAAAATGAAGGACGAGCTATCGTGGACACCTTACAACTTTATGCCACCCATCGAACCGATCTTTCGGACAACCCGCAGGCAAAGCGTTATCGTGAACAGGGCGCCGACGCGATTCTATTTACCAGCGCCTCAACGGTCCAATCCTTCATCGAGCAAAAACACGCATTAAAATTGGAACCCGATGCCAGACAGCCTGCCCTTGCCAGTATCGGTCCGATGACCACTGCCGCACTCATGAAAAACAATCTAACGGTTGATTTTGAGGCAGCGAAATCAAATCTGGAACACTACGTGGTCGAAACTATCTCCTATCTAAATCACCATAAAAACAACCAATAGAAAGCATATGCCCAACGTCATCATTGAAACCACCCAAGGCGCGATTGAATTTAAACTATTCGAAGACCGTGCCCCAAAGACATGTGAAAACTTCACAACCCATATAAAGAATGGATATTACAATGGAATC
>DKOX01000005.1 GCA_002470925.1 Opitutia bacterium UBA7350 | reverse complement strand
GAATACGACTTTGCGCCACCGACCCAACTGCATGCCACTCTGGAGTCTAAAAAAGTAGAATCCTTGTTTTTCGCGGGTCAGATAAACGGCACATCGGGTTACGAGGAAGCGGCAGGGCAGGGGCTGGTGGCGGGGGTCAACGCGGTGCAAAAAATACGGGGTGGGGCGCCCCTGGTTTTGCAGCGCCATGAGGCTTATCTGGGAGTGCTGATTGATGACCTCGTGACTAAAGGCACACAGGAGCCTTATCGTATGTTTTCCAGTCGGGCGGAGCATCGTTTGCTGTTTAACCACGGCAGCGCGGAATTGCGCCTGCAGAAGCATGCGGGAAGTTTGCAACTGCTTGATGAAAAACGGCTTGCAAGGATCAAGGACAAGTCCCGGCGCATTGATGCATGGGTGGAGACCCTGGAGCGAGAGCGGGTAGGGGGGCAGTTGCTTGCCGACACGGTGCGGCGGGACCGTACTCAGGCCTCGTTCCCGGAGGCTTTGATGCGGGAATCGACGGCGGTGCGGGAGGAGGTTTTCTATCGGGTCGCTTTCCGCGGATATTTGGAGCGCGAGGCCAAGCAAATTGAGAAGCTGCGACACATTGACAAAGTGCGCATCCCGCAAGATTTTAACTATCTTTCGGTGCGAGGGCTTCGCAATGAGAGCGCCGAAAAGCTGGCCGCCATTCAGCCGCGGACCTTGGGGCAGGCGAGCCGTATCAGCGGCGTAAATCCTGCTGATATTAGCATTTTGTTGGTTTATCTTGAGAGTCGGTGAAATGTTCGCGGGATGTTTCAGTGGCGTTACGCCTAGGCGTCGCTTGTGTTAATTTTAAAAAATTGCAAAACGGCCCCGCAAACTGTTAGTATACAACCACTTGCGGGTCGGTCTCGCCATTTATACAACGCGGGTTGCTTGGCTTTCTGCTGGCAAAGGGTGAAAATTTGATGCTAGATTCCATCCAATACCTTATGAAAGCACAACAAACTCATCGAATTTTGGTGGTGGATGACGAACCCGATGTCACCGAATTGCTTAAATATAAGCTGGAGCAAGAGGGGTACTCCTGCGAGGTGCTGAACGATCCCTTGCTCTTTGTGGGGCGGGCCCGGGATTTCAACCCGGATTTACTCATTTTTGATATCATGATGCCGGAGCTGAGTGGCCTGCAACTGTGCCGCATCGTGCGCTCGGATCCCACCATGAAGCATATTCCCATTATTTTCCTCACCGCGCGGGGTGAAACGGAGGACCGAGTTAAGGGCTTGGAAACCGGAGCGGACGACTATGTCTCTAAGCCATTCAATACCAGGGAGTTGTTGTTGAGGATTAAGAATATCCTCAACCGAGGCACGGTGGCTGCTTCTTCAGAGCCGCAGAGTCGTATTGAGATCGGGGGGGTTATTATCGATTCCGAACTGCATCAGCTCACGGTGGATGGCCAGCCGGTGGTATTGACTGCAACTGAATTTCGCCTTCTAAAATTATTGATGGAGCGAAAAGGGCGTGTGCAATCCCGTGATAATCTCTTAGTCAATGTTTGGCATTATGATACGGACATCGAAACACGAACCGTCGACACGCACGTGCGCCGCGTTCGAGAAAAGTTGGGTCCATACGCCAATATGATTGAGACGGTGCGAGGAGTCGGCTATCGAGCTATTGGTATTTAAATGGCATTATTTTTCTCATTCTTGTGTGCGGGTCTGCTCATCGCGCTCTTGGTGATAGCTTTTGGTACCCGACGCCTCGTGAAGTATCTGGAGGCCTCATTGATTGCAGAGCGGCGCTTGCTTTACGACCGTTCCAGTTGGTGGTTTAAGCTTCTGGGCCTGGAGGCCTTGATTCATGCAAGCAATAAGCTCATGGACAATTACAGTTCCCATGCCCTCGAAAACTCAGGCAAATTCAATCAAGTAGAAGCTACTTTAGGCGCGATTCAAGAGGCGGTTCTAATTTTTGATTCGGCCCGACGGATCGAATTTGCCAATGAAGCGGCGCAGCGACTATTCCCGCACGGAGGCGCCATGAAGGGCGCGCGACTCGAATCCATCTTACGATCCAGCAGCCTTTTGGAATTCTTGGATGCCTTCCGCGAAAATAAAAATTCGAAGCGGAGTCAGATCAGTTTGGAGTGGCGTGGGGAGTTGCTCTGGTTTGAGGCATCCTGTACCCAGGCATTCGGCTTATCGGGCGCAGAGTCCGCTTCGACTTTATTGGTGCTGCACGATGTCACTCGATTGAAGGGGCTGGAGGTGGTGCGGCGGGAATTTGTTGCGAATGTTTCGCACGAATTGCGCACCCCGTTAACTATTATAAAAGGCTTTGCAGAGACCCTTGTGGAGGATGACGATGCTCTCACTCCGGATGCCCGGCAGCGGTTTCTCAATAAGATCATGAACAACGCGCAACGTCTGCATGTCCTGGTGGAAGACTTGCTGACCTTGTCACGGCTCGAGTCCCGGCCGGATCAATTTGACTTCGTGGTGGCTTCCATTGAGACCCTTTTTAAGGAGACTCTGGAAAACAATCAGAGCCGACTCAAACCCGAGGGGCAGGCAATCCTCCTTGAGTTGGATCCCCGGATTGCGCCCTTTGCTTTTGACCCTTACCGCATTAATCAAGTGGTGGATAATCTGGTGGAAAATGCTTTTCGGTATGCTCCGGACTTTACCCGTTTGATTTTGCGTGCTCGTTTGGATGCCAAGCAGGAATTTGTTGAGTGCAGCGTCGTGGACGATGGTCCGGGGATATCGGAGAAGGATTTGCCCCATATATTTGAACGTTTTTACCGGGTGGATAAGGGGCGTTCGCGCGAACGCGGGGGTACCGGTCTGGGGCTGAGCATCATGAAGCATATCGTGCAATTGCACGGAGGGGCGGTTACTGCTGAAAGCACGCTCGGGCAGGGAACAAGCATTCATTTCAGCTTGCCCTACCGGTTGACGACCGAGGATTCGCCTGTTGCTTGACGCCACGGGGCGACTCCGTCCTTATATTGCGATGGAACTGAGCGAAGGTCATGCCAAAGAATTGGCAAAACAAGCGGCACGCAAAAGAGTGCTCAAAAGGGAATGCCTACAAATACTGGGAGGGATCGATCGGATCGTTTTTGAGGCGGGCTGTGGTCATGGCCACTGGCTGACGGCCTACGCCGAGGGGCACCCGGAGCAAACCTGCTTGGGGATTGACCTGATTGCCCATCGGGTTCGAAAGGGTCAGGAAAAATGCGCCAAGCGGAATTTGCCAAATCTACACTTTCTCAAGGCGGAACTGGGCGAGTTTCTGGAGGTGCTGCCGCCGGAAATCCGCTTCGATCTCACGGTGCTCCTTTTCCCGGACCCCTGGCCCAAGGCACGCCACCACCGCAGGCGGATGGTTCAGATGGAGCTCCTTGAGGCATTGGCGTCGCGCACCGATACCGGCGGCTCTTTTTGTTTTCGTTCGGACGACCGACCTTATTATGATTGGACGATGGAATTATTGGAGGCGCACCCCGACTGGGTTATTGATTCTGCCGCGGAGTGGCCTCACGAAATGGAGACCTACTTCCAGAGCTTGATGGAACAGTATTATTCCGTGGTCGCACGTCGGCGATAAGCTAGAGCAGATCCAACCAGAGGACCAGTCCAAGTTGCGTCACGATCGCGGCGGCCAAAAGCGCGTAGCTGAACCACATAAAATAATCAGCGGCTAAAGGCCGACCTTGAGGCGGTTTTGGGCGGGCCAGGGCGGTGCCATTGCCTCCGGCTTCCCTCGTTCCCGGATCTTCCGAAAGGAAGCCGCCTTGGCGATCTCGCAAGCGCGTGATTTGTCCGGTTAGATTTTTCGGTGAAGCCATCGCTGAGAGACTTGCTCCTCTTCGCATTCCGGGCAAGTGTGTAAGCGGTAAAAAATAAAGTAATAAAGGGCATAAGAAATACTAATGTTAGTGGGGCAATTTACATTACAGTGTTGACGCACGCATCGAGTTACGGCATCTCATTCGCTTTTCATATCGAGGCTTTTATATTCTTTTTGTGTTCTTCGTGAACAAATACACTACTTCTCTCTTTGCTTGGTTTCTCACCACTGCAGCACTCAACGCGGCGGACGGTGCGGTCAGCCCGAGTCCCTACACTTTGACGGAGATTTTTGGGCTGCCCTTGACGAATACCATTCTAACGACCTGGGCGATCTCCATACTTTTCATCGTTGTGATTCGCCTGACTGTCGGGAAGCCCAAGCTCATTCCAGGCAAAGGGCAGGCCGTCATTGAAAATTTGGTCGCCGGACTGCAGGATTTATTCGAACCCATCCTCGGGAAAAAAGCCTTTCGTATCGCCTTCCCCCTCTTGATCGGATTTTTTGTTTTCATCCTGATTCACAATTGGAGCGGCCTCATCCCCGGAGTGGGGGTCTTCGGCCATTACGACGAGCACGGGCACTTCAAATACTGGATGCGGCCTGCGAATTCCGACCTCAACGCCACCCTTGGCATGGCGCTCATTGCAACTGCCGCGTGGCTCTA
>DKOX01000028.1 GCA_002470925.1 Opitutia bacterium UBA7350 | reverse complement strand
CGGCACAACCGGCGACACCTACATGGATGGCAGCGGTTTTGAGGACGAAAAACCGAAGGAAGAAAAATCGGAAAAGACCTCCCTCCCCCGCTTTCGCTAAGCCTCCGGTCTTGAATTTATGACATCACCATTCCAACGCTGCCTTTGTTTGCCCCTCCTACTGGTGGGTGCGGCTTCCGCGATGGCTGCCTCTATTGAAAAACAAAGCCCCTTCCTGCCCCCCAATCACGGCGTGGTGATCGCAAAACCTCCCGCCCCGGCCCCCGCTCCCAACGGAATCCTCGCCCGCGAGCTCGAATTGCGCGGCATCATTCAAATCGGCGGGACCTTCCAATTCAGTCTCTTCAGCAAGAAGGAAAAGATGGGGTATTGGATTGCGGAAAACGAAAGCGCCAACGGCATCAGCATCCGTGATTTTGACGCGGGTGATCAATCCGTGACCGTTACCAAAAACGGGCGCACTGAACGACTCAGCCTCGTCTCTGCCAACGAACGCCCCCTCCCCATTAAAAACACCGGCCCGGTTGTCTCACGGGGTTCCTCGGGTCAGCCTGCCGCTCCGCCCCCAGCATCCCTGCCCGCCCTCCTCCAGAACCAAACCAAGTCCACGCCCACTCCCGGCAATGTGGTTCGCCGCCGCGTCATCCTCCCCAAGAAATAAGCGACCGGAATGATCGAGATCCTCGATTGGGGGCGCACCCCCTACCCTGCCGCCCTTGAACGCCAAAAGGAACGCCTCGAGGCACGTTGCGCCGACCGCGTCCCTGATGCTCTTATCTTTACCGAGCATGAACCGGTCTTTACCACCGGGCTGCGCAAAGACGCCCAACAACACCTGCTCTGGGACGCGCAGGAACGCGATGCCCGCGGCATCCAATTCTTCCCCTCCAACCGAGGGGGCGACATCACCTACCACGGTCCGGGGCAAATCGTAGGCTACCCAATCCTTTCCCTCGCGCACCGCCGCGACCTCCACGCCTACCTCCGCGATCTCGAAACGGTCCTTATTCAAACCCTCATGCACTACGGCCTCAAAGCCTCCCGCCGCGAAGGCAAAACCGGGATCTGGATTGAAACCCGCAAAATCTGCGCCATTGGTGTCGCGGTCAAAAAATGGGTCACCTATCACGGCTTCGCCCTCAACCTCAATCCGGACCTCGCACATTTCGAGGGAATCGTTCCCTGCGGCATCACCGATGGTACCGTTACCTCCCTTCAGGCCGAACTCGACTCAGCACCCGGCCCCGCCAAACTGAAAGAACGATTAGCAGTTGAATTCAAGGGCGTTTTCGGGAACACTAACGCGCTTTCATGAAGACCCGCAAACCAGAATGGCTCCGCGCCAAACTTCCGAGTAGTCCCGCCTATAAAGCAACGCATAAAATTGTTGAGGATAATCAACTGCATACCGTCTGCAAAAGTGCGCAATGCCCCAACATGGGGGAATGCTGGTCACGCGGCACCGCCACCGTCATGATCCTCGGTAATATTTGCACCCGCTCCTGCCGCTTCTGCGCGGTGCAGACCGGGCGCCCCACCGAACTCGACCTCGGCGAGCCCGCCCGCGTCGCGGAGTCCATCGCCAAAATGGATCTCAAACACGCCGTGGTGACCTCGGTGGCACGCGACGACCTCAAGGACGGCGGCGCCTCCGTCTGGGCCGCCACGATCCGCGCCATCCACCACCGCGTCCCCGAGTGCGCAGTCGAGGTCCTGACCGCCGATTTCCGCGGGCAACAGGAATACCTCGACGTGGTGCTCGATGCCTGCCCCGATATTTTTAACCACAACCTCGAAACAGTTGAGCGCCTGCAACGCCCGATCCGCAAAACTGCGCGTTACGACCGTTCGCTTTGGGTTCTTGAACACGCCAAATCCCGTGGCTTCATTACAAAGTCCGGTATCATGCTCGGCATCGGCGAGACCGATGAAGAAATTGAACAAGTCCTTAAGGACATGGCTGCAGTGGGGGTCGACATCCTCACAATTGGGCAATACCTGCAACCCACTCAAGAGCATCAACCGGTTGACCGCTGGGTTACCCCTGAGGAATTCCAACGCTGGAAGGACTACGCCCTCGAAGTCGGCTTTGGGGTCTGTGAATCCGGCCCTCTGGTGCGCTCCTCCTACCACGCCGACGAACAATCCATGAAATTCGACGTGCGGGCGCGGCGGATGGAAATGCTCGTCGCGCAAAAAGAAGCCTAGGTAAGAGCTCGATCTAGACCCAGTTCTCGCCGTGCGCCTTGAGGGCTTTCGCGATATCGCGCGCGAGGGAGGGACCGCGATAGACCCACCCGGTGTAGAGCTGCACCATCGAAGCGCCCGCATCCATCTTTTCGCCCGCGCTTTCAGGCGAGTCCACCCCACCCACGCCCACGATTGGCAGAGCTCCGTTCGTGGCGCGATAAATGTAATTGATGACCGCGTTTGAGCGTTCCCGCATAAAGGGGCCGCCGCTCCAACCGCCGCTCGTCTCGCCGGTAAAATTCGGGGGGCGCGCAATGGTGGTATTGGTCGCAATGACCCCGTCAAAGCCCAACTCAAGCAGAACCTCCAGAATCCCGTCAATTTCCCGGTAGCTCAAATCCGGTGCGATCTTCAGGAGCATCGGATGTTTTTCGCGCCCCAGTTTGCGCGCGAGCTTGGCGTTCTCCGCCTGCAAGGCGGTCAAAAGATCCCGTAAATACTGCGCTCCCTGGAGGTCCCGCAGACCCTCGGTATTGGGACTGCTGATGTTCACCGTGAAATAATCCGCCTGATCGGCGAGGACCCGGAAACCGGTCAGGTAATCCTCTACCGCGTGCTCCAGCGGGGTGACTTTGGCCTTTCCGATGTTGACCCCCACCGGCATCCCTCGCTTCCCCTTGGGGTAATGCTTGGCGAGACGTGCCTGCATCGCCGCCGCTCCCTTGTTGTTGAATCCCATGCGATTGACGAGGCCTTCACCTTCGGGGTAACGAAAAAGCCGGGGGGTGGGATTGCCCGGTTGACCCTCCGGCGTGACGGTACCGACTTCGCTGTGGCCAAAGCCGAGAGCCTCGACCGCGCGCGTGAACTCACCATCCTTGTCCATGCCCGCCGCCAGCCCGACGCGATTCTTGAATTCCAGGCCGAAGAGCTGCACCGGCTTATCTTCCTTAACCTGCAGGAGTGTTTGCAGGAAGCGACACGCCAGCGGTACTGCCCCGAGGGTCATCAACGCGTGGCGACCGCGCTCATGCGCTTGCTCCGGACTCATTTTAAATAAAAAAGAGCGTATAATATTTTCGTACAGAACTCCCATGAGAATCATGGTCTCGCCTTCGAGACTGGTAATATGGTGCGCACCATAGGTTATTTAAGCACCTGCACAAGAAAAATGACCCACGTATAAATCTGAACCAAATACTGGGTAAAATAAATCTTGCCAGCCACAAAATTAAAATCTTCAAATTTTCGAAGCAGAGCCAATAAAACTTCTAACTCCAGGCTTTAAAAATTTTATTTATGTCACAATCATCTGCGAAACTAACTTGGTGCAAGGCCCGCCTCGGCGAGGACATGAACTGGTGGATTACCGAAATCAGCGATCCCATCCATTGGGACCTCGATGGGCTCGGTATCATCGACCCCCGACAGTTCCAGCATATTGTCGATCTCCTCGAAGCGCTCAGTGACTACGGGCTCCAGACCAATATCGTGGAAGAGGCTTTCTACACCTTCAACATCGGCAAGGTCGAAAAGGACAAATCCGTCCACCTTGAGCGCCAACAGGACAGCATCCTCGACTGCGAGGATCAGGTCTTCGCCCTCCCCGATGTGATCGACGAGGAAAAAGGCCCCTATGCGGACTTCATCGACCACATAACGAAGCTTCGCATCAAAATGCTCAACGACCTCATCGATTTTACCGAAAACCTCACCGTGGAGGAAATTGAGGAGGAAATCCGCGAAGCGCAAAATGCCGACTTTATGGAAGGCCGCGCCTCTCATTTCTTTAATGAAATAACCGCAATCCTTGAATACATCCCGGAAGGCTTCGAACTTGAGGGTGAAGAAGCTCCCAAGAAATCCGAAGACGAGGAACTGGAAGAAGAACTCTCGGACGTCGACGAAGACACCGATGAAAAAATCGAGGCGGACGATAC
>DKOX01000081.1 GCA_002470925.1 Opitutia bacterium UBA7350 | reverse complement strand
GTGCCAATTCGGTCAAATCACGTCCAAAGGCTTTGAGCGCCGGGGTCTTGGAATCCTTGCGTTCTTCCGCTGGAACCGCCGATCCGCCGCCCGCCGTTTCCTCCGGTTCACCGGTGAAATTCGGGTCTAGTTCCGATAAAATCTCGTTGCGGCAACGTTCAATATCCACATCAAGGGATTTGAGTACCCGGGCGGCGACACCCTCCCCTTCGCGCAACAATCCCAGGAGCAGATGCTCCGTTCCAATATAGGAATGATTGAGGCCTTTCGCTTCCTTGCGAGCGAGCGCCAAAACTTTCTTCACGCGCGGGGTGTAGGGAATATTTCCGGAGGGTTTGCTTTCCGGGCCGGTACCCACCTGTTTTTCCACCGCACTGCGAACCGTTTGCAAATCGAGGCCCATCTTCTGCAATACATTGACCGCGACCCCTTGACCTAGATTAATGAGCCCCAGGAGCAGGTGCTCGGTGCCGATGTAATTATGGTGAAAACGATCTGCCTCCTTGCGGGAAAGCGCGAGGACCTGTTGAGCACGTGGAGTAAAGTTGTTTAAAGGTTCCATAATTAGGTGAGCTTATTTGTTTTCTTCCAGGCTGTCAAAAGAGAGGGGCGGAAGTTTTGAGAAAACCGAGCGCAGTTTGGCCGCGCGGGCGGTATCGCGCAATTCCGGGGCAATGTCAGATTTAACATCATATTGTATGTGTCCCGGCTGACACTCGATGAAGCACCGGTCCACTTCGGCACGACGCGATTCCGGTAGAAAATTGAAATCAACCGCCAAACGCAACAGCGAGAGGAGGTGCATCGCTTCGTTTGAGGAAAGGACGTGCGCATTTTGAAGCACGCCGTAGGCGCGCCCTATTTGATCCATCAGCAGTTCGGGCTTGTCCTCCAGGTATTTGAAGCGCGCGTTTAATTCCTGATCGATAATACTTTTCAGAACATTGCCAAGCCGCTCGAGAATTTCAGGCTCCGACTCGCCAAGGGTTTGTTGGTTTGAAATCTGAAAAATATGCCCGGAAGCATCAGAGCCTTCGCCGAAATGACCCCGTACCACAATACCCAGCTGACCAACCGCGCGGGTCACTTTCTCCATGTTTTCAGACAAGACCAGTCCCGGTAAGTGCATCATCACCGAAGCCCGCATTCCGGTGCCCAGATTCGTCGGGCAGGCAGTCAAATAACCCAATTCCTCAGAATATGCCAAATTCAGATACTGATCAATGGCATCATCAAATGAATTGATGCGCTTCCACAAAGACTTTAGATTAAACCCGGTTTTGAGGAATTGGATGCGCAAATGGTCCTCTTCATTGATCATGATGGAACAGGTTTGTTCGGAATTGATATAGACGCCGCATCCCTTGCTACTCTCGATCAATTCGCTACTGATCAGGTGGCGTTCCAATAAAACCTGCTTTTCGAGATCAGAAAGTTGTTCAATCTCGATAAAAGTGCCCGATTCCATCGACTCAAGGCGTTGGATTTGTGAGACACAATCGGTCAAAACGACCCGGCGCTGCGACAGATTGGCGCGCTGAGGGAAAGGGCTGTCGGCCAGGTTACGTGCGAGCCGAATGCGGGTACTGAGCACGACCGGCGCGGTGCGCTTGGAGCTCTGAGTGAGCTCGGCTTTCCTGCCACCTATAATGGATTCAATCATGCTTTGTTTACTTTATTCTGTTCGCTCGCCCCAGATTCCAAGGCGTGAATTTCGTCGCGGTATTTTGCGGCTTCCTCGTAAGCCTCGCCTTCAACCGCGCGGACCAGCGCGGCCTTTAAATGGTGCAAACGGGTATGATAACTTTGACGATTCAAGGCATGCGAGGGAACTTTTCCGGTATGCTTCAACCCCGAGTGCATATCCTCCAGAATCGGCTCTAGGATGGGCTCAAACGCGGTGTAGCACTCCGCGCAACCCATGCGTCCGGTACGGCGAAAATCGCTTGTGTTAAAACCGCAGGCCGGGCATTGGAGTTGTTGATCATCACTGCCCATCGCGGCATTTGACTGCATCAACATCTCCGCCAAGGAAAAACCCTCCGGATCAGAAACGCCCTTTTGCTGGGCACAAGTCTCACAAAGATCCACCTTGTGGATCTTGTTGTTGATAATCTGCGTCAAGTGAACGGTGGCCACCTCATCGCAGAATTTACATTTTAAAACATCTCCCATGGCTTGGAGTTTGGCCAAAAATTTGAATATAGCAAAAATTAAAGAGAAAAATTGCCACCTTTGAGCGGCAAATTTTATATTTCTGATATCAATTTTGCATCAACTGTGCCAATCTTATGCCACAGTATGCGATTCCAGCTTTTTAGCTAGAGCTGTGTGCCATCTTTGGTGACCACTTGGTGGAAGGCATCCAGAAATTGCGCCGTGATGGGCCCTGGTTTTCCGGTTCCAATAGGACGGGCATCGACTTCCACGATCGGGATTATTTCAGCAGCGGTCCCGGTTAGGAAGAGTTCATCCGCGACCCAAATGTCGTAACGCGTCAAATTCGCCTCCTGCCATGCAATTCCCAGCTTGTCGGCAATTTCAAGTGCGGTGTCGCGGGTGATCCCCTTAAGGGCACCCGCGCTGGCGGCTGGGGTTGTCAATTTGCCTTTGTGGATCACAAAAACATTATCTCCGGTACATTCTGCCACATAACCTTGATCATTCAGCATGATCGCCTCGTGATACCCAAGATGCTGCGCCTCAATTTTCGCCAGGATGTTATTGAGATAATTCAAGGACTTGACGGCGGGCGGCAGCGCGGCGGGATTGCAGCGCCGGGTCGGAACCGTGATGATCTTGAGGCCGTTTTGGTAATATTCCTCTGGATAAAGCTGAATGGAATCCGCAATGATAATGAGTTGTGGCTGGTCGCAATTCTTGACGGAAAGCCCCAGACTACCCTCACCCCGGGTGACTACCAGACGAATATAGCCATCCTTCAAACCGTTGGCCCGGCAGGTTTCACAAACCGCTGCGGCAAGTTCCCCGCGGGTCCAGGGCAAGGCCAACATGATCGCCTTTGCCGAGTATTCCAAACGTTCGAGGTGCGCATCCAGTTTAAAAATACAACCGTCATACAGGCGAATTCCCTCAAAGATGCCATCACCGTAGAGCAGACCGTGGTCAAAAACCGATACCTTGGCATCCTTGCGGTCCACCAATCCGTCATTCATGTAGATTTTCATAGAGGCCTTCATGATGCCTCAAGAAAACGGTTTGTCTAGTCCTCATGTCGGATAGTTTAACAATTAAAAACCGCCGATTCCATTGGCTCGGCACTGCTCTCCATCATACCTTACAGGCTCACCTTCATTGTTTTACAAAATAGCCTTGATTCCAGTTGACAAAAGAAGCGCCCAAATTCAATTCTAGACCTTTGTAGCCGCTAAAAGCTGCCGTAGATATATGGAAAATTTCGCCGACCAATGCCTTGATATGGCCCGCTCGATTCTGGGTCACAATTTACAATCGATTAGCGAACAGGGCACCGTTACCCCTGTTGCGGGAGAAGCAAGCCGTCTCGATGAACCGGGTCATGCCGCCCTCGCGATCGGCGAATACTACCGGGCTACCAACGAGACCAGCCTCGATGGCACCGACCTCATTGACTTGGTCGCGCGTTGCGTCACCGCCCAGGTATTCACCGAAGAAGCGATGGAAAATGGCTTGGCATACGCGGCACTTGGCCTCCTTTCCTTTGGCCCATCCAAGGAACGCAACGCCGTCTGGGAACGACTCATGGATCCGACCCGCGAGCGGTTGGATCGCCAATTATTGGAGCGCAGCGACTTCGATAACCACTTCCAAAGTTTCAACATTGCCAAGGCCGTAACACGTTTCAGCCTCGGGCTCTCCAAAAAAGACGAAACCGGGCAACTCATCGATCGATTCACCGATCGCATTGAAAGCAATTCCAGCGCAGGCTATATGGACGATGCCGCCGGCATCACCGGCAGCGTAGGGGGCGCCTTCGATATCTACGGCGTCATGTCCTTTGTTTTCATCCGCCAGGCCCTGCAGCTACATGCCAACATCAACCTGCGCGAACGCAAACTTCCCACCTTGAGGAGCCACAGCGAAAAATACCTCAAACTCCTGCCCGATCTCGTGCGCCAGGATGGCTCGGGTTGGGCATATGGCCGCTCCATTGGTGCCTATGGTCAAATGCATTGCATCAGCCTCATCTTGCAGGCCTTGCGTGATGACTGGGTAACCGCAAACCAGCGCGACCTTTATCTTGATACGGCCCGTCGCCTTTTTGTTAATTTCTTCGCGACCTATCTCGATCAGGAAAACGGTGACCTTGTCATTCGTGACAGCGAGCGCGACACTGTCAATTACCACACCACCCGCATGGCAAATTTTGATGCGGCACGCTATCTGTGTCAATGGGCACGCCTCGCCCGCGCGATCGGCGGCGATGCTTCCCCGTCAGGTCCCGTTCCTACTAACAAAGTTGCCCGCTTTGTGAATTTTGACAAATCACACCGCAAAGAACAAGGCCTCTTCCTTTATCAGGATCCCGAGAGCGGGCTCGCTTTCCAATTACCCTTGGTGGGCAATATACCCGAAGCGCGCCATACTTCCGCCTCCCTTGCCTTCCCCCACTCGCCCGGTATCTTTGATTGGCCCTCCGAGACCTATTTGCCGATCATGACCCCTGAATTAACCTTTGGTGACAAAGTTATTGTCCCATCCTTCTACGGGAAGAACTGCACCACCAGCATCGGCCTGCGCAACGCCCTCGTTTTCAAATACGACCAGCCCGAACTCATCACCACCGACGAAACCTTTGTGAACGGGCTCGGTAGCTGCAAAGTCATCTGGACCTTCCTGAAGGGCAAGATCAGCTGTGAGTATTGCTTCAGCGTGAAGCAACAGATCACCCTCGACCGCATGCGCTATGTTCTCGCAATCAGCGCCCCGCATAGCAGTCATCGCGTCGGAACTGCCTTTTCGCTGGGCGCCGAGGGGCAACGCGCCAATGTTTTAAAAGACGATTTCCAAGCTGAGTGGAAACCATTGGAGACCGTCACCAACGATCCGAAATACCGCACCCATTACGGCAATATGCATTATCTGCAAATCCTCGAACGCGACCACAAACTTGTGATGCGACCGGGAGTGCAATACCGCCTTGCCCTTTCCTTTGAGCCCGACATCAGCTTCGCGGACGAATAATCCTCTGCGAACAACCCTGCCAACCCTACCCAATGCTCTCCAACCGAATCATTCCCTGCTTGGATGTGCATGGTGGACGTGTGGTGAAGGGCGTTAATTTTGTTAACTTAGTCGACGCGGGCGATCCGGTAGAACAAGCCAAAGCCTACGAAGCACAGGGCGCGGATGAATTGGTCTTTCTCGACATCACGGCGTCCAGCGACGAACGCGCCATCATGCACGATGTTGTAGAGCGCACCGCCTCGGAATGTTTTATGCCGCTCACAGTGGGTGGCGGGATTCGTACCCTGGAAGACATCCGGTCGATGTTGAATGCCGGCGCCGACAAAGTGAGCCTAAACACCGCCGCCCTCAAAGACCCTTCACTCGTTGCCGATGCCGCCGCGAAATTCGGTAATCAATGTATTGTCGTTGCGATTGATGCGAAACAAACCGCACCGGGGAGATGGGAAGTTTACACCCATGGCGGGCGCAACCCCACCGGGACCGACGCGGTCGAATGGGCGAAACGCGTGACCGAACTCGGCGCAGGGGAAATCCTGCTAACAAGCATGGATGCCGACGGAACCAAGGACGGTTACGACCTCGCCCTGACGCGGGCAGTGAGCACGGCCGTGACAATTCCGGTCATTGCCTCGGGAGGTGCCGGAACACTGGACCACTTGAAGGAGGCTTTTACTGAAGGACATGCCAACGCGGTTCTGGCCGCTTCAATTTTTCATTTTGGAACCTATACCATCGCGGAAGCCAAGCAGTCCCTCGCAGATGCGGGAATCGCGGTGCGGCTCTAGTTGAAATTGCGATTGCCCGCCTAGGCGGGAGCGGCATCCTTTTTCGACATGCCCCCTGTCATCATTGATTGCCACACGCATGCCTATCCGCGCGAACTGAGCGCGGACCCTATCGCATGGGCAACGAAGCACAATGAAGCGCACTGGGCGAAACTGGTGGCGCCCGACAAGCGGCCCTCGATTCAGGATTGGGCGGGCCCCGAACGCATGCTTTCAGACATGGATGCCGCGGGCGTGGATCAGGCGGTCCTATTGGGTTGGTATTGGGAACATGAAAGCACCTGCCGCTGGCACAACACCGTCATTGCAAATTGGGTAAAGACCGCTCCCGATCGGTTCATCGGCTTTGCCGCTATCCAGCCGCAGGCAAATGTCAGCGCGCAACTTGAAGCGGCTGCGGAACTGGGGCTCCGGGGCGTCGGTGAATTGCATCAGGGGGTGCAGGGCTTCAATGCTGACGGTGCGGGCTGGCATGCAATGGCGGAATGGTGCGCCCGGCACAACTGGCCCATCAATCTGCACGTTACCGGCACGAAGGGGCGACAACATCCCGATGCGGTCGCCACGCCGCATGACGCAGTCCTCGCCCTTGCAAGAAGCGCCCCAAGGGCAACCATCATTCTCGCCCACTGGGGCGGCGATCTCCTCCTCCCCGCAGAGGATGAGGTCGCACTCGAAATTCCGGACAATCTTTACTTTGACTGCTCCGCGAGTCCCCTCCTTCACCCCGCTTCGGTGTTCCAGCAAGCCCTCCGTCTTGCCGGGCCGGACAAAATATTATTTGGGAGCGATTATCCCCTGCGAATCTTTCCCCGTGAACAAAGCCGCGCAAATTTCACTCAATACCTCCGCTACATAAAAGCGCAGACCCATCTCGATCCGGAGACACTTACCGCGCTCTTGGGCGAGAACTTCAAGCGTCTTTTGGATCAAAAGTAAGACCGTACCTAGATTTCAAAATCGGTAGGTGGCGTTTTGCGAACTCCACTGGGCGTGCGAATATTCGCAACCATCTCAGTGATATAACCGGGCGGAGGCTTGGTCATGTTACTGACCGCAAAGGCGACAATGAAATTGATCAACATTCCGACAAATCCAATGCCCTCGGGCGTGATCCCAAAGAAGAGTTGCTCTTTCGTTCCTCCGAGAAACTGGAAATACACGATATAACTACTCGTGAATACAATGCCGCAAATCATACCGGCAATCCCGCCGGCTCGATTGACGCGTGATGAGAAAATACCCATCAGTAGCGTCGGAAAGAATGAAGAAGCCGCCAGGCCGAAGGCAAAGGCGACGGTTTTTGCGATAAATGCAGAAGGCGGGTTTACGCCAAAGTAGGCAGCCACGACCAATGCTGCAAACGAGGCCAAGCGCGCAAAATTAACCTCCTCCCTATCGGTTAGATCCGGCTTGATGATTTTTTTCATCAAGTCGTGCGAAATGGAAGTGGATAGCACCAAGAGAAGACCTGCTGCGGTTGAAAGCGCCGCCGCGATACAACCTGCCATCAATAGCGCGATCACCCAGGGTGGCAATCCTGCCATGTAGGGATTTGCCATCACCATGATGTCATTGCCGAAGTATAGCTCGTTGGGATTGGAAAGATCCGCCTTGTTCGCTAGAAGGCGTTGCCCGTGCACACCAATGCGTTGTTCTTGCGGAGCGTCGTATAAGGGATACTCGGGAGCTTTCCCCTGAAAGACGCTGAAGGTCCCCGCCTCGGACACGCCGGGCCCAAAGTATTGAATACGCCCGTCATTATTCTTATCCACCCAGGCCATTTGTCCGGTTTGTTCAAATTCCTTAAACCAATACGGTGCTTCGGTGTAAGTGGTTTGGTGCAGTTTCTCGATGAGGTTTACCCGGGAAAACGCTCCTATGGTGGGCGCGGTCAAATAGATCACCGCGATGAATCCCAGCGTCCAGCAAGCGGATTTTCGCACGGCCTTGACGTCCTTAACCGTAAAAAAGCGGACGATCACATGCGGCAATCCCGCCGTGCCACACATCAGAGCCGCCGTGATGCAAAACATGTTAATAGTTGAGAGTTTGCCGGAGGTGTATTCCGCAAAACCAAGCTCGGTATTGATGGCATTCAACTTCGCCAGAAATGGAACCGCAGTGCCATCCGCGGTGTAATTACTGATCAGTCCGAGCTGTGGCACAACATTTCCAGTCAAGGCCATCGCGATAAAAACCGCAGGGATGGTGTAGGAAAACGCCATGACGGAATACTGCGCGACTTGCGTGTAGGTGATGCCTTTCATGCCACCGAGTCCGGCATATATAAAGACAATGACTGCCCCACTAACGACACCGGAAGAAATGCTGATACCAAACAGTTGCGAGAAAACGACCCCGACGCCACGCATTTGCCCCATGATGTAAGTCATGCAAATAAAGATCGCACATATTACCGCAACCGCGCGTGCGGTGCGCGAGTAATAGCGATCTCCAATAAAGTCCGGTACCGTGGCCTTGTTGAATTTACGAAGAAACGGAACCATCAGCATCGTCAGCAAAACAAAACCGCCGGTCCAACCCATCAGGAAACGGGAGGCGTCGTAGCCGCTGATCGCAACCGCTCCCGCCATGGAAATGAAAGTCGCCGCCGACATCCAGTCCGCCGCGGTCGCCATCCCGTTCGCCAGCGGCGAGACCCCGCCACCCGCAACGTAATATTCCTTGGTGGAGGCCGCCCGCGAACGGGCGGCGATCACGATGTAAACTGCGAAAGTGGCGCCGATAAAAATCAGATTCAGAGTGCTTTGTGCGATTTCCATTGTTTAATCCTCCTCGCTGTATCCGTGTTTTTTATCAGTGCGGTTCATGCAAATCGCGTAGATTACAAGAATCACAACAAAACCGATGATGGAACCCTGCTGCGCCACCCAGAAACCAAAGGGAGCGGTACCCACCGCCGGGAAATTTGCGTCCAGCCACTCACGAAAAAGAATCGGCGCGACGTAGCCCAGAATAAACCAGCACACTAAAAGTAGGCCGGTAAGCCGCAAGCTCGCACGCCAGTGGGATTTGGAGTTTTGATCATTCATGAGGTATAACGGACGATGGTTTGTATTGTGGGGTTGGATCACTGCGACTTTGAGGATCGTCGCAGGTAAATGTCTTTAACTGCCGAATTGAACTTGAAGATTCTCGACCACCCCCGGATCCGCAAGGGTTGTTGTATTCCCAAGTTCACGGCCTTCCGCGATGTCTCGCAGGAGGCGGCGCATGATTTTACCGGAACGGGTCTTGGGAAGATCATGCGAAAAGACAATGCGCTCAGGGCGGGCGAATTTGCCGATGCTTTTGTCGATCATCGATACCAATTCCTTGCGCAAATGGTCATCGTGTGCCCGACCGTCAATAACGGTCACAAAGGCAATCAGGCCCTGCCCTTTTATTTCATGCGGGATGCCAATGACCGCAGATTCGGCAACATCCTTGTGCTCGACAAATACGCTTTCCAGTTCCGCCGTGCCAATCCGGTGGCCGGAAACATTCACCACGTCATCGACCCGACCCAGGATCCAGTAGTAACCGTCCTCGTCACGGCGGGCGCCATCGCCCGGGAAATAATACTGCCCGCCCCATTTACACCAGTAGGTGTCCTTGAAGCGCTGTGGGTCGCCATAAATCCCCCGCAACATTCCGGGCCATGGTTTTTTGATAGCGAGAATCCCCGCTTCGACCGACTCCCCCTCATCCGTGAGGATGTCCGGTTCAATCCCGAAGAACGGCACCGTTGCGCAACCGGGCTTCGTTGCGATTGCACCCGGCATCGGCGTCAACATATGCCCGCCGGTTTCAGTCTGCCACCAGGTGTCCACAATCGGACAGCGCTCGCTACCCACTTTTTCATGATACCACATCCACGCTTCCGGATTGATCGGTTCACCGACCGTCCCGAGGAGACGCAAGGAACTCAAATCCTTCTGCGCCAGCCAGTTGTCGCCCCATTTCATAAAGGCACGGATCGCAGTCGGCGCGGTGTAAAAAGTTGTGACCTTGTAGCGCTCAATGATCTCCCAGAAACGACCCTGATTTGGGAAATCTGGCGCACCTTCATACATGACCTGTGTGACGCCGTTTTGAAGTATTCCATATACAATATAACTATGACCGGTGATCCAACCCACGTCGGCGGTACACCAATAAATATCGTCCGGCTTCAGATCAAAAACGTATTTTGAAGTCAGGTATGTAAAGACCTGATAACCGGCAGTAGTGTGCATGATACCCTTCGGCTTGCCGGTCGTCCCACTGGTATAGAGCAAAAAGAGCAGGTCCTCCGCTTCCATCGGTTCCGCCGGGCAGTCCGCATCAACGCCACTCACGACATCCGCATACCACGAATCGCGACCTGCCACCATCTCACAGTCGATGGCATGATGTCCCCCGCGCTTAATGACCAAAACATCCTGCACGCAGTCACAGTTCGCCACGCCCTCATCGACGATCTTTTTGAGCTCGAGAATCTTGCCCCGGCGATAGCCGCCATCTGCCGTAATCACCATGCGGGTCTCACTGTCGAGAACCCGATCGCGAATCGAATCAGCCGAGAAACCTCCAAAAATTACGGAATGCACCGCCCCGATACGCGCGCAGGCCAGCACTGAAATCGCCAACTCCGGGATCATCGGCAGATACACTGCGACTCGGTCGCCCTTCCCGACCCCCATTTTTTTCAGAACATTGGCGAAACGACATACCTCCGCATGGAGTTCACGGAAAGTCAGGCGCCGTTGGTCACCCGGTTCTCCCTCCCAGTAAAGCGCGATGCGATCACCCCGCCCGTTATCAAGATGCCGATCCAAGCAATTGTAACTGATATTGGTCTGAGCGCCATCAAACCATTTGTAGAACGGTGCCTTGCTGGCATCCAAAACGGAGTCCCATCGCTTGAACCAATGCAAATCCTGCGCCGCTTCCGCCCAAAAGGCCTCCGGCTCCGCGATACTGCGCTCATAGAGTTCCCGATAGGCCGCCTTGCTTCCAATTAATGCTTGCGCTGCAAAGACTTCCGGCGGTTCAAAACTGCGGTTTTCGTGGGATACGGTTTCAAAGTTTTCGGGTGTAGTAGACATTAGGCATTATTATAGATTATTAGCAGCCTCGATAGCAAAGATTAAATATAATTTTCAATTCAGGGTTTGTGCCCTAAAAAATCGCTACAGTTCATTACGACCTCTGAGCTTGTCTACATACACTGACCTACAGGCGAATTGTGTCGCTAAAAACGACGCTCTAAATCGGCGGTCTGCCCAATGTAGAGCCGAACCTTTCTTTTGTTTTGCTAAATATCAAAATTACATCGTAGAAAAGCTCTCAGCCTTGATAACAAATAGCTGAAAATGACTGGTCAATCACTTTAAAAAAAGCGAACTGGTCGTAATCAGCGCAAAGTGGAGATGAAGAACCGTACCACGGTTGGCCTGTCTGGTAACAATGATATAAATTGTATCCTTCATGAGTATCTTACTTTACTGTAGCTGAGAATCGAGCGCCACCTGATTGCGGCAAATGCACTCATAAAGAGAGCCTGCGGCCCAAAGGGACCGCAGGCTGAGGCGTTACCGGTGTGCCGCTTAGAAGGACCCTCCGATCCATGCGCCAAGCACAATCGCGTCGTCGATATTGCCGCTTCCGCCCGGATTGTGAATGTATTGCACTGAGGGCTGAATGTAGAAGGCAGGAGTGATCTGAACCCGGTGGCCGAGTTCATAGACCATCTCATAGTCGAGATCCTGCATGACAGAATCGGCGTAGTCGTCGCTGATTTCCCCATAGGTCACAAAAGCCACCGTGCGATCATTCTCGCGGCTGGGAATCAGGCCTTTATAATTAGCACCCGCGCTGATTTGCAAGGGCGAGAAAGCGAGTTCTTCCTGAGTGGTGTAGGCACCGAAAGCGAAGAGAGTCAGATCCTCTTTGGGTTGAAAATCAAAGTGTGCGTAGATGCGGGATTGGCTATCAGCCTCCTTCATGTCAAATTGAGTGTAATCGACTTTAGAGTAAGCGACACCGACATAGAGTTGCGCCGGACGATCATAGATGCTCGGCGTCCAGTCGTATTGAGCCATGAAGGTAAGTCCATCGTCATCGTCCCATCCGAAGTCCGTGCCTGGGATGTTTTCCCAGATGTCCTGTCTATTCTGATACGCTCCGACTTTGAACATATGCTCGTCACTGGCCTGATATTTGAGACGCGCGTGCCAAAGTCCCAGGGGGAAGGAGACGATCTGTGGTGCATCCAGCATCATGGCGCGAATTGGGCCGTTGATGGAAGTACTCAGCGAATAACGGTAGAGATCGTCATTCGCGAAATCTGAATCCTGACTGTCGCGACCGAACTTCAGCGACCATTGGTCGTTCAACCGGGTTTCGATTACGATTTGATAGAGGATCGTTTTTTGCCCGTCGGGACCGCCGTAGATTGTCATCGGATCATAAATACCACCAACATTTTTGGAAACGCTTTTACCATGACGGTCGACCATAGACAGCTTCATGGTGGTCGCCTCCCAGCCAAAGAGCTTCTCGAAATCAAAATCAAAGCCAGCGTAGATCTGCCCGGTGAATTCTTCGTCGCCTTGTATGCCGCCCGAGACGTTTGCCCCCACGATGGCATCGTAATAGAAGAACGGAGTGATTCCAAATGCTTCGAGATCAGAGCGGGCACCGTTCCAATCGCCGGTGAGTTCATCGCGCTCTTCAAATGCCGCGGGCGCAATGTATTCAGCGGACGTCATGTTCGCTGCGATAAATACTGTTGATGTGAACAGTAGTGATTTAGTCGGTATTTTCATTTTTTTCTTTGGTTGAGGTTATATTTGTTTCTTTTTCTCGGTAAAAATTGCTTTTATTGCTTGTCTGTAGAGTCGCGGTAGCAGGGAACCTGGCTTTCGTATGCGAAACTCAAGGCGGCTAAAGATCGTAATTTGTTGGCATAAGCACTACGTCCCGGATGGTTACATTACGTGGGCGACTCAGCATAAACATTAAGGTTTCCGCGAATTCTTGTGGTTTAATGAGACTGCCCGAATCAATTGCCTCCTTGAGTTTTTCTTCAGGCCAACCGAAGACAAGATTGGTGACCACAGGTCCCGGTGAAATCGAACCCACCCGAATGCCATGCTTGAATACCTGGCGGCGAACAACTTGAACGAAACAATGAATCGCCCATTTGGACGAGGCGTAAACCGGCTCCCATGGGGTCGGGTAATGCCCGGCCAGTGAACTGGTCACAATGATATCGCCGGTTGCGCGCTCGATCATATGCGGCAAAACATCATGGATGTTTTTCATCACTACATTCACATTGAGATTTAGCATTTGATCGATTGTCTCCGAACTCACATCGACCAGATCGCCGCCGACGTAGAGACCTGCATTCGCATGAAAGATGTCGAGATGGGCAGTCTGTGACAGTATCTGCGGCATCATCGAGGCGCAACTTTCAGGGTCGAGGAGATCCATAAGCAGCGGTGTCACGCGATCACCATATTCCTCGATGAGAGTGGCCAGAGCGGCTTCGTCGCGGTCAATGACCACAACGCGAGCTCCCGCTTCAAGCATGCCTTTGGTGCTGGCAAGTCCGATGCCGGATGCACCGCCGGTGACAGCCGCCACTTTGCCTTCTAAGGTTTTATTTCTATAAGTCATTTGAGTGGGTGAGTTACATATTCAGCGGATACAGTCGTTCAGCGTCGCTTCGGCGCCCTTCTGATAAAAGCTCTTCAAGATTGCAGAAACCGTTTCGACGAAGACGGGCTCACTCGCCAGGCTTTCACTGAAGACTTCACGCATCGCCAAAAGTGGACGCGCGTCTGTGCCAGCCGCTTTGGCACACGCTTGAAGCTTTTCGGCCATGGGATCGAGCATCGGCATCGGCTTTCCGGACTCATCCAGGCCCTTCAGGTAGCGGAACCAGGATGCTATGACAAAGCTGAGCACCTTGATGGAGCCATCTCGCTTCAGCTGCGCCGCAATTGCAGGCAGCACAAAGCTTGGAAGGCCGGAAGATCCATAAATGGCAATGCGGGAGAGCTGATCCCTAATCGCAGGATTCCCGAAACGTTCGATCACGGAGTTCTTATATTCGACAAGATCGATCCCGGGAACCGGCGATAGGGCCGGCGTCACCTCTTCATCCATCATTTTGCGGCAGAGTGCGCGAATACCCGCATCCTCCATCGTTTCATGGACGAGCTCTTTTCCGAGTAACAATCCAATATAGCAGAGCGCCTGGTGGGAGCCATTGAGCAGGCGGAGTTTCATCAACTCATAGGGAAGCACATCTTCTGTCATCTGCGCCCCAGCGTCTTCCCACTTCGGACGTCCCTCCACAAAGTGATCTTCAATGACCCACTGTTTAAACGGCTCCGTCATGACGGGCCATGCATCCTCGACCCCAAATTCATCGCGCACCAACTCCCGCAACTCATCGGTTGTGGCGGGGGTGATTCGATCCACCATGCTGTTGGGAAAGAGGCAATTTGCATCCATCCAATTTCTTAGGGCCGGATCTCTCAGTTCAGCAAAGGCGGAAAGCATTTTCTTGGCAACCGCCCCGTTGCTTTGGATGTTATCGCAGGACAGGATTGTGAACGGCTGAAGGCCGCGTTGCCGTCTGCGGTCAAGCGCCTCCAACAAATACCCGAACGAGCAGGATGGCTTGTGCGGATTCGCGAGGTCCCACTGTAGATCGGCATGCGCCGTATCCAATTCACCATTCAAATCGAAATAGTAACCGCCTTCCGTAATCGTCATCGAAACAATGCGCGTCTGGGGCGAGGCCATTTGCTCGATCACCTTCTCCCGGTTCTC
>DKOX01000128.1 GCA_002470925.1 Opitutia bacterium UBA7350 | reverse complement strand
GTATTAGCGTAAAAACCCCATCATAAATTTATTTTTTAGTGTATATTATGTATTAATTAATATTTTTATTGCAAATTTATTTTTTAGGCTTTTTAAACTATTTTATCATGAATATATATATTGCTGAAGCAACTGGAACTGCCATTCTCATTTTGCTTGGTAATGGGGCGGTCGCCAATGTAGTTCTCAATCAATCCAAGGGTCAAAAGAGCGGATGGATCGTCATAACAGCTGGCTGGGGAATGGCGGTCGCACTGGCAGTTTACACGGTGGGTCGAATTTCCGGCGCGCACATTAATCCAGCGGTTACGGTGGCACTCGCCTCGATTGACGCCTTTGAATGGGCCAAAGTACCGGGTTATATCGCGGCACAAATGCTCGGTGCTTTTATTGGTTCCGTGCTGGTCTACCTTTCTTACTATGCCCACTGGGGTGTTACTGAAGATAAAGCAAGTAAACTGGCTTGTCATTGCACTGCCCCAGCCATCCGAAAAAATGGTCCCGCTTTTATGACTGAGGTCATTGGAACCGCGATGTTGATTTTCGGAGTCCTGGCTCTTGGGAAGGTAGCCCTTGGCGCGCAAGACGGGCAAGAAGCCTGGACCATGGCAGTGGGCACTTGGTTCGGCCCTTCCCTGGTGGGCCTCCTCGTCTTTGCGATTGGGGTCTCCCTCGGCGGCCCCTCCGGATATGCTATCAATCCCGCCCGCGACCTCGGTCCCCGCATCGCCCACTCTCTCCTACCCATTCCCGGAAAAGGCCATTCCGACTGGTCCTATGCTTGGATTCCTGTCGTGGCTCCCCTTCTGGGTGGCATTCTTGGCGCTAAACTTTTTATCTTACTCCAACTCTAACTCAACCTCCAACCCCATCAGCAAACTTAAACATAATTAACCATGACTACTGAGCAAAAATATATTCTCGCAATTGATCAAGGTACCACCAGTTCACGCACCATTATTTTCAACCATGATGCTGAAATCGTCGCAGTGGCTCAACAGGAATTTCAGCAACTCTACCCCAATCCCGGCTGGGTGGAGCATGACCCAGCCGAAATCTGGAGTAGCCAAAAAGCCACCATTGCGGAAGCGATGCAAAAAGCCAAGATCGACAAAAGCAGGGTCGCTGCAGTCGGTATCACCAACCAGCGCGAGACGACCCTCATCTGGGATCGTGATACCGGTAAGCCTATCCATAACGCCATTGTTTGGCAAGACCGCCGCACCGCCGACTTCTGTAGCCAACTCAAAAAAGATCAACACGAGGACATGATCCGCGAAAAAACCGGCCTCTGTCTCGACCCTTATTTTTCCGGCACAAAACTACGCTGGCTTCTTGATAATGTGGAAGGCGCGCAGCAACGGGCCAAGGATGGCAAACTTTGTTTCGGCACGATTGATAGCTGGCTCCTCTGGCAGCTCACCGGTCGCAAGGTTCATGCCACCGACCTCAGTAACGCCAGCCGAACTCTCCTTTGTAATATCAAAAGCGGCAACTGGGATCCCGATTTATTACAACTCCTCGATATACCCGAAGCCATGCTACCGGAAATCCGTTCCTGCTCAGAAGTCTACGGCACCGTAAACACGATCCCCGAACTGAGCGGAATTCCGGTTGCCGCCATGGCGGGTGACCAACAGGCTGCGCTCTTTGGGCAGGCCTGCTTCGAACCAGGCATGGTTAAAAACACCTACGGTACCGGTTGTTTCACACTCATGAACACAGGCGAAAAACCCATTCCTTCGCAAAACAATCTCCTCACCACGGTAGCCTGGCGGATTGGCAACCACACTGAATACGCCCTAGAGGGATCTGTCTTTATTGGCGGTGCGGTCGTGCAATGGCTACGCGACGAACTCAAACTTGTGCAGGATGCCGAAGAACTCAACAAACTCGCCGCGATGGTCGATGACGCTGGAGGCACCTATCTTGTCCCCGCCTTCACCGGACTCGGTGCACCGCATTGGGATCCCTATGCCCGCGGCACCATTATCGGCCTGACCCGTGGCACCAACCGTGCCCAACTCTGCCGCGCTGCCCTTGATTCAATCGCCTACCAAAGCGCGGATCTCATTCAAATTATGGAAAAAGACAGCGGGATCAAACTGCGCGAACTCCGCGTTGATGGTGGAGCGGCCCGTAGCAACCTCCTCCTCCAATTTCAGGCGGATCTTCTGCAGACCCCAGTGATTCGTCCGCAATGTATCGAGACCACTGCTCTTGGGGCGGCCTACCTCGCCGGCTTGGCAGTGGGCTTCTGGGATGACCGGGAACGCATTTCGAAAAACTGGACTTCCGACCTGACCTTCAAACCCACGCGCTCACCCCAACAAATATCAGAGTGGCACGCAGGCTGGAAAAAGGCCGTCAAGCGGTCCCTCGACTGGCTCAAACCGGAGGATTAATCCACTACGATAATCACGCGGATCGCCGAAGGTTCCGCTTACCAAGAGAGCTCCATGAAAATCAACTATCATTTTATATGGACCCTTACCTTTGCACCACTATCTGCTCTCTTGTTTGCCAACGATGCTAGCGAGAACCTTCTCGGCGATTTCGGCGGCTTACGCACCTCCCTTGCCGAGGGCGGCTTTGGTATCAAAGCCAAACATATCTTAGATGCGTATGACGACATCAGCGGAGCTCCCAAAAACGGAGCCTTGTATTTTGGTCGCCTGCAGGTCGATGCTACCCTTGATCTCAATCAATACCTAGGAATCTCCGGTGCCACCATCGCAATTGGAGGCATCCACCAATACGGACACCACTTTTACAACCGGCGTACCTTTGATGTCTTAACGAATCCGAGCACCATTGAAAGCCGGCAATTCACGCGCTTAACAAATCTCAGCCTCAATCAGGTTTTGATGGATGGGATGCTGGGCTACAAAATTGGCAAAATTGACGGGGTGGCAGAATTTGGCCTTCAAGAATACAACACGGCCTTTATGAATCTAGAGTTGAACTACGTGCCTCGCATCATCCTACAGCCATCAACAGGAACCAATCTCCCCTTTCATCCCGGAGAAAAATGGGGAGCTGTCGTGAAATACCAAACCGGCATTGATCCGAATAACACCAGCTATCTAAAAATCGGTTTCTTTGATACCAACAACTACGATGTCTATGAAGATGATCCCAACGGTCTCACCTTCGACTATAGTGGCCCGCTGGCCTATGCACTTGAACTGGGAATCCGGCGTCCTGGCCCTGCCACCAGTTATGCCAAAATCGGAGCCCATTGGAACGAGGGCAGTTATCCGGATTTATCCTCAGCGACTCGAAGCAACCAAGTAAACAACAACTTCGTCGTTTATGCTGGCGCGGGCAAAACCATTGCGCAATTCAGCAAAACACAAGCGCGTCACTTGGACGGCTCGGTCATGTGGAGCTATGCACCGAAAAACCGTAACCTCTATCATCAGCAATTCATTGCGCTCCTCCGTGCAGTCGGCCCCTTTGCAAACCGCCCAATGGACGAGCTCGGCATTGGTGTAGTCGTAAGCTTCCTCAGTGATCATTATGCGAGACGAAACTCCCTTAACATGAACGAGGAATATATTTTCGAACTCTCTTATAAAACAAAGCTAAGCCCATACTTTTCCATTCAACCGGGCTTTCAAGCCATCCGTCATCCAAAAGGCGATAAAAACCGTGACACGGTTTACCTCGCCACTTTGCGCACCGTGATTACTTTTTAATTTTAACCATCAAAACCAAAGTATAATAAAACGCTCCCATCAAATTGACCGAGCCCAATCTGCAAAAACTCCCTTTGATATTGCGGTGATCGGTGGCGGTGCTTCCGGACTTGGTGCTGCAATCGATGCTGCAGCCCGAGGCCACCGGGTTGCTCTCTTCGAGCAGGCCGATTTTGCCAAGGGTACCTCTAGCCGCTCCACCAAGCTGGTTCACGGCGGCGTGCGTTACCTGCAACAGGGTAATGTTTCACTGGTTTTGGAAGCGCTGCGCGAGCGCGGGCGCCTCGCTGCGAATGCCCCGCATCTGGTTCACGCACAGTCCTTTGTTATACCAAACTACGCCTGGTGGGAGGGCCCTTTCTACGGCATTGGCATGAAGGTGTATGATCGGCTCGCCGGAAAACTCGGTCTCGCGCCCTCACGGCATCTTAACATCGATGAAACACTCGAGGCTATTCCCACCATCGAGCAGGCTAAACTCCTGGGCGGAGTTATTTATCAGGATGGGCAGTTCGACGACGCACGCCTTGCCATTAACCTCGCCCAAACCGCCGAATCCCTCGGCGCAATTGTTTTAAACTATACCCGTTGTCGCAACCTTGTTAAAGAAAAGGGCCTCGTTAGTGGGGTGGAAATCGAAGATCTGGAATCCGGCCAAACCTTCACAGTTCGTGCAAAAGCGGTCATTAATGCAACCGGTGTTTTTGCAGATTCACTTCGTCAAATGGACAACCCGCAAGCAGGCTCCATCATCGCGGCAAGCCAGGGAATTCACATTGTCATCCCCCGGCATTTCCTCCCGGGAGAAGCCGCCATCATGATACCCAAAACCGAAGATGGGCGGGTCCTCTTCGCGGTTCCTTGGCACGATCATGTAGTTGTAGGCACCACCGATACACCGGTTGCCAGCGCAAAACTTGAACCGCGAGCGCTCCGTGAGGAGCGTGAGTTCGTAATGACCCATGCTTGCAAATACTTAAACCATAATCCCCAACCCGAAGATGTTTGCAGTATATTTGCCGGACTCAGACCGCTCGTGCGCCCCGATAATTCAAGCGGAAATACTGCAGCCCTTTCACGGGATCACAGCATTATTGTCAGTCAGAGCGGTCTCATTACTTTAACCGGCGGTAAGTGGACGACCTATCGAAAAATGGCAGAAGATGTCATTGATCAGGCCGAAACACTTGCAGGATTGGAACATCAGCCCTGCCCCACCGTTAATTTACAAATCCGCGGCTGGACCCATGAACCCATCAAAGCAAAAAATCTCCAAATTTATGGATCGGATGCTCGAGAAATCGAAAATCTCATAAAGATCACACCCGCTCTCGCGGAGAAGATACATCCTGATCTGCCTTACCAAAAAGCCGAAGTCTTCTGGCATGCCCAGGAAGAAATGGCGCGTACCGTGGAAGATGTACTGGCCCGACGAACGCGGGCCCTCTTCTTAAATGCACGTGCTTCCATGGAAGCCGCTCCACTTGTAGCGAGTATTCTTGCAAAGGTTTTTAGTCGTGACAGCGACTGGCAGAAAAAACAGGTTGAGGCTTATTTAGACTTAGCGGAAGGTTATGATTTCCTGTCCTCTAAAAGTGTTGGCAACTAAAAAGACCACTCGTATGAGACTGTGTATATTTAATTACTAGTTTCATAACTCATTGCTTAATATAATTAACTCCCATCTTCACACTTAATAAGAAGCAATCGAAAGTTGGATGGTAAAGACATTGAAGCGTGCCGCAACGAACCTGGTAAGATCGCTACCTTGCATCCGGATCAAAATCTGATCTGAGGCAAAGATATCAAATAGCCGCGATCCGAAATCGCACTTAAAACATCTGAAAAGTCAGTGGAATCACCCGCCTCCGAAGATGGGCATCTTTTTAAACGCAAAATGGAAACCTGGCTATTTCTGTCAGCTTCAGTCCATGAACAGTGTCTCAGCACTGGCTTGTTCTGCATACGAAACAATCATGAAAGCGATAAGAGAATTCTTGAAAACTGAGCCTCCGAAGTATTCAAAGAACTGCACATTAATGATGCTATCGCCGAAGCCGCTCTAATCGCTCAACCTAAATAAATTTCAGGACGGCAGTTCTTCATACTCGAAGACCGGAATCACATCAATTGACTTGTCCGTTCGCCGGGCCAGTCCGGTGAGTACCTTGCCCGGGCCGCACTCGTAAAATTGTTCTACCGCGTTTTCGCCAGCGGCGTTACGCAGGCAATCCTCAAACTTCACCGATGAGACCACCTGCTGTACGAGACATTCCTTTATCTGACCCGGATCACTTACCCCTTGTCCCGTTACATTGGTGTAAACGGCAAGGCATGGGGGCTTAAATTCAAAGCTCTCGATGAAACTTGCAAAGGCATCGCGGGCAGAAATCATCAAACGACTGTGGTAAGCACCTGCTACATTGAGCGGTTTTACCAACTTAAAGCCACGACCCGAGGAATTCGCGACCGCATCCAGAACTTTCTCGTTTTCTCCCGATATTACGATCTGACCCGGGCAATTCAAATTCGCAATTTCAATATCAAATTCGTCACAGAGTTTCTGCACTGCCTCGGGTTCCCCTCCGATCACACTCGCCATTCCTCCCTTAGTGGTATCACAGGCCAATTGCATGAGACGACCCCGTTCCGCCACCAGACGTAAACCGGTTTCAAAATCAAAAACTTCTGCACAGGCCAGAGCGGTCAACTCTCCCAAACTCAGCCCACAGGCAGTGACCAGATTATCGAGCAATCCCCGCTCTTTCAGCAATGCATAGACCACATATCCGTGCACATAAAGTGCCGGCTGACAGACCTTCGTGCTCCGCAATTGCTCCTCCGGCCCCCCGAAACTAATGCCTTTCAAGTCCCATCCCAAGACCTCATTCGCGGTATCATAGAGGGTGCGCGCCGTCTCCGATGATTCATAAAGGGAGCGACCCATCCCAATTTGCTGCGCGCCCTGTCCGGAAAAAAGTAAGCCTGTAACCATAATTGAAAGATTTTAAAGTTTAGAATTGGATGGAAAGTAAAGAGTGTTGGTGCGATGCGTGGCAACCCGAAAGAAGACTTCTACAAATAAGGACCACTGGACCACTGGGATAAAAGTCATCGCTGGTATCTCCGCAGCCAAATGATGTCATTTTTTTGGAGATTATAAGGCAAATTTCGCCGGAAAAACAGAGGAATCGACGCAAACTGGAACTTCTGCCAAATAATATCGCGGGCCCTGTAATAAAAAAACGTGTAATTGTTTTTGATTTGAGAGGTTGCCAGTTGCCAGAACTCGGCCAAAGTCAAAATAGTGAACGATACAAATAAAATGATAGATTGCGCGGATCTCAAGGGCTTCTGGGATGAATTGCGGCATTTGGCGGCAGCGATGCTGGAGCGTGAGCCCTCCCTGAAGACCCTGCTGCATGAGACCGTGATCGACCGGACCAGCTTTGCCGAAAGCCTCACCCACCGCCTTACCCGCAAACTTGCCAATCACGCGGCTTCAATCGAGGTGCTCCACGGGACCTTTCTCCAGGCATTCAACGAAGATCCCCAAATACTTGAACAGATCGCCATGGATATGCGCGCCGTTTGCGACCGCGACCCAGCCTGCCCGGATGCCTTGACCCCGCTCCTGTTTTTCAAGGGTTTTCAATCCCTCGTTTGCTACCGCGTGGCACATTTTCTGTGGAATCAGGACCGCCGCGAATTCGCGCTTTACCTGCAAAGCCTTATCTCCGAAACCTTCAGCGTTGATATTCACCCCGCCGCGAAACTCGCCGGCGGCATTCTCCTAGACCATGCGACCGGTTTTGTCGCGGGCGAAACCGCCGTCATCGAACAGGATGTTTCGATCCTGCACGAAGTTACCCTCGGTGGAACCGGGAAAGACCGCGGCGACCGCCACCCCAAAGTGCGCTCCGGGGTGCTGCTTGGAGCCGGAGCAAAGATCCTCGGTAATGTTGAAATTGGCGCGGGCGCGAAAATTGGGGCCGGCAGCGTTGTCCTGAATGACGTACCGCCCCATACCAGCGTTGCGGGAGTACCCGCAAAAATAATTGGTAAGACCAGCGAAGTCTCACCTGCGCTGGGTATGTGCCATGAATTGGACCGCTAGCCTATAAAACGGCGCTGATATGGACGCTTCGCATCTTGCCAACACAGATCCGCACAGTGCTCTATGGGCTCTCTGTCTGGCGGTAGGCGCAGGCTGTTTACTGACGGTCCTCTCCCGTCGGCTCCACTTGCCCACCATCGTTCTGCTACTCGGCGGCGGCTTTGCCTTGGGTCCCGAAGGCCTCAATCTACTGCGCCCCGATGCCCTTGGTCATTTTCTGCCAGTGCTCGTCTCCCTTGCCGTTGCACTCATCCTCTATGAAGGAGGACTCACCCTCGACCTCAAGGAATTTACCCAAACCTCCACCGTGATTCAACGCCTGCTGAGTGCCGGTGTGCTCATTACCTGGTTTGGTACCGCCCTCAGCGTTTATATTTTCTTTGATACCACCCCTTCCTACGCACTTTTGATGGGGAGTCTGGTGATCGTGACTGGCCCGACCGTGATTGTGCCCCTCTTGCGCCGTATTCGTCTGAGCAAACGTGTTGCTAGTATTTTGCATTGGGAAGCGGTACTGATCGACTCAATCGGTGTCTTCGTCGCCATCCTTTGTTATGAATGGGTTGCGGAGGGCGGCGGCGCGGTGGCACTCCCAAATTTCATCGTGCGAATTCTTAGCGGCACAACCTTAGGTGTTGTCGGCGGTTACTTGATTTATTACACGATGCGGCGAGGCTGGATTCCCGATAATATTGTCAACGCCTTTTCGCTTGCCAGCGCGATGCTACTTTTCGGGCTGACCGAATTAATCCGCCCCGAGGCCGGTCTCCTCAGCGTTACAGTCGCGGGTCTCATCGTGGGGCTCAACAAGCCTCGCCAACTACGGGAGGTTAAAGCCTTTAAGGCTGAGATCGTTGACCTTTTGATCGGTTTACTCTTCCTGCTGCTGGTCGCCCGTCTCGAATGGGCACAGTTTGTGAGCTTTTACAATAATGGCGGCGGTTGGGTTTTACTCTCCGTTATCTTTTTAGTGCGGCCCTTAAGCGTCATCACTTCTTCCTGGGGTACCGCTTTGAACAAGCGCGAAAAAGCATTGCTCAGTTGGATTGCCCCTCGAGGCGTGGTTGCCGCCTCCATGGCTTCCCTTTTTGCGATCTCCCTTTCTCAGGGAGACAACCCCCAAGGCAACCCCGAGCTTCTTGAATCCTTTGTGTATTCAGTTATCTGCGCGACGGTAATACTACAGGGGCTCTCCGCCGGAATTTTTGCGCGTGTGCTTGGACTTCAGCGACCCGCACCCAATGACTGGGTTATTATTGGTGCACATTATTTTGGACGCCAATTAGCGCGGCTTATCAACGAGGTCGACAAGCAACAAGATGTAATCCTGCTGGACAGCAATGCCCGCAATGCTGCCCTGGCACGCCGCGAAGGTTACGTCGCCCTACACCGCGATGGCATGGCAGCCGAGGAACTCTACGAAGAGGAACAGGTACTCTTCGGCACCGGTTACGTCCTCGCATTGACGGATAATATTGAACTCAACAATATTCTCATGCAGCGCTGGGCTGAAAAACTGGATGCAGAAAAAGTGTTTGGCTGGATTCCTGAAACCAGTTCGCATGATATCAACCGCATAAGAGGCCAGTCTGTCTTTGGAGATTTGGCGCGTCCATCTCTAATCAGTAATGAACTGATGCAGAACGAAAGCAACTTTGAGACGATTGTATGGACCGATAAAACGGTCCTGCCTACAAACGACTGGCACCCCCTCTTTATTCGTCGGGGTCGCAACCTGCGCACCCTTGCCAACGATGCCGCCCTCAAAGAGCAGGTCCGCCAGGGAGACGAGGTCATTTGCCTGAAACGATCTAAAGGATTTTTAGTCCGGGCCCTGCAGGAAGGTTCGTTTCACGCGCTTCAGAGCACAAGCCTTGGAGCACTCTATACTGAGATTGCTCAAATTGCAGATGCCAACCTCCCTGGTGTTCAAAGCAAAGTGGTCATGGAGCACCTGGAAGCACAAAATACCCGCTACCCCGCTTGCCTCGGGCATGGGATTGCCATCCCACATGCTCACTGCGAGGGTCTCGAGAAGCGCGCTTGCTTTGTGATTCACCTTTCAAGCGGATTACCCGTCCCAAACCAAACTGAACCCCTTCAGCTCATTTTCTTCCTTCTCAGCCCTACCGATGATACCGAAGGCCACTTGGCTACTTTAAATGATATCGCAAAAAATTGCCGTTCCTCAAGAACGAGAGAAAAGCTGCTCGCCGCTAAGTCCCAAAGTCAGGTCGTAGATGCGGTCCTGAGCCGTTAAGCAAACCAAAAACCAATTTTTCGCGAAAGTTTTGTTTTTACATTCGTAAAATTAAATTTATTATTTTTATATGTTTTTTTATCTTTTAGCTGTTGACATTATTTTTAATGCGCCTATTAGTCTTATTTAAATTCATGCTCACCCTCATTTTAAAATACCAAATTCCACAGCTTTTGCGCGTAAGTGCTCAAAATAGTAGTAAGTTAGAGTAGATAGTATAGGGTAATATAGGGTAAGCGGGCAGTGCCGCAAGGCGCTGCCCGCTTTTACATTTTAGTATAATATTTTTATTAAAACCATTTTTCCGAATATATAAATAGGTAAAATAATGAAAAGAATAGCGAATTCGCACAATGCAAAGCACAGTCTGTTTATTAGACATTGCTTTATTAACCTTTTGGCACTCGCCTGTTTTCCTATCTTTCTTCATGCCAACCTTCCCAGCCAATCATTACAAGTTAAAGGATTGACGGAAACCGCCAACCTTTCGGGCCCAAAAAATAGCACGCTCTCTAATGCTGACATAAGCATTGGTAACGGTTTTGAGCAAGATGGGATGCCTTCCCCTCTATTTGAGAATAAAAGAAAATGGGATAATGAACGCAGTTCGATGCGCGACCTACTCCTCACTAATGAAATGGATGAGGAACTACGCGGAAATATCACCCAAACCCAGATTGCAGTTGCATCGAAAAATAGCGCTTCCGCTAGAAAAATTTCAGAAAACGACAAAGCTTCCGTGAAAGCCAAGGGAAACATAACGGATAAGATTCGGAGCTTGGCAATTATGTTATCGGTCGTTGCCATCCCGCCTGCCTTTGTAATTGGTCTTCTGCTTTACAAAGTGCACCGCCGCAATAAAAGGTACGCGCATCGTCACTTGAACCACCAGCATAGCTGGCAAAGCTAGCCCCCCAAATAACAACCCGACTTCCTGCGCCTCAGTTCTCTTACTTGCGAATCTGATAACTCGTTTCAGACTCAATTTGATCCTGGATCGACTGGAAGGCTAAATTCACCTCCTTGTCATTTAAGGTGCGGTCTGCCGCCCGGAAACTAAAAGTCAGGGCCAAACTTTTCATTGCTTCCGGCAACCCCTCGCCTTCGTAGGCGTCAAAGCAAGTGACCGACTCGCAGGTAAAGCCAACCGCTGCTTTTTTTGCAAACCTTGCCAAATCGGACTGAACCCGCCCCGCCAAAATTGATTGCTCCACCAACAAGGCAATGTCGCGAACCGAGGCAGGTTGATTGCTAAAGGAAGTATGGCGCGCACGTTTCACATTTCGTTCAAAACACTCCGGATTAATTTCCACAATTCCCGCAAAAACCGGGTATTCAAGGCTCCAGCGGTCACGGAGCGTGGCTGCGTTCAACATACCCGCGGTGCAGTCAAAGCCCTGCCGCATTAAGTCACCCGCCTGCGCACTTTGCCCACCCTGCCAAAGCGGGGAAGTCTCCTGTGGCTCGAAATTCAACTTTGCTTTAGGAAAACCAGCAAGCGATGCAATATTCTCACACAGAGTTCTCGCTGTATAATAATCTCCAAAATTTGAATCCCTCCAGGCGCGTTCCTGTGATTCGCCAACCATCACAAAACCAAAAGCTGCCAGTTCAAGAACCCCTGAATCAATTGCCCTAAAAATGCGACCACGCTCAAAAAAGCGCATCGCTCCGGTTCCTCTTGCTGTGTTCAATTGCAACACATCCAATAAGCCCGGTAATAAACTTGCACGCAAATGGCTCTGATCAGTTTGGAGAGGGTTTGCCAAATTCAAAAGATCCTGAGCCTCCTGGCCGAAAAGCGCCTTTGTCTCCCCCGGATCACGCAGAGAGTACAGAAACGCCTCGTTAAAATTTTGCCCGGTCAAATAAGCCGCTATATTCGCGCTGGCCGTGTAAGCCCGGTTGTCAGCGACATCAATACCACGGGCGATCACTGCAGTCTCAGGAATTCGATCCGTACCATATAGACGCACAAATTCTTCAATTAAATCGACATCACGTTGCAAATCACCGCGATAAGAGGGAATCTGAACCTCCCAGCGTATCTGACCGTCTCCTTCCGTGTGCTCGGATACCTGCAAATCAAGCGCCGTTAATGTTTCGCAAATTGTTTCATTCGACACTTCAAAACCAACGAAACGCCGCACTTGATCGGGATATAAATCAATTGCGTTCAAGGTTGCCGGTTCCGAACCAGCCTCAATCCGATCACCCTCGACGCTTCCGCCCGCCACTTCCAGGATCAAATCCACTGCCCGTAAAGACGCATAGAGCAAGCCCTTGGGATCAATACCACGCTCAAAACGATAGGAACTGTCACTACTCAAACCGATTCCCCGCGCAGTAGTCCGGATTGATGCAGGGTTAAAATAAGCTGTTTCCAAAACCACATCGACTGTCGCCTCGTCCACTTCCGCATCGACCCCGCCCATCACCCCGGCTACCGCCAAGGGACGGTTTGCGTCAGCAATGACGGCGTCCGAGGCCTTGAGTTTGCGCTCTTCGCCATCAAGCGTAGTGATCAACTCCCCGTCTTTTGCGTACCGAACAAGCAGTTTCTTTCCTTCAATCTTCGCAGCATCAAAGGCGTGCATCGGTTGTCCCGTCTCGTGCAAAACATAATTCGTGACATCAACCACATTGTTCACCGATCGCAGTCCTATCGACTCAAGCGCCTTCACCAACCACTCGGGACTTGCTCCCACCTTAACTCCCCGTATGCAAAACGCAGTGTAGTGCGAACACACCTCCTCCGCAAACAATTCAACTGTATCCAAAAGCGATTCCCCCGCGGATGGATTTTGGGAGCTTGCCTTGACCTCGGGATATTTAAGCTCGAGGCCAAAACGCGCCGCTAATTCCCGCGCCAGACCGATGTGGCTGAGGACATCCACACGGTTGGGTGTGATTTCCAAATCCAGGATCACATCCACTTCATTATAAATTTCATTCAACGGAGTGCCTAAAGCCTGTCCTTCCTCAAGGATGAGAATTCCCTCATGATCCTGCCCGAGATTGAGTTCCTTCGCGGAACAAAGCATTCCTTCCGAAGGTTCACCCCGCAATTTGGATTTCTTGATTTTAAAATCACCGGGCAAAACTGCCCCCGGCAGCGCAACCATCACACGATCGCCTGCCTTGAAATTCTTGGCACCACATACGATCCGATGGGGCTCTCCTTCCTGACCCGTGCTGACCCGACAACAACGCAGGCGGTCCGCATTTGGGTGTTGTTCAAATTCAAGCACTTCACCCACCACGACGTTCTCCAGGGACGGCGGCCCTAAATGCTCCAGGGTCTCAACATCAAAACCCAGCAGGGGCAATGCTTCCGCAAGCACTTCCGGAGCGTGTTGAATAGAATCCAGGTTAAGGTACTTATTGAGCCAATTATAGGAAATTTTCATCAGTGCTTCAGTTCAGTCTAGGCAAATTGTTTCAAAAAACGCAGATCATTCTGATAGTAGTAGCGAATATCGTCCACCCCCTGCAGAATCATGGCAATACGCTCAATCCCCATCCCAAACGCAAAGCCCGTATAAACCTTGGGGTCGATTTCAACCGCCTTGAAGACTTCCGGATCCACCATACCACAACCCATGATCTCAAGCCATTTGTTACTCAATTTGCCCAAATCCGGTGAATAGAAATCCATTTCAAAGCTCGGCTCTGTGAACGGGAAAAAACTCGGACGTAAACGTGTGCGCGCCTTTGCCCCAAAAATTGTTTTCACGAAATGATCCAGTGTCGCCTTCAAGTCGGTCAAAGTCACATCACGATCGACGTAGAGCCCCTCGATTTGATGGAAATTCGCACTGTGGGTCGCGTCTGGAGTGTCCCGCCTGAAACAGCGCCCCGGCGCGATGATGCGAATCGGTGGCTTTCGTTTCAGCATCGTCCGAATTTGTACCGTCGAGGTGTGCGTGCGCAGCAGATATTGTTCATCCGCATGTTTGCCAACATTCTGCATCCTTAAATCACCAGGCAGATAGTAGGAATCCTGCATATCCCTCGCCGGGTGATCCTTCGGAATGTTGAGTGCATCAAAACAAAAATGCTCGGTTTCCACTTCCGTAGCTTCCGCCACCGAGAACCCAATGCGTTGAAAGAGCGAGACCATTTCTTCGCGCACCTGCGCAATCGGATGCAGCACCCCCCGTTCCAGCTCAGGTGAGGGCAAAGTAGGATCAATTGCCGGGCCAATTTTTGAGGCCAATTCGGCAGCTTCGATCTTTGCCAATGCCGCCGACAATGCCTCCATTACCGCAGACTTTGCTTCGTTTATCAACTTGCCCATCGCGGGCTTTTCTTCCTTGGGCACCTTGCCCATCAACTTCATCACGGCAGTCAGCGAACCATTGGGCCCCAGAATGGTAGCCTTAAAAGCCTCAAATTCGGCACGGTTTTCGATCCGGGGAGCACCCTCCCGAACCTCCTCCATTATTTTTTCCAACGCATCTTTCATTGTATAAAATTTAATTTACGCTCTTGAAAATCCACAGCCTCGAAATTTTGTCGAGACGGATTTAGCGCCCTGATTCCCGCATTCCTCATAATTCAAGCTCGCGGGCATCTTTCCACAATTGATCCAGTCGGTAAAATTCACGCATTTCCTCTGTCTGTAGATGCACCATAAAATCAAAGGCATCCACCACCAACCAACCACTGCCCAGTTCCCGGTCCTGCCCGATCAACTGAACCCCGGTTTCCTTAAGCGTGGCATCCAAAACGGATTTTAGCGCCTTCACATGCGGCTCGGAAGTGCCCGTCGCCAACACGAGAAAATCCGTAATGGATGATTGCGAGCTCACGTCCAACACGCGGATTTTCTCCGCCTTTTTATCCTCTAAGGCTGTGACCACTAACTGAATATCCTTCAAAGCGGGGTGTTTATTTTGCATGGTTTGGATCGAACATTGTACGTTACAAACCTATAGCTTATAAAGACCTTCACGCAAAATGAAAGCATCAAGTCCGCGAGGTAGATACCCTTTGGGAATTTCGCCCTTCGCACAAGCCGCACGGATTGCACTCGAACTCATATCCATCAGCGGTGCATCGACCTCGGTATATCTCAAACCCGCTACCTTCGGAGCGACCACCGAAGCCTTCGCCCTTCTGAAAACTGCAAAGGTCAGCAGCGATGCCAGGCGCTCAATCTCACGCCAACGCCCCAGTTGCTCAAATTGATCAGCCCCCAAAATCCAGAAAAATTCCGCAACCGGAAAACGCTCACAAAAGTAAAGCGCAGTCTCAATCGAATAACTAACCCCACCACGCTCAACCTCATAGGGATCGATGGAAAAACTCGCTTCACCCTCAATTGCCAGTGCCAGCATCGCCCGGCGTTGGGAACCGCTGGCTCCCGGGGTAGATTCCTTGATCGGCGACTGTGCGTTGGGAATAAAAATGACCCGATCCAAGCTCAGCGCTCCGCGGACGCGCCGCGCGATCTCCAGGTGCGCACAGTGAACCGGGTCAAAGGTACCCCCGAAGAGACCCACCCGAGGGGCCTTGCCCGCAGCTTCTTGGACCCGGAAATCCATCACTTTGTTTTGACCTCTTGAACTTTGATCGCCATGTCAGCATCTTTCCTCCTACATAAAAAACATGCAAACCGAATCCAAAGATGGACATGCCAGCCTTGCAGAGGTCCTGTGGTCCGCCCTCCAACGATCGGAAGGCGAAACCCTGAACATCGGAACTTTATCCCGCGAAGTGGGTGAAAAAGGATTTGGTCTGCTACTCATGATTTTATCCCTGCCCAGTGCCCTACCCATCCCGGCACCCGGCTACAGCACGCCATTCGGAGTCGCAATCCTACTCATCGCAATTCAAATGCTGCGCGGTCGCCGCAATCTTTGGCTTCCCCGACGAATCCAAGGGGTGCAAATTCCCTCTGGTCTGGCCAAGCGCATGGCTTCTGCTGCCGACAAATTTCTGCGCGCGATCGAACGCTGGATTAAACCCCGCCATAAGTGGATTGCCTCGCCCGCCGGTCATGCCGGTCTTGCTATCGTTGTGGCTGTTATGGCGATACTGATGATGCTGCCCATCCCCCTGACCAATACCTTTCCAGCGATGGTCATCTTTCTGATTGGCATCGGCCTTGCCGAAGAAGACGGCTTGCTCGCCATTGTGGCATTCGCCATCGGGCTCATTGCGATCCTGCTCTACGCTTATATCATTTACCTAGTGGTCACTCAAGGACCAGAGGCCATTAATCAGCTCAAGGACTGGATCAAAGATCTGCTTAACCTCAGCTAAACCAAAGCACTTAAGCCGGGGTCTTCAAGTCACCGGTGTCTGCATGGAAAGGACTCTCTGCAGTGGTTGCGGCAACATAGCCCTTGCGCACCGTAAAGTCTCCAAAGCGCTCGCCTTCCTCACGCTCCTTCGCGTAAGTCAACAGAATCGGCTCCAGGGTCTTCAGGATTTCCTCATGCGTGATTGAAGTGCGATACAGCTTATTAAGCCGCGCACCGTCAAACCCTGCCCCCAAATAAAGGTTATACTTGCCGGGCACCTTGCCCACCAAGCCGATTTCTCCCAAATAAGGACGCCCGCATCCATTCGGGCAACCGGTCGAGCGAATGATGATCTCGTCTTCCTGCAAACCCGCTTTCTCGAGAATTAACTCTAAATCACTCACCAAATGGGGCAAGTAACGCTCCGATTCCGCCAGCGCCAAGCCGCAGGTCGGCAAGGCCACACAGGCAATTTGACTGCGCCGCATCCCGGATGCAGTCCGGTAGCCGTCCAGTTTATAGTCCGCCACCAAACTATCGATCGCCTCGCGGTCCGATTCCTCAACATTCGCCAAAATTAGATTCTGATTCGGGGTCAGTCGGAATTCGCATTTGCCAGCTTCCGCAATGGCGCGCAGGCCGGTCTTCAAAGGCTTCCCTTCGAGATCCGCGACGCGGCCTCCCTCGATAAATAAACCCAAATTCCATTTACCGTTGCGGCCCTCGGACCAACCATAGCTGTCCCCATTGCTTTCAAATTTAAATGCGCGGGCGTCCTCCAAAGAATAACCCAGGCGCTGCTCCAATTCGCTCCGGATAAAGGCAAGGCCCCGATCCTCCACCGTGTATTTGAAACGGGCATGTGCCCGCTCGACCCGGTCGCCGTAGTCCCGCTGAATCGCCACGATTTTCTCCGAAACCTCCACGACCTGCTCCGGTTTGCAGAATGCGAGGACCTCCGCCAAACGGGGATAAGTCTTCTCGTTCCCGTGCGTCATTCCCATGCCCCCGCCAACCGTGATGTTAAAACCGACCAACTTACCCGCCTCCACAACCGCGATGAATCCGAGGCAGTGCGCAAATACATCGACATCATTTTGCGGCGGAATCGCCACCGCGATTTTGAATTTGCGCGGCAAATACGTTTTTCCGTATAGCGGTTCCACGGCATCCCCACCCATCTCCAGCGAACGGGGTTCCTGAGAGGCAATCTTTTTACCGTCGAGCCAGATCTCCGAATAGGCCTTCGTCTGGGGTTTCAGGTAGGCGTCGATTGCATCTACTATTTTCTGAACCTCTTCGTGTACTTGCGACGCCTGCGGATTCGGTGAACACATGGTGTTGCGGTTTACATCACCGCATGCCGCCAAAGTTGACATCATCGCCTCGTTCACAGATGCAATCGTCCACTTCAAATTACCTTTTAGGATACCGTGCAATTGAAAGGCCTGCCGAGTGGTCAACTTGAGGGTGTCAAAGTCGCAGTATTGAGCGAGCTTGTCAACCACCAGCCATTGCTCCGCAGTAGCCACCCCGCCCGGCAGTCCAATGCGCGCCAAGAAGGAGTAGGCCTTGTCGAGCTTGTGCTTCCGACGCTCATTGCGGACATCCCGGTTGTCCTGCTGATAAATACCGTGAAATTTCGTCAATTGTTGATCATCCGCATCGATCGAACCGTGCGATGCGTCCGCCAGACCTTCCAGAATAGTACCGCGCAGATAATTACTGCCCGTTTTAATACCCTCATTCTTGTGGAGTTTTGCTGCGCCCTGACTGTCGGAAATCATGATTGTTTGCTTTAAATGATATTTTAAATATGTGTTTTAGCTCTGACCTTGCAAATGATCGTGCCATAAATTTGACTCTTTTCTTTAGTTTGTCACTTAAAAACCTAAGATAACAATTTTATTGAGCTTCGCTTGCGCCTTGCGCCTACAAGTGCCATACATTTCAGTATCCATGAACTCTTCTAACCACATTCCGGAATCCGCCCCATTCTCGCCTGAGGAGGCGCGAAACCTTGAGGCAGTATTTCAAGATTTAAAACCCGAGCAAGTCCACTGGCTTGCAAATTTCTTTGGCGAACAACGCAGTGCTGCCGGCAGTGCCAAAAAACCAAAACTCACTGTGCTCTATGGCTCCGAGTCGGGTAATTCCGAAACCCTCGCGAGCCAAACCGCCAAGCAAGCGAAGCAATTGGGCTTTAAGGCCGATCTCGTCAATATGGCCGACACCACCCCCGAAAAAGTTGCTACCGCCGAAAATCTACTCGTCCTGGTAAGCACTTGGGGCGAGGGAGATCCCCCTGAAACCGCCACCGATTTCCACACTGCCTTCATGGCTGAAAACGCCCCCAGCATGAACGGTATACGTTTCTCGGTCCTAGGTCTGGGCGACACCAGTTATGAGCACTTCTGTAAAATGGGGAAGGATTTTGATACCCAGCTCGAAAAACTGGGAGGCGAGCGCATCTTTGCGCGCGCGGACTGCGATGTCGATTTTGAAGACAGTTATGCCGCATGGCTGGACGGATCACTTGCTGCCCTGGTTAAAATAGCAGCTCCGGTATCCGGAGCGCTTGAATCCACTGCGCCGGTTGAGGCTGAGCCGACGCAATATTCGCGTAAAAACCCCTTCCCCGCAGAGCTCAAGGAGCGGGTCCTTTTGAATGGCCAAGGCTCCGCCAAAGAAACCATCCACCTTGAATTCAATCTCGAGGGTTCGGGCCTACACTACAACGTGGGCGATTCACTGGCAGTCATCCCACACAATGCCGAGGATGTGGTCGAAGCCGTCCTCGAGGCCTCCAAGCTCGACCCCGCTGAGAATATTACCCTCAAGGACGAAAGCTTCACCCTCCTGGAGGCCCTGACGTCTCAACTTGATCTGACCGCCCTCTCCAAGCCGGTGCTCAACCGCTACAATGAGATTGCTCAGAGCAAGGATCTCGATGCCATCATCAACGACAAGGAGGCGCTGCTTAAATTCATTGAAGGGCGCGACCTTGCGGATTTGCTCAACACGTATCCTGCCGCAGAACTCAAAGCGCAAACACTGGTTGAATGCCTACGCAAACTCCCGCCTAGACTCTACTCGATTGCCTCCAGTCTCAAAGCCCACGAAGAGGAAGTGCATTTGACGGTTGGAGTCGTGCGCTACGACAGTCATGGGCGCGCCCGCAAAGGCGTCTGCTCTACCTATCTCGCCGACCGTATTCAACCCGGTGAAACTGCCAGCGTTTTTCTGACACCCAACAAAAACTTCAAGCTACCGGAAAACCCGGAGACCCCCATCATTATGGTTGGTCCGGGCACCGGCATCGCTCCCTTCCGCGCTTTCATCGAGGAACGTGCCGCTTCCGGCGCGACCGGCGAAAACTGGCTCATCTTTGGCGACCAGCATTATCAAACGGACTTCCTCTACCAACTCGAGTGGCAGGACTATCTGAAGGACGGCCTCCTAACTAAACTCGATGTGGCCTTTTCTCGCGACCAACCCCACAAGGTATATGTTCAGGACCGCATGCGTGAAAACAGCAAAGCACTGTTCGAATGGCTGCAAAAAGGCGCGGTGTTTTATGTCTGCGGTGATGCCTCGCGCATGGCGCACGATGTCGACCAAGCCCTCCATGAAATTGTGGCACAGGAAGGTGAACTCAGCCAGGAAGCCGCAACCGAATACGTCAAGGCATTGAAAAGCGAGAAACGCTACCTGCGCGACGTTTACTAGATCTCCAGTGCACGACAAAGAAGGCCATGCAATTGGTAGTTCTCGATGTAGGCGGGAATCCCATTCGCTCCCGGCCCGATGGCTGCCAATTCCACGTGTTCAGCAGTGTGATTGTGCGAGGTCCAGCCCACCGCAGTCGCCGCCTCAAGTTCAGCCTGAAAGCAATCCGCCAATGCCCCCGCTGGATAGTCCATTTGCTCCGCTAATTGCGCATTGAAAGCCGCAACTTTTGCTTCGGGCAGATCAATCCCCGTAACCAATTTGAACTGGGCCGTATCCAGGCTGCCGACCCGCCCAACCTCGCGGGCAATCGCTTCAAGGCTCGCAGTTACCGAGTTGAGCCGATCGAGCGCCGCTCCACTCCCATTATAGCTCTTGCCCGTGCCGTTAAGCTGACACCCTCCGGTTCCGTGGTCCGTGGTAACCACCAAAAGGGTGTCGGGATGCCTATCGCAAAATTCAAGGGCAGTCTCGATACAGCGGTCAAACTCCAGTTGCTCATGCAGGATTGCCGCCCCATCGTTAACATGACCGGCATGATCAATTCTCCCCGCTTCCACCTGTAAAACAAAGCCCGCTTTATTACCGGACAACCGTTTTAGCGCCGCTTCAAACATGACCTCCAGACCCGGAATGACCGCCAGAGACGCATCATTGGCACGATCCAGCGCATAAGGCAGGTGGTCCTCGGAATATAAGCCCAAAAGAGGCCCTCCTTCTCCGGACAATTTCCGCAAGTCCCCGAGCGTCGCACTGATCGCGTAACCCTTGCTCGCAAACGCAGGGATCAAATCACGCGCCTCAGATTTAAAATGGCGACGCCCTCCGCCCATCAGAACATCAACCCCTCGCTCCAGATATTGCAGCGCAATGTCATCCTCCAAATCCCGGTGCGCTACATTTGCCACAAATGCTGCCGGTGTGGCATGTGTGATGCGGCAAGTGCTCACACATCCCGTCACTTTTCCGGCTTTTTTTGCCCGCACGAATATCGGCTCAAGTGATTCACCCTTGGGATTAACATTGATCGCGCCGTTGTTGATGCGCTGACCGCAGCCCCAGGCGCTGCCCGCCGCCGCGGAATCCGTAACCGGCGAACTTGCGGAGGCCGTACCCTGCAAAGCGCGCCGCACCCCGGGTCGCTCGAGCAGTTGCATCCAATTGAGTGCCGATCCTGCATGCCTCAAGTGCCAGTAATGCGCCAAAGAAAGCGTCCCTGTCCCCATACCATCCGCAACCAGAAAAATCATGTTCTTTGCGAAACGCCCCGCTGGGGGCGTCGCTGCCGGCGCAGAATGGCCAAGCATCCCGGCAAAACCTGCCAGGCTGGCACCCTTGATGAAATTGCGGCGACTATTTTCGAATGCTTGAGTCATGTCTAAAGTGAAAAAAAGAAAATTGTGAGGTTTGCATCATCTGTCTTTCGCAGCGGACGCGCCATACCATTGCTGCACCAACTCCACAATGGCTTCGACTGAGTCCGCGGGCTCAAACTCAAGTGATGCTGAGTTGATGCAATACCGCAAACCACTCGGCCCCGGACCATCCGGAAAAACATGCCCCTGATGCGAACCACAGACCGCACAATGCACCTCGGTGCGAATCATGCCGTAGCTTTCATCCCGGTGTTCCCCCAAAGTGCGCGCGTCAATGGGTTTGGAAAAACTCGGCCAACCCGTCCCGGAATCAAATTTATCGGTACTGCTGAATAACGGAGTGGCGCAACCGATACAGCGATACAAGCCGATCGCTTTGTTGTCGTGGTAGAGATTTTGGAAAGGACGCTCGGTGCCCTGCTCGCGCGCAACTTTGTATTGTAATTCGGTGAGGCGTGCGCGCCACTCCGCCTCGCTGCGTTGAATTGGAAAGTTGCCACTCGAAAGATCCACATGAGAAGGCATCGCGCATGCACTCGCACAGGCCGATACATCCACCTGCAAAACTTCGCATTTTTCCTCGATTCTGGAATCCATCTTATCCACCGCTCCCAACATAAGGATAAAACCGCTTAAGCCAAGCGCCGGCAGGAGAAATTTCCACGATCCCCCAAGACCTCCCTTTAAGGACTGTAAGCATTTTTTAAGACTGAACATGCCGCTTTTCCTCCTGTTAAACATCCTATCATTCGGACTCTTTTTCCTTCTCGAAGATCCGGTCCTTTGCATCAATATGACGCATTTGGGTGGGTTTCCCGTTGAATTGTTTTTTAAAGTCTGCGAGCACCGCCTCTCCGATCTGATCCAGGGCTGCCTCCACCGTCATCAAGGGTCCTTTGTTTTCCACCGGTGCCGGTGCGATCGGCCCTGGCCTTGGCACATCCCGCAACGCAACTTCCACCGCCTCAGCGTAATCGACGGGTTCCTCCGCTACCGCTGCGGACGGTGCAATTGCAACCGGTTGTTCCCCGGTGGGTTCTGCCCCCGGTAACACCAGCGCTGGCAAATTCAAATCACGTAGTTTTAGTTTTTTTTTTCGTCGCTTCCGCCTTCGGATGCCGAAGCACTTCCCGCGAGCTGTTTCAAAACCGTATCAATGGCACGGGAGCGTGATTCCTCGGCAGCTTTCAGTAAAACCACCTCAAAATTCACTTTTTCCGATAAACCGCGTTGCACACTGGCACCACCCTCATGCAGGGCATCCAGCATACGCATCAAGGATTCCGTCGTCAAACTTGTGCCCAGTTGCTCGGTGCTTCCATTGTTATGAATCGCATCCAACAAAGCGCGGCGCACCTCCGCCTCCAGATCAATCAAAATACGATACAAGTCCCGACCCTCGACCACAAAAGTATCCACGGCCGCAATGATCGCCGCAAAATCCAAGCATCCCAATGCACCCGCTAGTTGCGTGATCCGCTCCGCAGAGACCAATCCATACACATCCAGAACATCCTGCTCCGCGATTTCCTTGCCACAGAAGGAAATCATTTGATCCAAAATAGACTGCGAGTCACGCATCCCCCCGTTGGCGAGCCGGGCGACCGCCGCCAAGGCCTCCGGCGCCACTTTGATACCCTCCGCTTTTGCAATCGTGGCGAGCTTCTCTACGATCACCTCATCCGGGATGGGCCGGAATTCAAACCGTTGGCAACGGGAAACTATCGTAGGCAGCACCTTGTGTGATTCTGTAGTAGCAAAAATAAAGATCACGTGAGGCGGCGGTTCCTCGAGGGTTTTAAGGAGTGCATTAAAGGCCGCAGTCGAGAGCATGTGCACCTCGTCGATGATGTAGATCTTGTAACTGCACTGAGTTGGGGCGTATTGGCAATCCTCACGCAATTCCCGCACCTGGTCGACGCTGTTGTTGGAAGCGCCGTCTATCTCAATGACATCCATACAGGATCCATTCATGATAGCTTGGCTAATCTCAGAGTCATTAGCAGGAGCAACACTCGGGCCGCCCTCGGCATTCAGCGACTTGGCGAAGAGCCGCGCTGAACTCGTCTTGCCAGTGCCGCGCGGCCCAACAAAGAGATAGGCATGGGCGATGCGTTTGCTCTCAATCGCATTGCGCAGGGTTTGAACGATATGATCCTGACCCACGAGTTCATCAAACTGTTTGGGACGCCAGCGGCGGGCGATGACTTGATAAGCTTGCTCCATGCAATGTATAAAAAAGCCGACATCCCGAGCCGCTGGCAAGTGGTTTCATAAAAAAAGCCCCTGCGCTGCCAAAAAGGCAAAAAAGTGGCCAGGCACCCTACGGCACATGTGGATCAAACTACCGCTGCTCCCTTCCGGGCCTGACGGGGTTTATTTGTCCGGCATTGCATAGGACCCGGCCACCGAACAATCAACTATAGGCTAACCTTGAGCTCAACCCTAAAATAGGATTTGCCCCCGACGCCTCCGCTGCTTGTCTTTTGGTATGTCCTTTGAAGCGATGCAGCAGAGAAAGCTTTTCTTTCCAATCAACGATCAGTTTCGCGAGTACCTGAGCAGTTTCAGGCGGGCGCGCGACCTGCCCGTGATTTATGAGGATATGCTGCAATACGAGGAGACCTTTCCCCTCATTGACAAGGACGGGAATGATACCTTGTGGCTTACCCTCAAATATGAACAGCAACTCGGTCAGGAACTCTATGAGGGCCTTAAGCGCATTTATGTTATGCTGCGCTCGGATGGGGATGAACGTGTACTTGGAAATCTATATATCGACCGGGTTGATTACTGCACCTTTGGAAACACCAAACCCATGCGGGTCCGCGTCGTGAATCAACACAACGACAACCATGATTACTTCTACGTGAAAAAAGCCGACGCCTCGCGGGTATACGGCTTGGAATTGGAGGAACTGCTCTCCCCCAATGACATCAACTTCATGGTCTGCGGTGACACCCTTATCGAGGAGCATATCATTGGTGTCCCGGGGGATGATTTTATCCGCGAGTACCTACCGCGCCAAGACCTACACTCGGTGCGGCTCGCCAAGGAATTCATTAAATTCAACGAACGCTGCTTCGTTCGCCTCTTGGGCGATATGCGAGCCTATAATTACGTCGTGGAAGTGACTCCAGATTTCGAGCAAAATCAATATCGCGTGCGGGCCATCGACTTTGACCAACAGTGTTATGAAGGTCGGCGTTCCCTCTATTTACCACAATTTTTCAAAAACAACCTTCCGGTGGTAGAACTTTGCTCTGAATTGATTAACTATCAAACCAGCCTGCAGTACCAATACGAGGAGCGCTCACTCATCAAACGACGGCTTAATTTTGTGATGGATCGCATTGACGCTTTACGAACCTGCATGTGTGCCGATCAAATATCCAGTCAGGAAAAAGTTGTTCAACTTGCTGCAGAATTGGCCGATATGCACGGTGTCAACGCATTCAAAAAGTGTTCCTCGATGGGCGAAATCACTTTTATGAATATTGGAGTTACCCTTGACATAGAATTCTAAGAAGACGCATGCGCGACCTCAACGAAATGGTCTCCCTGTGCATTACTAGAATTTGACCGATAATAATTAATGAGATGATCATAAACAGATTCATTATCAAAAGTATTATTCCCAGGCTTAACTTCATAACGTTGCTGCACATAGCGCTCCCCCAGCGCTGACAATTGCCACCCACGACCCACATGATCATAGAGCGAGTGCCCCTTGCATTTTGCTTGCCGCATCGTATTGTCCGGACGGTTCGGTATCATCAGACCCACCTGCACTGCAGTTTCACGAACCAGTTTTGTTTCAATCGGAAAAAGTCCATAAATTGAATAGAACCATGCCACGATTAGATGCACATTGTCCTTTAATCGATCATGCTCATGACCTTCGAAAAATTCCGGACGCTCAATAGCAATTTTGCCATCGAGTGCATTGAGATTTCTTAGCTTTTCCGGATGGATCTTTACGCTCTCCTGATCGTTCGGTTCATTGAGAATATTGCCAAAAGCCAATCTCAGAAGGACGTCTGATGCTAACTCCTGTAAGGCCGGATCCAGCGATTTGATTATGCAATTTATTTCTAAAATTTTGTTTACAGCATTTTTCATAATTATACACGTCGAGGGGTATCTAGTTAATAAAATTATTTTACCAAAAGAGTAATATACTTATTTTTTATACTGTCAATAACTGTAAATAAAAAACCCAACTTAAGCGGGTTACTTACCCCATCTTAGGTTAATCTGGTTTTAATGTGTCCCAGGGAAGACGCGCACAGTTCAGGCGGGACGGGAAGGCCCGGACTGCTCCCAATGCCGCAAATTCATCTGCCTGGCTATCAGCTTGCGCCGAGTTACCCTCCAAATGTGCCAGACCCTTGGCGTGCAGCACTTCAAAATGACGGAACTTGTCCTGCATCGCTTTTTCAAGCAGGATGGAGGCGCTCGCCTTACAAATGGCGCAGGCCGCGCATTCAAAGCTTGCTGCTTCTATTTTTCCCTCTTCAGAACGCTTCAGGTAAAAGGTGATTTTGTCACCGCAGAGCGGGTTATAACCTTCTTTGACCTCGGTATGGTCCGGCAAAATGCCGTAATGACGGGGCTCCTTATTGTGCTCAAGAATGGTGGCCTGATACAACTCCTTTAGTAGTGCGTTTTCGTCATTCATGCTGGATGGCAGGGCATTGGATCCGCCGATGACCCTCAATCAAAAAATTGGCGGAGCTTGTGCAGCGACGCACGCAATCGCTCGACTTCTTCCAGAGTATTGTAAAAGGCAAATGAGGCGCGGGCGGTCGCGGCAAAACCGAATTCCTTGAGCAGGGGCTGCGTACAGTGATGCCCGGCCCGAATCGCGATTCCGTCGGCATTGAGAAAGGTGCCAATGTCATGCGGATGCACGCCCTCGATCAAGAAGGAAAGCACCGAGGCTTTTTGGGGCGCGGTTCCAAAGATCTGAAGTCCGGGAACTTCCACCAGCGCCGCGGTCGCCGCCTTTAGCAAACTTTCTTCGTGCACAAGGGCAGCAGTGCGATCCATACCATTCAGGTAATCGATCGCCGCACCCAAGCCAATCACGCCAGCGATATGCGGTGTGCCCGCCTCAAATTTACCCGGCAAGCCCTTGTAAGTCGTCCCCGCAAAATCGACCACCTCAATCATATCACCTCCACCTTGATACGGCGGCAGGCGCTCCAGCCATTCGCGCTTGCCCCACAAGACCCCTATCCCGGTCGGACCAAAGAGTTTATGCCCGGAAAAGACGAAAAAATCGCAATCCAATTCCGCGACATCCACCGGTGCATGCGGTACGAGCTGAGCCCCATCCAACAAAACCGGGATGCCTTTGGCATGCGCCATTGCGATCATTTCCTTTGCCGGGTTAATGGTGCCCAGAGTATTGGAGGTGTGCACAAAAGCAAAAATGCGGGTGCGCTCATTTAAAAGCGCCGGTAACGCCTCCATATCAAGCGAACCATCCGGCAAAACTGGAACCACCTTGACTTGCGCGCCCGATTGCTCCGCGGCCATTTGCCAGGGCACGATATTAGCGTGGTGCTCCATGTGAGTAATCAGGATTTCATCACCCGGCCCAAGGCAAGTTTTACTGAATCCCTCTGCAATAAGGTTGATACCCTCGGTCGCACCCCGGGTAAAAATGACCTCGGCCGCATCCTTCGCGCCCAGAAAATCCGCTACTTGGAGCCGCACCGCTTCGTAAGCTTCCGTCAACTGCTCGCTCAAATAATGAACTCCGCGGTGAATGTTGGCATTTTCAAAAGTATAGTAACGTTCCAGCGCATCAATCACTGCTTTAGGCTTTTGTGCAGTCGCGGCATTATCCAAATAGGAAAGCGGGCGCCCACCAACTTCCCGGTGTAAAATTGGAAAATCAGCACGTATAATTTCAGTATCAAATCGAGAATTAGGCATACCATTTAGGTGTTTATTACAAAACTATGTGACGAATAACCGCTTTGGCAAACGAAGAGCGCGAATGCTACCGACCACTCATTTTGGAGTTCTGCTCCATCAGGGACTTCTGAATCAGTAGTTTTTCCATATCCATACCTGGACGAAAATCCAACAAGGCGTCAAATTCCAGGGGTAAGGGTGCGCTAACTTGCACCTTTGTATTCACGCCATTAAAATAATAGCTAAATATGATTTCGCTGGAATGTAGCATCAGTCGCTTAATACGAGTCTCGCTTTTAACGTCGCGGTTAAAGCTAAAACTCCCGTAGGTCTGATCGCCCACAATCGGAATTTTATGCTTACTGCATTGAAGACGCAGCTGGTGCGTCCGCCCCGTCACCGGAAACAGTTTTATCAGCGAAAGCGGAAAACCAGCCCGGGCCTTGCGGATGAGCTGATACCGTGACTTCGCCCGCACTGAAACGGCATTGCGAATGATGCGGTTCCCGTTTTTTCGATCCTTCATCAAACGATCATCCCAGACACCTGCCACCCCTTTAGGCGAACCCTTAACCAGCGCGTAATAAATCTTCGTTACTTTGTGCCTCGCAAATAGATCCTTGATGACCGGCGTGAGCTTGCGATTCAAGGAAAGCAGGATCACTCCAGAGGTTGCCGAGTCCAATCGGTGAATCAAATCCGCCTCTCGTTCCTGACCCTCCGCATCGACCCAACGGTAACATTCCATCCTGAAGTCATAGTATGCGTTCAGCAAGGACCGCTTCTCGTCCTCCTTTCGATTGGGATGCGACATCAAGCCCGTCGGTTTTTCAAGTACCAGCACACCATCCTTATTGTAGTCTAAAATCCGCACCCCTTTTCCAAATGGCAAATGCGAAGGCTCTAATGTCTCTATTTTCACTGATAGATAAATACTACGGTTAATTCATGCGAAGCACCATATACTTCAACCATTTCCTTTGTCCAAGGGCGAAATTGTTTTGGTTTCGAAATCGCATTCTCGCAAATAATGGTCGCAATATCGGAAGCTGTCGAATGTACTGCCTTTACGTCGGTCACGGTGCCGTCAGACCGCATCGTAAAACGCACCTGAACCCGCGTCTTTAGATCGATCGGCTGATAATACTCAATATCCTGATACCATCCGGTCACGACCGCCGCGAAAAATTGCTGCTGATACTCCCCGAATTCACTGAAGCTCGCATTGATCGATAATTTCCCGCGCTGCGAGGCACTCCCCGTACTTTGCATCAGCGGCCCCATGATCAATTTTGGATCGAGGCGCGGGCGCGGCTTCGCCTGCGTGGGATCCCCGTTCGGCACCGTTGCCTCGGTGGGTTGATAAAGCCGCACTATTCCATCCGGTTCCCCGCTTGCCTGGGCCGCGACCTCCTGCAACGGCGCACTCCCCTCTTCTGCCATTTCTCTTGGCGCGCGCTCCTTTAAAAACTCCGGTCGCTCGATTCCCTTCGCTGGCAAGGCGGCGGGCATCGTCACCTGCGACGGATTTTGATTCGCCGCTCCAGCCGCTGGCTGCGGCGTTACGGCTGGACTCGCAAGCTGTCCTTCCAGGATTTTCTGGGATTGCTCCACCCCATCCACCCTCGGCTGGTTCTCAGCGCTCATCGGGACCGGATCCGCTTCCGCCGCCTGCTGATTCCGGAAGGAATATTGCTTCGTAGTATCGGGCGTATTCTCCGGCGCATCAGGATTTGCCTCCACAAATCGCATTTCTTCCGGCTTTATTATCGCGAGCTCTAACTCGAGCGCTTCAGGTTCCTTTGGCAAGGCGGCCTGTGGCAACATATGCTCGGGAAGCAAATACAGAAAAACCAGGTGCAAGAGAATCGAAAGCACGAACGCCAAACGCGTATTGCGAACCGTATACCGCCCATCAGGCAAATACCCCTTTGAGGCATCCGATACCTGCACACTGTTGGTCGCATCCACGGTCATTCGCTACTTGAGAGCCGCATTTCTAATCCCAGTTCCTTTAAAATGCCAGACAAACGCTGGATCGGCAAGCCCATTACATTTTCCACTGAACCCGTCACCGAATCTATAATCATTTCGCGACCCTCCTGTATTCCGTATGCCCCCGCTTTGTCGAGGGGGTTGACCCGCGCGTGATAGGCTTTGATCGTGGCGGCATTCAGCACACGGAAACGCACCTTGCTCGCCTCCACAAAATCACACGCGTAAGCGCGCTTGCGACAGCGCAAAGCCACCGCGGTGTAAACTGTGTGTTCCCTTCCGGAGAGCAATTCCAGCATCTCCTGCGCCTCCTCCAAATCCCGTGGTTTGCCGAGCACCCGACCCCCCACCGCAACCGTGGTGTCAGAGCCCAGCACCAAGGCCGCTTCCGCTTTGCGTGCCACCGCATCCGCCTTCAGAGCGGCATTATGCGCAACCATCCACTCCGGCCCGCGCGCGGTGCACTCCGATTCCTCGACTGGAGCGGCCTCCACCTCAAAATCCAAAACCAAACGCGAGAGCAGTTCCCGGCGGCGCGGTGACGCCGAGGCCAATATGAATGTTGTAGGACGTAGTAGTTTTGATGCCATCAACCCGCATCTTTCATTTGCAATCGTTCGCAAACAAACAAATTCTTAAGAATCACAGTTATTAACTATAAATAACTGTTCGTCGCAGCGCATGAAAATAGGAATCGCACAAATCAATCCCACCGTCGGAGACCTCTCCGGCAACAGCGCCCGCTTACTTGAGGCGTATAATGAATTGGTCGATGCGGGCGCCGACCTGATCCTCGCTCCGGAATTGGCGACCTGCGGCTACCCACCCCGCGACCTCCTCTTCAAATCCAGATTCGTTCGCGATACCGAAGACGCTCTCCATGCGCTTGCTGCCAAAACCGGCACGATCCCCCTCGTTACCGGTACCGTGATCAATCAGGACGGCGCCTCCTACAACGCCGCCGCGTGGTGCGAAAACGGCGCCATCCAAACCATCGGGCGCAAATGCCTCCTGCCGACCTACGACGTCTTTGACGAAACCCGCTACTTCAAACCCGCCGCCGCACCGTGCATCCACCAATGGAAAGGGCTCAAGATCGGACTCACCATTTGCGAAGACATCTGGGCTCAATCCGACCAACCCGCCAAAGCGCGTTATCCTGCTGATCCTCTCAAGGAACTCGCCGGAGCAAACCTGGATTACCTCCTCAATCTTTCCGCCAGTCCTTGGCAGAGCGGCAAGGCCGGTCAACGCGAAGCCCTCGTCCGCGCTGCCGCCGAACGCTGCAACTGCCCCGTCATTTATTGCAATACGGTCGGCGGCAACGACGAACTCATTTTTGACGGCGGCAGCATCGTCCATCATCCCCAACGCGGCATTCTTGCAGGACTTGCCTCCTTCCAACCCGAAAACGCCGTCGTCGATCTTTCTCTGGCTGAAGCCACGCCCATCTCCCCTTACTATAACCCCGTTGGCATGGCCGCCATCCATCAGGCGCTCGTCCTCGGCCTCCGCGATTATGCCTGCAAATGCGGATTCCAACGCGTTCTCCTGGGGCTCAGCGGTGGGATCGACTCCGCCGTGGTCTGCGCCCTCGCCGCGGAGGCGATGGGTCCGGAAAACGTCATCGGTATTGCGCTCCCTTCTGCCATTTCCAGTGAACACAGCCGCCGTGACGCCGCCGATCTCGCCCAACGACTCGGCATCCAATTTCACGAAATCCCGATCAGCGAAACCGTCGCCGCCGCCGAACACGCCCTCCAGCCGCTCTTCAAGGATTTACCCGCCGACGTCACCGAGGAAAACCTGCAGGCCCGCGCCCGAGGTCTCCTGCTCATGGCGCTCTCCAATAAATACGGCGCCCTCCTGCTCACCACTGGCAACAAGAGCGAAATCGCGGTTGGTTACTGCACCCTCTACGGCGATATGTGCGGTGGTCTCGCGGTGATTTCCGACCTCCCGAAGATGAAGGTGTACGCCCTCGCCCGCCACCTCAATGCCGAGCACGAGATGATCCCCCTCAATACCATTGAGAAGCCCCCCTCCGCCGAACTCCGCCCCGACCAGGCCGATTCCGATTCCCTGCCGCCTTATCCCATCCTCGACGGCATCCTTCAACTCTACGTCGAAGAAGGCCGCTCCCGCTCCGAAATCACCGCAGCGGGCTACCAATCCGAGATCGTCGACGCTATCGTGCGGCTCGTTGACCTCAACGAATACAAACGCAAACAAGCCGCCCCCGGACTCAAAACAAGCCCCCTCGCCTTTGGGGTCGGACGACGCATCCCGATCGTGCAAAAATACGTCAATTAAACTGCTTCCCGATTCAACGCTACATTCCATGGAAAACGACACCAGCTCAACCGCACTCTTCAAAAAAGCGCAGGCCCTCATGCCCGGCGGCGTCAACTCCCCGGTGCGCGCCTTTCGCTCCGTCGGCGGCAGTCCCTTTTTCACCGCCCGCGCCGAAGGTGCCCAACTCCATACCAGCGATGGTCGCGAACTCATCGATTACGTCTGTACCTGGGGCCCCGCCATCCACGGTCACAACGACCCCGACATCCGCGCCGCCCTGGCTACTGCCCTCGACCGTGGCACCAGCTTTGGCACCCCCAACCCCGATGAAGTCAAAATGGCGGAACGCATCGTCGCGATGGTCCCCTCCGTTGAAAAAATCCGCATGTGCAACAGCGGAACCGAAGCCACCCTTTCCGCGATCCGTCTCGCCCGGGGATTCACAAGGCGCGATAAAATCATTAAATTCGCAGGCTGTTACCACGGCCACGTGGATTCCCTCCTCGTGAAAGCGGGTTCCGGTGCCCTCACCCTCGGCAACCCCGACAGCGCCGGCATCCCCGCCAGCTTTGCCGCCGAGACCATCGTGCTCGAATACAACGACCTCGAAGCGCTCGAAGCCTGCTTCACCGAACAGGGCGACCAGATCGCGGGACTCATCCTCGAACCCTACCCCGCCAACTGCGGCCTCATTCTCCCCGAGCCGGGTTTCCTCGAAGGAGTTCGCAAACTCTGCACCCAACACTCCACCGTCCTGATCTTTGACGAGGTCATGACCGGATTCCGCCTCGCTCCCGGCGGCGTGCAGGAACGCATCGGAATCACCCCCGATCTCACCGCCCTCGGTAAAATCATCGGCGGCGGCCTCCCGGTCGGTGCCTTCGGCGGCAAGGCCGAAATCATGGATCACCTCGCCCCCCTCGGGCCGGTTTACCAAGCGGGAACCCTGAGCGGCAACCCCCTCGCGATGGCCGCCGGGATCGCCTCCCTCGACAAACTCCTCCAAACACAACCCTATCCCACCCTCGATGCGATGGGCGCGCAAATCGCCCAAGCCTTATTGGATGCCGCTCATCAAAAAGGCATTTCTCTGCAAGTGCCACAAGTCGGCTCCATGTTCGCCCTCTTCTTCGCTAAACAACCCGTTCGCAACTATAACGAAGCCACCGCCAGCAATACCAGCGCCTTCAAACAACTCTTCAATTACGCCCTCGAGCACGGCATCTACCTCCCCCCTTCACCCTACGAAACCTGTTTCATCAGCAATGCCCACCAAAGCCATCACATCGAAAAAACCATCGAAATACTCACAGGCGGCATTCACGCCCTCGAAATATAAATAGTTTAAGAACATCAAACGCCGAACGCTTTATCTTCATCTTACTAACTTCCAACTTTGAACTCACCACAAAGGCACCGCGTACACAGAAATTTTGAATAAAGATTCAGTGTTTTGGCAACGCTCTGTACTCTTCGTGCTTCCATGGTGAACATTCTTGTCCATTATTAAGAGCAAGAGTTGGATTAAGATAATTTAAACCCACAACCTTCAACTTCCCATTCAATCTTCTCCACCACACCTAATCTCCGCGTTCAAAAAATAGACGCAGCGCAGCAAAGCAAGGGATCAGGCTATTCCATTGGGAAATCGGCGAGGAGTTCCTCGGCGGTCCAGGGCTCGGGACGGGAACCGTATTTGGCATGGTAGCCTTCGAGCGCCTCAACACTGACCTCGGGGGCGCTGTTGCCCCATTCCTGACGAATGTAAGTCAGGACTGCGGCAATTTGTTTCGGCTTGAGGTTCAGGCCATTGGGTCCGAAGGCGGGCATGTTGCCGTTGTAAGTTGCACCGAGCACTTCGATTGGGCCATTGAGGCCGTTGATCAGGATGCGCGCGAGGCGTTCTTCATTACCCAAGACCCATTCCGATTCAACCAAGGGAGGAAAGGCCCCGGCGACCCCGAGACCGGTGGTCTGGTGACATGCCACGCATTGACCGCGGAAGATGCGCGCACCCACTTCGGCAAGGGGTTTTTCTTCAACCACCACTTCACCCGCGCCACCCTTGGCGTCGGGATCATACGCGTCCCAACGGAAGTCCTGCGAGTAGTTTGAGAAATAGTAACCGCCCCAAAATGCGAAGAGGGAAATCATAGTCAGCAGACTGATGGGGATCGGTGATTGCCGCTCGTGCGGCTCGACGCGTTCGCGCTTGAGTTGCGGAGCGTGTATCGCCTGCATATCGGTATCCTGCATCGCGGCTTTTTCAAATCCGCTGCTCGAGGTGAAATCCTGTGATGTGGTATCGTCGCTCATTAGTCCAGGATGGGTGCTTCGGGGAGACTGTAATCGATTTTGAGGCTGAGCAAATATTCCACCAGTGCTTTCGCGCGGCGGGTGGGTATGATTTCATAACCCGCGGGCGGTGCATAGGGTGAGTCCGCCGGGATCGCGACCGCGTCGGCCGAGGGCGCCCCGTCAATTGCTTGCACTTTGTATAGGAAGGCAAAGGGAGGCATATTGGAACCCTTAGAGGTGATTTGCGGATTGTAGAGGTGTTTATGGTGCCACTCGCGGCCTCCGTCACCCTGCAGGCGGCCTCCGACATTCACAAGGTCCGGACCGGTACGCATCGTGCCGAGCAGGACACGGCTCTGGGAAATGTAGTCACGCGGGACGGTCGCGCGTTGCGCCCAACCTCGGGCGACGTCTGCACCAAAGGATTCGCGGCGGGATTGCTGACTGTGGCAATAGATACAGCCCATTGAAATATAGACCTCCTTGCCCTGTAGCGCCAAGCCACCTTCGATGAGAGGATAAAGGGTTTCGCCTTCCGGCATAACGAGGTTGCCGTTTTCGTCCGCCTCCAGGCTTTCGGTGGTTTGTTCAAGCGCCCCGAACTGGACGTGGCTGGTCAGGACGATCCCGGTGAAGGAGAAAGCCAACATGAAAAAGATGCCGAGAAATAAAAGTGGGAGACTTTTCATCAGGCAGCGCCCTCCTCTTTAGCGTTAAACAAGGTGGGAGTGTCCTTGGTTTTGATCTTTCCGGCAGCGAAGAGCATCCAGAAGAAATTGACTGCAAATGCGATGTGGGCAACCAGTAGGAGAAAACCCGAGATACTACGCGCCTTGAGCCAGGGCATGGTATTTTGCACCACCTCGAGGAAAGCGATCTCGGGATTATTCATTTGGAGACCTTGAATCCAGCCGCCAATCTGAAGCGCGAAGACCATGAGCAGGATGCCGAGAGCACTGCCCCAAAAATGAATTTTAATAAGACTCGCAGAGGGCCATTCACGATGCAGCATACGCGGCATCATGTAGTAAACCCCGCCAAATAGGATCATCGCAAAGAAGCCGTAGGCTCCATGGTGAGCGTGCCCCACCGTGAAGTGTGTAAAGTGCGTCACGAGATTGACGTCGCGCAAAGCCATCGCGGAACCGATGAGACTCACAAAAGTATAGTTAATCGCGCCGAAGACGACAAAACGCATGGTGGGACTGCGCCAGCCCTCACGATGCAGCCCCACAACTGTCATGTGGTGATTGATCGCGACCACCACAACCGGAATAACCATCATGACCGAAGCCACAATACCGGCAGAGATGAGCCAGACCGGAACGGGGCCGCCAATAAGGTGGTGTACCCCTGCCCAGTTGTAGAAGAGCGCGAGCGACCAGAATCCCAACACCGACAGATAGTAGGAATAAATCGGACGCCCCAGCACTTTGGGAATCAAATAATAAGCGGTACCCAGTGCCATCGGCGTGAGCCAGAGCCCAAGGACGTTGTGTGCGAACCACCAGTTGGTTATTGATTGCACCACGCCCTGCGCCGGAGCCCATATGATCATAATCTGCGCAATCACATAGAGCCAAGGGAACCAGAAGAGCGCGCCGAGGAAATACCACTGGGAAACATAGACGTGATCACCCTTGCGAAAACGGAATGCCATGACGCCCCAAATCCCGACAAGGATATAGGAAATTGCGAGCAACGGGGTAGCGTAACTCGGGATCTCAAGCCATTCGACCGAAGTGATGTCGCCCTTAATAAGGCCCGCAATCCCAACCGTGAGACCGATGTTCCAGAAGGCTCCGGCGATCAGGAGGAGCCCGCCGTGGCGGATCGGCGCGCGGCAAAGACGCGCCATAATCCAGAGGCAGACCCCGAAGATCATGTTGTTACCGAAGCCGAGAGCCATGGCATTCAGGTGGGCGGCGCGCATGCGCCCGAAGGTGCTGTATTCAGTACCCGCCGCGAAACTGGGTTCGTGCAGCTTGATCGCCGCAATGAGGGCGAAGATCGTGCCAAGAATCAGCCACCCCACCGCCGAGACGATGAAAAACACCGAAGCGGTGCGGATTGAACGGTCGATTTCGCTCAATTCTGCCCGGATGGAGGGATCATTCGTGGTATAGGGAATGACCGTACCAGCAGTTTGTTCAGTGCTTTCGCTCATATTTAAATTCAATCTTTGTTCGGGAAGGAATCCGAAAGCTCCCCTTCCGGTTCTTCCTCCGTAAAAATAACCCGGGACTGAGCGTCCATGTTGCGGAAGTAGCCTCGATTAGCCGCCCAATAGAGCATGTAAGCCGTGACCGCGAAGAAGAAGATTCCCAGCAGGATGATCGGCAAAAGTTCGAGATAATTTTCAACTGGCATTACTCAAGCACTTGGTTTGGGGCCTCGGCGGGTGCCTCAACGCTTTGGCTTTCGTCTGCAATATAGTTATTAAGGGTCAATTCCTTGGCAAGCTCGATTGGGATGCGAACCGTGCCCGCCTCCTTATTCACCACCGCGAAAGCATTCAGCTTCGCGATACCGGCCGCGCGGGCCTCGTCAGCCTTCGCCTGACGGTCGGCGACCACCGCAGCATCCACCCGATCGGCACGGTTGGGCAAATAGGCGATGTATATGATAACCGCGAAGATGAGGATCGCGCCCAGCGCACCAATAAAAGTGAAACTGCGATTTAAAAATGCGGGTGTTGAAGACGACATCGTGGAATTACTCAATGTAGTTAAGTGAATTTTCAATATTGGGATCACGTACCGGAATAGGCTCCGCCTTATTCATGCTACGGCAGAAACCCCAGATGCACAAACCGCCAAAGCCAATAATGGCGGCTATATCAAAGATTTCCACCGTAAAGGGACGCACCGTATAGCCGTAGGCGTTGTCGGCGGGAATCTTCCCGGGGACGATATTCCAATACAGATCAATGGTGTGAAAGACCAGAATCCAGCAAGAGATGGCGACGCTCCGCCAAATAACGACCTTGGTCTTATACCAGAGAAGGATGAGGAAAGGGATGAGGAAGTGACCGAAGATCAGGCACATACTGATGGGCCACCAGCCATTTTTCTCACGGATGTTATACCAAAAGGTTTCCTCGGGAATGTTGGCGTTATAAATCAGGAAATATTGAGAGAAACTGATGTAGGCCCAAAAGACGGTGAAGGCCAACATCATACAGCCAATGTCGTAACGGTGTGACTGTTTGAGAATACCCTGCAGGTAACCGCGGGCCGCGAGAATCACAGAAAGAATGAGAATGGTGGCGAGGGCCGCACGCATCGAGGCGGCAAAAAACCAAACCCCATACATGGTGGAGAACCAATGATATTCGAGGGACTTGAACCAGTCGATTGCACCGATCGTGGCGGCACCTGCACAGATGAAGAGCCCGATCGAGGAAAGACGCCGCGCTTTGTGGGTATTGTTGATGTCGCCGCTTGTGTCGGTATCGAAGGACCATTTGCGGAGGAGACCCGCGATTAGAATAAAGGTGACAAAAACCCCCACCGCGCGCGCCGTGAAGAATCCTATATTAAGATAGGGCTGCTTCCAGGTAAAGATGGGATCCTCCCCAACGGTTCCATGACCCGGCAGTTCATTCACTCCATTCATCCACTTCCAGAGGAGGCCCGGGTTTTCGTGCAAAAAAGGCACCAGTAGGAGCGGAATAAAAAGAACAAAAAGGATGGGAAAGGCACTGAAGCCGTGCTCGCACTGACGGCGAATGATGGTGGGCCAGCGCGCGTGAAAGACGTGCCAGATTTGCGTTATAAACAGCATCCCGATCGCAATCGACATCCAGAAAGCGACCCCGATCAACCAACTCATCATGGGACGCGCATCCCCGGTTTGCCAGCCTTGATAGAATCCATAACCGGCGAGGACCGTGAAAAAGAGTCCGATTAGGAGGGCGATCGAGCCGACCTTTTTGCCATAAGCCTGTGATCCGTCGGTATTCATTATTAAAATCCTAATTCAATGCGCTGGGCGGGGTTGAGCACCTCGACCGAGGCGTTTTGTGATTGCTGGAGGGCACGGACGTAAAGGATAGCGGCCCAACGTTCACGCGGAGAGAGGCGGTCCTTGAGACCATACATAAGCCCCTTGCCGTTGGTGATGACGTCGAAGATGTAACCGTCCTCAACCGAGCGCAGGCGGTTGTCGTGGTAGGTAGCGGCCAAGACGCCGTAGGGCTTCGTTACACCGTTGCCGTCACCCGCTGCTCCGTGGCAGGCCGCACAGAAAATCGAGTAGCGTTCCTCCCCTATTTTCATCAATTCATTCGTTGCCTCAATCGGTATTTTTTTGACAAAGCTACCGTCCGGATTTTTGCCGAGGTTGTAGGCCATGTCACCGAGTTTGGAATCTGCAAACTCGGGACTGAAGACCGCTTGTTGATTCAGGTAATTCCCGCGCGCAATGGTTTGGGCGGGCAGGGGACGGTCATTGCGGCCGTCCTCAAAGAACCCGTTTTCCGCCTGCGGTTTGTATTTCGCCTGGCGATCCATGTCGGGAAAAACCTCGATCGGGGTGTTCTTACTGAGCGACCCGCGGAAACCGAGGATCGAAACCACCGCAAAAACAATAAAGGTAAAGATGAGAAGGAAAATACGCATGGCGAAAATCTAGGCAGTAATTTCTTCGATATCGGTGCCGCCGATGGACTCCAGGAATTGACGGGTGTTCTGCGCGTCGAACTTTGAATCGCGCGCTTCAATAGCGATGAGCAAGCGATCGCCCGCCACTTCGAGGAAAGTATCGCTTTCAAAGAAGGGGTTGTAGTGTTGCGGCAGGAGATTGGTGATAAACATACCACCCAGCGTCCCGAAGGCCGAGAGGAGGATGGTCAACTCATACATAATGGGGAACGGGAAGACCGGACTGAAGAAGGGCTTGCCCCCCACGATGAGCGGATAGTCGAAAAAGTTCATAAACCAAACGATCGAGAGCCCGATGGAAAACCCGGTGAGGCCGCCACAGAAGGTAAAGATGGGCACCTTGGAACGCGGTTGTCCTTGAGCGGCGGGCATCCCGTGCACCGGGAAAGAGGAATAGGTGTCCCACTTCTTGTAACCGGCGTCGCGCACCTTTTCGGCAGCGTGGTAGAGGCTTGGCGTGTCAGGGAAGCTGGCAATGATGGCGTGAGTCTTTGACATTAGTGGTGCCCTCCTTTCACATGGTCGCTGGGGCCGTGCGGATCACCCTGTGGCATGACGTATTTGACTTCTCCAATCGGCATGAGTGGAAGGAAGCGAACAAACATCAGGAAAAGCACACTGAAAACCCCGAAGGTCCCAAAGAACGTGAAAATATCCACAATCGTGGGCGAGTAGTAACCCCAGGAACTGGGGAGGAAATCATTGGCAAGCGAGGTAACCGTAATCACGAAGCGCTCGAACCACATACCGACGTTGATGAAAATGGACATCACCCAAACGAGGGCGGCATTACGGCGCACCGCACTGAACCAGAAAAGTTGGGGCGTAAAGACATTACAGCCGAACATCATGTAGTAGGCCCAGGAGTATTGTCCGAAGCCGCGGTTGATGAATGCAAAACTTTCGTAAGGGTTCGCGCCATACCAGGCGATGAAGAACTCCATGATGTAGGCGTAACCGACGATCGAACCGGTCCCGAGGCAAATCTTACACATGTTGTCGATGTGTCGCTGGGTAATCAGGTCGTGCAGGCCATAGACAGCCCGAAGCGGCAGCATGAGCGTCAAGACCATCCCAAATCCCGAGAAAATCGCGCCCGCCACGAAATAAGGCGGAAAAATAGTGGTGTGCCAACCGGGCAACTGGGCTACTGCGAAGTCAAAGGAAACGATCGTGTGAACCGAGAGCACCAATGGGGTGGAAAGGCCCGCGAGGACGAGGTAGGCCATTTCATAATTGCGCCAATGGTTGCCGGCGTTGCGCCAACCCATCGCAAAGATCCCGTAGAAGTATTTCCGGAAAACGTCCATGCCCTTGGTGAGCCAACCCGCACCCTCATGAATACCGGACTTGAGGCGCTGCACCGCGCGGTCGCGCAAAACCCCGAGGTCGGGAATCATGCCCATATACCAGAAGAGCACCGAGACCGTTCCGTAGGTCGAAACCGCGAAAACATCCCATTCCAGTGGGGAGCGGAACTGCGGCCAAATCGCGTTGGCATTCGGCAAGGGGAACAACCACCAGGCAAACCAGATGCGACCCACGTGAAAGAGCGGGAAAATACCCGCACAAATCACCGCAAAAATCGTCATGGCTTCCGCCGCGCGGTTAATGGAGGTGCGCCAACCCTGCTTCAACAGGCATAGCACCGCAGAGATCAGCGTTCCGGCGTGACCAATACCAATCCAGAAAACGAAATTAACAATTGCCCAACCCCAGTTGATCGGGTTGGCAAGGCCCCAGACCCCTACCCCCGTGCTGACGAGGTAAGCAAGACCCATCCCGGTAAAGGATGCGGTAAGCAGCGCGACTGCCATGCAAACCCACCACCAGGTCGGGGTCTTGGTCTCCACGATCCGGCAGATCTTGTTGGTGACCCAGTTGAAGTCGCGATCATTGGTGACCAGCGGTTGCTCGACCAATTCCGCGGGCTGCACCTTGCTAAGGATCGCGGCCTGCGTCGGGCTCATGGGGCTGTCATTGGGAGAAGATGCCATTGTTGCTCGTGTTGGTTGAAATTAGTGCGCTTCGTGGGCTCCGTAGGCGTCATGGGAATCACCCTGAGTGGTAACACTGCCGTGCCCGTATCGCTCGTCATACTGGCGGTATGCGAACGGCTTGGCGTAGTAATCCGGCATGCGTTTATTGGGATTGCGGAGGCGGGCGAGGTAGGTTGTGCGGGGACGGGCATTCAGATAACCCAGCACCGAGTAATCGCGGTCGCTGTCCTTGAGTTTTGAAACCTCGGAATCCGGATCAGAAATATCACCAAAGACGATTGCATCGGTCGGGCAAACCTGTTCACAGGCGGTCTTGATCGCGCCGTCCTTCACGCGAATGTCATCGCTCGCGCCCGCCACGCGTTTTTGTGCTATCTTGGCGGACTCGATGCGTTGGACACAGAAGGTGCACTTTTCCATCACGCCGCGCATGCGGACCGTAACATTGGGGTTCTTCTGCATTTTCTCCAGTTCGGGAACATCCACTTTACCGAAAGGCCCTTTATAGAAATCACCGATTTGGCGCTTGTTCCAATCGAAGAAATTAAAGCGGCGCACCTTGTAGGGGCAATTGTTGGCGCAGTAACGGGTGCCGACGCAACGATTGTAAGCCATCACGTTGAGACCGGTGCGGTCGTGAACGGTGGCATTCACGGGGCAAACATTTTCGCAGGGTGCGTTTTCGCAGTGCTGACAGAGCATCCCCATAAAGGAAACCTGCACCTCTTCCGGCACGCTGGTCTGATCATATTCCGGCGCGGAGAAGTAACGGTCGATCCGCATCCAGTGCATCTCGCGCCCGCGGAGGGTTTGGTCCTTGCCTACGATTGGGATGTTGTTCTCGCTTTGACAAGCAACCACGCAAGCGGCACAGCCGGTGCAGCTGTTTAAATCAATCGACATTCCCCATTGCTGTGGTTGGGGGAATTTGTCCTCGTTGCCTTTCCAGACTTTAACGTTGGGATCGGGCGCGTTGAACTTCGGATGCACGTAGGCCGAGTTGCCCCGGTAGTTCTCAAGGGATTTTTCCTGAAGTGACTTGTCCTTATATTTTCCATAGTTGGCGGGCGCGTGCGACTCGACCCCCATCTTTTGCACGAAATCAGGCTTCTTCTGGTAGTAATCGGTATTGCCCTCGCGCACAATGGCGCGGCCCTCCATTGACCAGTGCTCCTGGGTATTGGCGAGGCGATACGTTTCCTGTGTTAATTTGAGCGCAGCCTTGAGGGCGTAACCACTCGCGCCGGATTCGCGCAATCCGTAAAAATCAAATCCGCTCCCCTGCCCGACCCGACCGGTCACCTTGCGACCGAAGCCCAGCGGCAACTGGATCGTGTAATTCGCCATTCCGGGCACCACGTGAATCGGTGCCTTGATGGTGCGTCCGTTAATGGTTAACTCGGCGAGCACCGCCATTTCCTTGCCGCGATTAAAGACCGCCTTGTTACTTTGCAGCGTACCCTTCGCCGCTTCAAAGAAAGCGTTGTCCTGATTCATCGGTTTCAGCCCGGGGAAAATTTGCACCCCATCGCGCCCTTCCAATTCCTTCGCAAGGCGCGGGCTGATCAGAATCGCGTTGTCCCAAGTCAATTTCGTGATGGGATCGGGGCATTCCAGGAGCCAACCGTTGTTCGAGTAGCGTCCGTCCAGAGTGTGGGAGCTCGGTGTGAAGCGTGCCTCCAACGCGCCTGCGTCGGGACGGCTTACCGATGCCAGCGCGGCATCCGCCGCAATTGCTTTTGTGGCGGCGGCAAAATTGTAGTTGGCTTTGACCGGCTGGGGGGCGCTGTCTTCAAGTAATCCAACCGAGAGGAAACGGTTAAAATCCGTACCACCCTGAGCTTTGAAGGTTGCCTGCACGATTGTATAGGGATCTTTTGTGTCGGCACCTGCCAGACGAGCCAAGACCTCCAACTCATTGAAGGTCGGGAACAAGGGCTCAATCATGGGCTGCACCGGAACGAGGGTGCCGTCAAAGGTGCGTCCGTCGCCCCAGGATTCGAGATAGTGCGAACGCGCCACCAGGATATCCGAGATCGCAGTGGTTTCGTTGGCGCTCTCGCTCAGGCAAATGCTCTGTTTCGCCTGGGCTTGTGCCGCCGCAAAGTCCAGATCAACTGGTGCGTTGTAGACGGGATTACCGCCGAGAATGATGAGGTTTTCGACCCCGCCTGCGTTGAGTCGCTCAACCGCGGCTTCGATTCCGGCACCCTTCACCGCCGCGGGCAGGTAGTGGATCGGAGCCTGCAAGGCAGCGTTGAGGGCATGCACGATAACATGGACCGACTTCGGTAAGTGCGCACCTGCTACCACCAGAGCGTGCCCACCATGCGCCACCAAATCCGCGGCACATTCCTCAACCCATTTGGGGTCGATTTTCAACTGGGCGGCAATCCCCTCGAGTTGCGCCTGCAGTGTACCACCGGTTTGCTTGGCGCGGAGCACTTCCACCGCAACCGCCGCCGCAAAGGCACCCATTTCACCGCTGCTCAGGCGCAGGCGGTGGTCTGCCATCGAACCGGTATTCGTCAAAATACTCTCCGCGACATAGAGACGGCTTATCTTGGCGGCATCGCTCTTGTCTTTAACCTTGCGGGTTTTAGTGAAGGCGCGGGCATAGGCAGTATTGCCATCGCCCTCCGTAATGAAATCGGCATCGATCGAGAGGACGCGCTTCGCCGCTTCAAATTGCGGTTGCGCGTCCAAGGGGGTTCCAAAGACCAGCGCGGCGGCATCGCGGGAAGCGTCTTGCGCCAAGGGCGCATACTGCGCAATGGTCGCCTTGGGGAACTTGCCCTGCAAGGATTCTAAAAGTGAAGCGCGACTCGGAGAGGTTCCCGGTTCTGCCAAAACTACCAAGCCTTCCCCCTGATCCTCCAAATGCGCCTTCCGAACCGATTCCAAAAGGTCGCGGACTTTCTCCGGTGAGAGCCGGCCGCCCTTCGCGATGCTTTTGGTGGCGCGGTCGGGATCGTAGAGGTCGAGGACACTGGCCTGCGATTGAATGCTACTCCCTCCGCCAAATGGTGCGTAGCTCGGGTTGCCTTCCACTTTGGTGGGGCGACCACTGTGCGTTTCCACAATGAGGGGAACATTGCCGCTCAAGCCCGGCATGGAGCTCGCATAATAAGAAGGCACACCCGGAATCAGGTTTTCCGGTTGCTTGGCGTAGGGCAGAATCGTGTGCACCGGGCGGCGGCAACCCGCCATGCCCATTCCGGCAAGCCCAAAGGACGCTGCCATAACCTTCATAAATTGGCGGCGATTGACCCCCTCCAACTCCGCAGCGCCGGCGGGAAATTCGCGCTCCACCCATTCCTTAAAGGCCGGGGTTTCCGCGAGTCCATCGAGGCTTTTCCAATAGCGTGGGCCTGTATTTTCAAATTCCTTCATCGTAGTTCGTAAAATTTTTTAACGGTGGCAGCCGGAACAACTCTGCGGCGGGTTAACTTTCCAATCGTGTACAAAACCTTCAAATTCCGCCTGGCTGGCGGCATCAGTGGGACGCTCCCAATCGAGGTTGTAAACCTCCTCGACCGGGCGGATGTAATCTTCGGGATTGCGGTGACACTCGAGGCAAAAGCCCATACTCAGCGGCTTGGCATGGTGCACCACTTCCATTTCGTCGATGCGCCCGTGACATTCCACACAGCTGATTCCACGATTCACGTGTACCGCGTGGTTAAAATAAACATAATCGGGCACCTTGTGAATCCGCACCCAGGGTATCGGTTCGCCAGATTCATAGCTGTCGCGCACCACCGCCAGTTGCGGATCATCCTTTCGCACCATGCTGTGGCAACTCATACATACCTCCGTTGTCGGGACGTTGGAGTGACCCGAACGATCCACGTAGGTGTGACAATAACGGCAATCAATTTCCAATTGCCCGGCGTGCAAGGCATGGCTGAAGGCCACCGGTTGGGTCGGGGCATAGCCCACCCGTGTAAACTTTGGCGTGCAGTAATAGGTCACCCCCAGTACCACTGCTGTCTTGATCAGTAAAAGCCCCACGATCAATTTGATCGGAACGGTGTTCACCCATTTTGGAAATACATTCGCCATTGTAACTCTAGAAAGATTTCAAGCCGTAGTGGAAAGTGTGAGACGCCAAGAAATTGACACTATTACCCAATGGGCAAATAAGCTTCGTTGCGTTAACTGAGACGGTCCTAGCAGGTCGGTAACTCATTAAATGGCGTATGAAATTCAGCTAATAAATAATAGCAATTGTCTTTTTGAAAAAATGCAGGAACTTAAATCGGTAAGTTATTAGCCACTAAAACTAACGCTTAGTTACAGGTTTACCAGAATCCACGCGAATTATTAGATACTAATCATAGGGTTATTAGGAATAAGAATTGACCTTGGCAATGCTCACTTCCCGCAAGGCCGCATCAATAAGAAAAAGCAATCAAAGCTATTAATTAAATTTATACCTCTTCAGGTAGCTTGGCCCGACTCAGGACCCATGCGCTGGATACAAACATAATACAGGCTGCCGCCACGGGGTGCAGGTTTCCGCTAGCCGCCAAAAGCATTCCGGCACTGTTATAGAGTGCGGCGTAGATCAGATTGGCTCGCAAGCGTTGCTGCAGCGCGCGCGCCATACGGATGGCCTCCGGTAGAAATGCGACCTGATCACCCACAAAGAGCGCCCCAGCCGCACAACGGGCCAGCGCTGCCCCACTTCCCATCGCGATGGCAGCCGAGGCTTCGACCATCGCGCCGGAATCATTGATGCCGTCGCCAATAAATATAGGTCGCTCCCCCGAGGCGCTCGATGCACTCACCCGCGCCGCTTTTTCCTTTGCCCGCAAACCGGCTCGCACGCAGACCGAATCCGGCAAATCCACTTGCGGTCGGGGATCCCCCGTCAAAATCTCGCTGGCGATTCCGAGGGATTCCAGTTCCGCCCATGTCCGGTCCACCCCCGCCCGCAACACCTCCCGCAAAACAAATACCGCCGCCAGTTCGCTATCCACAAAAGCAAAGACACGCTTCCCGGCGTCTTCTCTCAATCGCGCCAAGCCCGCAGCCACCTCCGCTCCTGGAACCAGACCCGCCTCGCCAACCCGCAACTCAAATCCCTGCACCCGTCCACCAATACCCGCGCCCGCATAATCCCTCAAATCCGTCAACTCAAGGCGGTCATCCCCTTCCCCGCAATAACGCGTCAGCGAACGCGCCACCGGGTGCTCCGACTTCAACTCCAGCGCGCGCACCGCAGCCAGCAAATCCTGCTTGCGCTCCGTCCATGCATCCATCACCGCGCACTCCGTCACTTGTAATTGCGACTCACTCAAGGTGCCGGTTTTGTCAAAAAAGATGCGTCTCGTTTGCGCAAGGGTATCGATCAAAGCGCCGTCCCGGCTCGCCAGACCACTGCGCGAAAGACGATAGAGGCCCTGCCAAATCGCCACGGGGGTCGCCAAGCCCAAAGCACAGGGACAGGCCACCAGCAGAACCGCCATGGCGTTGAAGACCGCCGAGGCCCAGTCATCCGCCCATAACCAATACAAGCCTGTCAAACAACTGACCCCTGCCACCAATGGCAGAAAGAATTGAATCAGGCGGTCCGCCTGCGTCTGTAATTGTGAGGGACGACCCGCCCGCGAGCGTACCATTTCAAAAATACCGTCCAACTCACGCCCACCCAAGACCGCCTCCGTTTTCACCATAAAGA
>DKOX01000063.1 GCA_002470925.1 Opitutia bacterium UBA7350 | reverse complement strand
CCGGATTCAAAGTCTGCTGTAGCGATGCGCGCTTCAGTCGCGACATCTGCGTCTTCACCCCAAAACCCGATCTTGAGCTCCGTATTGGTGGAGTCCGCATTCAAATAGGATTGAAAGATGAAGATGGTGGCGTGGCCATTATTGGCGACGGCGTTAAAGATCGCATCAAATTTGGAAGCACCTGGGGCGATTTCCGGTGATTGTTGCAGGAAAGCATTGAGGCTATTGACCACCGAGGCGATGGCATCGGTTTGCTCCACTTCGTCCACTGACTTGAGGGTAGGCCCGAGGAGACCGACCAGAGCAAGGACGGTGACCATAAAAATGCCGATCGCGAGAACGACCTCAATGAGGCTGAAACCAAGGCGGCGGGTGGAGTGTTGTTTTACAGGAGTCATGGCGTCACTTAATTTTTCTTCACCAATTCGGGATCATTGACCGGGGTGGTGCTCCCGCCCCGGCGAAGGATGAGGGCGGCGCGGAGGTATTCATCCTCGGGATCATCAAAATCGAGCCGGAAGGAATCGCCGTCGGGTTTGAGCACCCCGGCACGAAGCGCGAGCCAGGCATTGGCAAATTCGGTGCCCAGCACGCCGTTGTCTTCAAAGGTATAGTAGAAATATGCTTCGCCGCCGCCGCCGTTGGTACGGTCTGTATTGTCGCCAACCCGAATGCGGGGATAGTCGAGTTGCATAGTGGAGCCGGTCGTATAACCTTTGCTGATTTCAGGATCAAAATAAATACCCTCGGGCAGAAGGGTGCCTTTATTTGCGGCGAGCCAACCGCTAACTCCGTTACTATCGGTGCCCCAATAAACAATCCCGAAGTAGCGGCGGTATTTGTCGGGGTCGCCGGCAAGGTCATTGTAAATAATGATGCGGGTCTCGGCACCCTTGAGAACTGCCTGCGCGCGGGCACCTTTGACAATGCCCGCCACGATGCGCTGGGAGGAACTCAGGGAAACACCCTTTCCGCCGGAACCGGCGGTAAAGAGAATCGTGGAAGCGATCAGGATGATTGAGATCACCACCAGCAACTCCACCAGCGTAAAGCCGGCACGGTTTCGAGTGGTCTTTTCCTTGTAAATCGGGGTCATTATTGAATGTTAAAGTTAAGACGCGGTCTTACTCGTAGAGGAAATACTCCGGGGCATTGATTGCCTGATCGGCTTCCACGTAGGCCGTGATGCTGGCGCGGAGCTTGATTGTTTCCTGCGAATCCTCCGGATCCGGCACTTCGATTTCGCCATCTCCATCGGTATCAATCGCGATAAAGATCTTCTTGTTGTTGAAGCGGTCCGCCAATTGGGTGTTTTGTACTACCCCGTCCGCATCCGTGAAAAACTCCGGCTCGGAGAATTCGTAGAAACGGATGCGGCGGCGATTGCCACCCTCGCCGACCGATTCGTTATCGGAGGGATTGCGTGCGCTGAGGGTTTTGATGAAGGTCTCGCTGTTGACGGCGCTGCTGAGGTCGAGCACCTCGCTGGTGCCGGTGATCAAATCACTGAAGGGGTAAAATTTATACTCACTGCGGAACGACTGGATCGCATTTACGTATTGCGAAAGCGCTGCTTTTGAGGCGGCGATGTTGACGTTTTTTCGAACCGTATTGACGGATGGTATCAGAATTGAGGCTAGGATGCCGATAATCGCGATAACGGTAAGTAGTTCAATGAGCGTGAAGCCCTGGCGGGTTGAGGATCTGTTTTTCATTGGAAGTAAAGTGAACAATGCTAATGCCTGCATTTTTAGAGCTTAGCCTATGACTAACGATTACATTAATCACAAAAATACACTAAGAAGAGACGCATCTAATAACCAAGAGTTAAGCCCCGCTGTCAACGAAAGAGGCAGGCTCACCCAAACTATATTGTGTACGGTTTCTTGAAAATCGCCCCGCTCCGGCGACGACCTGCGATTTTTTCCTGCTCCTCGGGTGACATCGGTACCGGGTCGCTCGTTTCGGGGTCGATCTTCCACATCCCGGGTTGCAGGTCGTGATCGACCGCCACTCGATAATCAAAAACGAAGCAATCGCCCTCCCAAAGGCTCTTTTCCTTAGGCATTTCCTCCAAATAACGCAAGATACCGCCCTTCAGATGATACACATTCTTGAAGCCTTTGCCCTTCAAATACGCCGTCGAACGCTCGCAACGAATCCCGCCCGTGCAATACATCGCAATCTTTTCATCCTCCCGACCCTGCAATTCCTCCTCCACAAAGGCAGCAAACGAGGCAAAATCATCGGTCTTGGGGTTCAGCGCTCCCTTGAACTGGCCCACCTTCACCTCGTAATCATTGCGCGTATCAATCGTCAAAACCGCCGGATCACGGATTAATTCATTCCACTCCTGCGGGTCGAGATAGGTGCCCACCACTTCCTGCGGATCCGCACCCGCCTGCCGAAAAGTCACGATTTCCGGCTTCTGTTTAACCTTGAATTTCGGAAAAGGGCAAAAATCCGCTTCGGAATATTTGACCTCGAGATCCGCCAAGCGCGGATCCGATCGCAGCAATTCGATGAGCGCATCAATCGCCTCCGGATGACCCGCGCAAGTCGAATTGATCCCCTCCGGCGCTACGATGATCGTTCCCCGCAGACCCGACTCCTCCCCTACCGCCTCCAAACGCCGCGCCCAGTCCGCACTATCATTCAAGTCTGTAAAACGGTAAAAAGCCGCTATTTTCCAAGTTTCGCTCATTATTTTTGAAAGCATAGGAAGCCAAGTACGATTCGTCCAATATAAACCTGCACCCGATTGCCTTCTTGTCTCGACCCACAAGCACTTACGACTCATATTAAGCGGGACCCTTAGCAATATGTCCAAAAGCCAAAATACCGAACTTTCATTCGAGGACGCGCTCGAGCGCCTCGAATCCCTCATAGAATCAATGGAAGACGGCGAGACGCCCCTCGCCGAACTGGTGGAAAAATTTGAGGAAGGCACGAAGCTCCTAAAGTCCTGCCAAGCCAACCTCAAACAAGCGGAACTCACCATCGAAAAGCTCAACTTCGACACTAAAACCCTCGAAGCGCTCGATCCCGAGGCCGAAAACGAATAGTCGCATGTCCCTCCTTGAACAAATTCATTCGCCCGCAGACCTCAAGAACCTGAGCCTGCAGGAGCGCGAGCATCTCGCCCGGGAAATCCGCGAGCGCATCATTCGCACAACCGCCCGCAACGGCGGACACGTGGGCCCCAACCTCGGCGTCGTTGAACTCTCCATCGCCCTGCACCGCGTTTTTAACACCCCCGAGGATCGCTTCGTCTTCGATGTCTCCCATCAGGCCTACGTACATAAACTCCTCACGGGGCGCAACGGCACCGACTTCGACAAACTTCGCAATGACGGCGGCTTGAGCGGTTTCATGAACCGCGCGGAAAGCCCTCACGACGCCTTCGGTGCGGGTCACGCCGGCACCGCCCTTTCCGCAGCCCTCGGGATGGCAACCGCCCGCGACCGGCGCGGTTCCGGCGAGCACGTGATTGCGGTCTGCGGCGACGCCGCCTTCACCTGCGGCATCACAATGGAGGCCCTCAACAACGTCGCCTCCAGCACCAAGCGGCTCATCATTATCCTCAACGACAACGAATGGTCGATTGCCAAGAATGTCGGCGCCCTCTCCCGCTATTTCAACGACCTCATCACAAACCCCATCTACAACCGCCTCAACGACGACATCGAAGCTTTCCTCAAAAAGGTCCCCGGCGGGCAAGCCCTCATCAACTTCGGCATCAAATGGAAACAGGAAACCAAGGATTTTTTTGTCTCCTCTTCCCTCTTTGAAAAATACGGGGTACGCTACATCGGCCCGATCGACGGGCACGACCCCGAGCAGGTCGAGCATTACCTCAAGTTCGCCAAAAACGCCGAACAACCCATCCTCCTCCATCTCCATACCACCAAAGGCAAAGGCTACGACGTCGCCCTCGAGAACCCTGAGCGTTTCCACGGCGCGAGCCCCTTCGATATCGAGACCGGAAAAGGTAAACCCGCTGCCCCCGGAACCCCGCCCAAATACCAGGACGTCATGGGCAAAACCCTCACCGACTTTGCCCGCAAGGATAAAAACATCATCGGCATCACCGCCGCGATGCCCTCCGGAACCGGACTCAACATCCTTGAAAAAGAACTGCCCGACCAATGCTTCGACGTCGGCATCGCCGAGGAACACGCGGTTCTCTTCGCCGCCGGGATGGCCACCTCCGGTTTTCATCCGGTCTGCGCGATTTACTCCACCTTCCTGCAACGCGCCATCGATCCCATCATTCACGACGTCGCCCTTCAAAAACTCCCAGTCCTCTTTTGCATGGACCGTGCCGGACTCTCGCCCAACGACGGCGCCACCCACCACGGCCTCTTCGACATCGCCTACCTACGTTCCGTTCCGCACTGCGTCCTCATGGCACCCGCCAACGAAGACGAACTCGCCGACATGATGGCCACCGGGCTCGCCTACCAAGGCCCCGCCTTCATTCGTTACCCGCGCGGCAACGCCACCGGAACCCCCGTCAAAGACCAAGCCAAGACCCTGCCGCTCGGCAAAGCACAACGCCTCCAACCCGCCGGCCAAGTCGACCTCTGGGCATACGGCATCATGCTCGAAGAAGCCCAACAAATCGCTGCCAAGCTCAGCGAACACGGCATCACCGCAGGCGTCGTCAATGCCCGCTTCGCCAAACCGCTCGATACCGACGCCCTCCTCGAAGCCGCGCAATCCAGCAAACTCATCGTCACCCTCGAAGATCACGTCATTCAGGGCGGATTCGGCAGCGCCGTCCTCGAAGCCCTCGACGAAGCAAATTCAAACTGCCCCCTCCTCCGTCTCGGCTGGCCGGACGAATTCATCGAGCACGGTAGCAACGTGCAGGCCCTCCGCGCCCGCCACGGTCTCAACCCCGAGCAACTCTTTCAGCAAGTCCTCCAACGCGCCCTCAAAACCCCCGGCCTCGAACCCGAATCCATCGAGGATTCAACCCTATCCTAAATCTTTAAGGTCGCGCGACAAATACCACGCAGGATTTTACTTACCTCATAAAATGGTAGTTTTTTAGTGGCTGATTTATTTATTTTACAACCCAGTGTTTATATTTATCCATTGAAGTAATTCAGCTGATATGAAATCCGATAAAAACTATATCTGTGCGGTTTGCCTTTCGGGAATATTCGGCGTTTGGGGAATACATCATTTTTATTTAGGATGCTGGATGCACGGTTTGCTTGACCTCGGAATGACCCTTTTAGGAATTGCTCTTTTGCTGACAGGAAACCCAGCGATCGCGATTCCCATTTTGGGAGTAGATATTATCCACACCTTGATTGTGACAATCATGCTACTGATTGGAGTTTATAAGGACGGGAATGGAAAAATTGTTAGCTATCCCGGACAAGTTCTAAACCAAAACCCACAACCATAAGATACGATGAATAAAAGCCAAAAAGGATTCGTACCAACGATATTACTCTGCTTCTTCCTGGGATCCCTCGGAGTACACCGCTTCTATGTTGGAAAAGTTGGAACAGGATTATTGATGCTTCTTACCTTGGGAGCCTTAGGCATATGGACTATCGTAGATTTTGTAATCATTGCCTGTGGTTCATTTAAGGATGCTGAAGGGCTTCCGATTAAGAATTAGTCCCAGCATGCTATGCACCAACAAGCACTCGCGACCCTGATCCTACGGATCATTGGATTTATCTATTTCTTTTTCTCACTCGGTGGCGGCATCAGCGGCTTATTTTTTGAACAAACTTACCGATGGAACAATGACAACTCCATCAATTTATTTGCCATTATAAGTAGTTTTTTGGGAATCCAGCTCTGCTTCGGGTTAGCCCTCATGCTTTTCGCACATCCGATTGCGCGTCTCCTTTTTCCAAAGGATGCGGTTCTTATTTCTGCTGAAAAACTGAGCACGGAGACACTCATTCGGGCCGCCGTACCCCTGATGGGGCTTTTTTTAGCGATTCACACCTTCCCGAAATTTATTTATACCGCCTACTTGTGGTTCCTGGAACAAGCCCACCCCACCAGTAATTCCTTTCATTCCCCAATCGAATCCCAATTCATTCAATACACGATCCTGATGATTATTACGGTAGGACTAATCCTCCGCAACCGTTCTATAAGTAACCTGATATGCAATCAAATAAAGTAGAGCAATGACCGCCATCACCTATGAAATCTGCTTCATTGCGAATGCCGGGGTTCCAATGATCTACCTAGCCCTGCCCCCAATGGCGGGCCTAATCATACCCGTGATTATTATTGAAGCTCTTTATGCCAAGGAAACGCTCAATGTTATTAGCAAGTGCCGATGCTACTCAGGTATTTTAATTGCAAACCTTATCTCCACTTTCATTGGTTGGCCTCTTGCGTGGGTTACTTTAGTAGCAATCGAATTGGCAACCGGTGGTGGCAGTGGATATGGATTGGAATCCCCCATTCAGGTTTTGCTCACATTAACGCTAGGCGCTGCATGGCTCGTGCCCTATAGTGAGGCAGTATTATCCTGGCTGATTCCAAGCGCGATGGTCGTTCTTCTCATTCCATTTTTCTTTGTTTCCGTTTATTCAGAACGCATTATTCTTTTATTTGCTTGGAAGCATGTGGAGTGGAAAACAATCAAACGTTTTTCGTGGCGTTGCCATTTAGCCTCCTACGGCTTCTTATTGTCAGTCGTTATTTTTATGGCGATCTACCACAACATAAAAAACTGAAAGCTCAGCAAGCTGAAGCCAATGTACGATTTCTTGCGAAATACGGCTCAGCCAATCCATCAACAAACAACGATCAACCCGCAACACCACAAACCCCTCAACTCATCTGCATGG
>DKOX01000043.1 GCA_002470925.1 Opitutia bacterium UBA7350 | reverse complement strand
CCGTAAACCAGTGCCACTTTTGAATTGGCAATGTTTTCCTGATCGATGACGCCGGCATCCGACATTTCGTGGTAAAGGTCATTGCCTTCGCGGGAACGTTCACCCACTCCGGCGAAAACGGAATATCCCCCGTGCGCCTTGGCGATGTTGTTAATAAGCTCCATGATGACGACGGTCTTACCCACCCCGGCACCACCGAAGGCGCCAACCTTGCCACCCTTGGTGAAGGGACAGATGAGGTCGATGACCTTGATCCCGGTCTCGAGGATCTCGGCCTCGGTCGCCTGGTCCACCAATTCGGGGGGCATGCGGTGAATTCCACGGCGTTCCTCGGTGGCAACGGGGCCTTTTTCATCCACCGTATCACCGGTGACGTTAAAGATGCGCCCGAGAACGGCTTCGCCGACGGGCACCGAAATCGCGCCGCCGGTGCCCTTGACTTCCATCCCGCGGACAAGGCCGTCAGTGGAGGACATGGCGACCGCGCGAACAACGCCTTCTCCGAGGTGCTGCTGTACCTCTAAAGTGAGTTGCTTGTCTTCGCCGTCGACTTTGAAGTCGATCGTTACGGCGTCGAGAATTTCAGGGACATTGTCGATAGGGAATGCGGCGTCGACAACGGCGCCGATGACTTGAACGATTTTTCCGTGGTTGCTCATGATGGTAGAATTGGGTGCGTTACTGATTAAAATTTGGTTTTAGTTGGCTGCGGAGGCCGCGGCGATTTCAAGAATTTCCTGAGTGATGGCGGCCTGGCGGGCCTTGTTATAATCGAGGGTAAGGTCGTCGACGAGGTTGCTGGCGTTATCGGTGGCGGCCTTCATGGCAACCATTCGGGCGCAGTGCTCGGCGGCACGGCTTTCAAGAAGGAGCTGGTGCGCGATGACCTTGACGTAATGCTGCGGCAATTCCGCTAGTACCGCTTTGGCGCTCGGCTCAAAGCACATTTCACGGGAATCGCGACGGGCTTCCAGCGTGGCGGCCTCGGTCTTGGTGCGTTTGCGCAATTGGGTGAGCACTTCCTCAAGGTCCACAATCGGCAAGAGTTTCTGGATGACCGGTTCCTGAACGAGGACATTCACAAAACTGGGGTATGCGATTTCAATGGTATCAATCGTGCCATCGAGATACGCCTCTATCGCGAGCTTGAGCATTCCCCGGATCTCCGAAAATGATACTTTATCGGAAACAGTGAAATCGGCAAGGAGGTCGCGCTGGGTGCGGGCGACGAATTGGGTCGCCTTGCGCCCGACCGTGATGAATTTCGCGGGTCCTTTGACCTGTTCAATAACTTCGCGGAAAAGATTGGTATTGAGCGGTCCGCAAAGGCCTTTGTCGGTGGAGAGGACGAGGATGCCGCGGGTTTTGATTTCGCGCTTCTCGAAGAAGGGGTGTTCGAGCTCCGCGCCGCTGAGGTTGAGCTTCTCGCTTACCGAGTCGAGCAGGTCCGCGAGCATGAGGGCGTAGGGACGCCCCGCAATGGCGGCATCCTGCGCGCGCTTCATCTTGGAAGAGGAAACCAACTGCATCGCCCGCGTAATCTGGCGGGTGTTTTTGACCGACTTGATGCGTCGGCGAATATCGCGGAGGTTAGCCATCTTATGAAGTTAAGCGTTTATGAACGGGAATGTTTTAAGCGGAGAAGGAGGCCTGCCACTCTTCGAAGGCAGACTTGAGGTCGGCTTCGATGGCCTCATTGAGTTGCTTTTCAGCACGGATGGTGCCCATCAATTTCGCGCCGCGCATTTCGAAGAACTCGCGAAGACTGGTGGTGGCGGCAACGACTTGCTTGGTGTCGACGCTGTCAAAGAATCCGTTTTGTGCCCCCCAGATGAGGGCGGTCTGAACTTCCACGGGGATCGGGTTGAACGCGGTTTGCTTGAAGAGCTCCACGACGCGGGCACCGCGTTCGAGCTGGGCTTTGGTCTTGGCGTCGAGATCGGAACCGAACTGCGCGAAGGCCGCAAGTTCGCGGAACTGGGCGAGTTGAAGCTTCACCTTACCGGCTACTTTCTTGATAGCCTTGATCTGCGCGGCGGAGCCGACCCGGGAAACGGAAAGACCGACCGAAATCGCGGGGCGAATGCCCTGATTGAAAAGATCGGTTTCGAGGAAAATTTGTCCGTCGGTAATGGAAATCACATTGGTGGGAATGTAGGCGGAAACGTCTCCGGCCTGGGTCTCGATGATCGGCAGGGCGGTGAGGGAACCGTTACCGTTGTCTTCATTGACACGGGCGGAGCGCTCGAGGAGGCGGCTGTGAAGATAGAAGACGTCCCCGGGATACGCTTCGCGACCGGAGGGGCGTTTGAGAACGAGGGAGATTTGGCGGTATGCGACCGCTTGCTTGGAGAGGTCATCATAAACGATGAGCGCGTCCATTCCGTTACGCATGAAGTATTCCCCCATAGAGGCCCCGGAGAAAGGCGCGATGTATTGATTGGCAGGATTGTCAGCTGCCGGCGCGGCAACGATAATGGTGTATTCCATTGCACCTGCTTTTTCGAGGACATTGATGGTGCGGGCAATGTTGGCATTCTTTTGCCCCACCGCCACGTAAATGGAATAAACCGGGCGGAAGCCTTCTTCGAAGGAACCGTCCTCTTTCAAGTGCTGACGGTTGATTTTAGCCTGATTGATGATGGTATCAATCGCAATGGTGGTCTTGCCGGTCGAGCGGTCCCCAATGATGAGCTCGCGTTGTCCACGGCCAATGGGAATCATGGAGTCGACCGCCATGATGCCGGTCTGGAGGGGTTGGTCGACCGATTTACGGGGAATGATCCCGGGTGCGATTTGGTCGACCGGATAGGTCTCGGTAGAATTAACCGGGCCTTTGCCGTCAATGGGGTTGCCGATCGCATCGACGACGCGGCCGAGCAAGCCTTTACCCACTGGGACCGAAAGAAGCTTGCCGGTTGTTTTAGCTTCGTCTCCTTCTTTGAGCTTGGAGTAGTCGCCCAAGATAACGCAGCCGACTTCGTCTTCCTCAAGATTGAGGGCGAGGCCGAAGACCCCATTGCCGAAGTCGATCATTTCGTTATACATCACGCCCGAGAGTCCGGCCAGTTTGGCGACTCCGTCCGCGATGGTGACGATCGTTCCGGTGTTGGATTTGACGGCGCCCGTTTCAAGTTGGGCGATTTCGTTTTCAATTTGTTCGACTATTGAGCTCATGAGAAGAGGGCGTGTGAGTGGAGATATGTTATTTAAAGGATTTATTGAACGCGCGTGGCAAGGCGCTGTAGGTAGCCGGAAACGGAAGCGTCGTAGCTATCATCACCAACGCGAATGCGAACCCCCGCAATGAGGCTGTCGTCTTCTGTGGCAACCGCTTGGATGGGACGCTCATAAAGTTTGGTATAGTATTGCGCAATCGCTTCCAGGGATTCGGGAGAAAGCGCCACTGGAGCCGCGACCACCGCGGTTTGGCGCGCAAGTTCGCGCCGCAAATAGTTCAGATACTTCCGAAGGACGAGGAGATGATGGCGGGGCTGAACCTGGCGCAGCCCGGCCAGAACCTCCCCTACCCGCGCTTCCGTGATCACGCCTGCGTCGTCCCGGGAGAGGAGCACCATCTTTTTGGCGAGCTGGATGACTTTCTTGTGGCGTTGCATGTCTGGCAGTTAAAGGGAAGTGAACTTTAGCTTTCGGCGAGTTCCTTGGCGGCCGCGTCCGAATAGGATGCTTTTTCTTCGGCGCTCAATTCGCGGGTGAGGACTTTTGCAGAGGTTTCAACAACCAGACGGGCAACTTCCTGGCGTACTTCCGCGAGCATTTTTTGGCGCTCAAGTTCGGTGGCTTCACTGGCCTTGCGAATGATGGCCTCCGCCTGGGCGGCGGCTTCCTGAGTTTTAGCCTCGATCATTTCCTTGGCCTGGTCGCGGGTCTCGCTCAAAATACGTTGCGCCTCAGCGGCGGCTTCCTGAACTTTTAACGCGCGCTCGCGTTCAGTCGCGGCGAGCTGATCCTTCATTTCCTCGGCATATTGCAGCCCCTCCGCAATCTTCTGCTGCCGCTCATCGAGGGTCGCCATCACGGGCTTGACCGCAAATTGGTATAAAATAAATGCCACCAGGATAAAATTGATCATCTGGGCAATGAGCGTGGACCACTTTACACCAAATTTTTCGAAGATCGCACGGAAGGTGTCGAGGATGCTTTCTTCCGCAGGTTCTTCTCCCAGGAGTGTTTCAATGGACTGCGGTGCTTCGGCGTGGTGGTCACCCGCGGCGTTCAGGGCGAGCGGGCTCAGAAAAACGAGCAAGGAAAATAGGAAAAGTGCTTTCATAATAAGCGTTATGGGCGGCATTGATATGTCGACGACCCCTGGGGGTCGCCGACAGTCAAAGCCTGGGAGATTAACCAAGGAAGATAGCGAAGAAGATAATCGCTTCGGCGAAAGCCATGGCGAGAATCGACTGAACCAGAATCTTGGTGGCAGCCTCCGGGTTGCGGCCAACGGATTGGGAAGCCCCGAGTCCGATGAGTCCAATGCCGAGCGGCACACCAAGAGCGGCGGCGGCTACGTGAACCTTACCGGTAACTTCTGCTAGGATGTCGATGATCATTTTTAATCTGGGTTGTTTGTTTTAGTTGGTTTCTGCGCCACCCACGGCTTGCTACATGGTCATGGTCGGAGAAAGTGTTAGTGTGCGTGTTCTTCGTCGTGGTTGGTCATGAGGCCTATATAGATGGCGACGAGCATGGTAAAGATGAGTGCCTGCACCACGCCCACCAAGACCTCGTAAAAGTAGAATACCGCGGGCACCACAAAGGGTGCCTTATCGGTCATGCTGGTAAGGAGGCTTTCGCCACCA
>DKOX01000045.1 GCA_002470925.1 Opitutia bacterium UBA7350 | reverse complement strand
CGCGTGCGCTCCGAAATAATCGTGTGTGAAATAACTGTGCACCTCGCCGAGATAGAAGCCGTAAAAATAGTCAAAGCCCTGATTTTCCGGCATCAGTGATTCATAGTGATGCCCCAGGTGCCACTTACCAATCAATGCGGTTTGATAGCCGGCGTCCTTAAACATTTCGGCCATCGTATAGGTCTCCGCCGGCAACCCCCACGTAGAGTTTGGGCATACATTGCCTGCGTGCATGGCGGTGCGATAAGGGTAGCGACCGCTCATCAGCGCCGAGCGCGTCGGCCCGCACTGCGGCTGTGTATAGTGGCGCCGCAGCTCCATCCCCTGCCTTTTCAACTGATCCAGATTCGGCGTCTGCGCGATTCCTTCATGGAACCCGACATCCGCATACCCTTTAGCGAAGATGAACGCGGACGTATCGAACGAGCCCTTTGCATCTAGCAAGCACCGTTCACTGTTTTGGGGCTTTAACCCGGATATCTCACGGGTTCGACAGGCTCACTGCAGGCAGGTTCAGAAGTGTGGCTGGCAAGGCGCGGGCCACGTTCTGCGAAGGAGCGCACTGAAGTGCGTAACCGAACGGGTTGCGCGTCCGGAACGCTGCCACGGCGCGCTGGTGGACCCGAGCTTTGGCGAAAACGAATGCCCACAGGCTGTATTTTGACAAAATGCACAAGTCATTCATCCTAAGGTAATAATATCGCTTCGCTTTAATTCTGGTAGAGTGGCGGAAAGGAATTTTGTTGCGGAGCAAGGCGGCCCTTGCAGAAGCGGACACCTAAAGCGAAGTCAGCGGGCGAAACACGGCTCAATACTATACTGAGGTCGGAACCGGTGCCGCGCAACGAAACGACTGCGACTCCCCGGTTCCGGTAACTTCCTGCGGCGCAGCCTGTGAATCGAGTTTGGATAGATCCAGCACTGCCACGCAGCCTGCGGGCACGGTCAAATCCAGCTGCCAGTTCCGTTCTACCAGTTCGGCTTCCAAGCGAACCATCCCTTGTGGCGCCTGCAAGGAGCAACGGATCTGGGTCAGATCGCCCGGCGTCGGTTGCACGATCAGCTTCCTCCACCCCGGTTCCAATGGTCGGATGCCAGCCACGACACTGGACAATAATGTCAGCGGCCCACCGCTCCAGGAGTGATTAATCGTGCCGGGATGATCGGAGGCTTCCGGCCAGCGCTCCCACAGGGTGCTGTTGCCATTCTCCACCAAGGAACGATAGCGGCGCCGCATGCGGTTGAGTGCCTGCACGGGCTCGCCGATGGCAAACATCGCCTCCAAAATATACTTCTCCATATACGGGCAGGCCTGCTCCACCTGATTGAACACTTTCAATAAGGCAGAACTGTGCTCCGCCTCAGCCACTCCACAAAGGATCATCAGCGCCTGCACACGATCGTCCGGCATAAATTCAAAGCCCTTCGAAACAAAGCCGCCTTTTTCGGGGTTCCAATACTGCTCCCGAATTGCTTCGCGCATCTGCTCAAGCCTTATCGTGATCTCGGCAACATCCGCACTCAAACGAAGTTCGCGTGCCACAGAAAGCACACCCTCCGCCGCCAAGACAAACCAAGCATTGAGCGCAGGCTCACAATCGATCCGGTGCCCCCAGTCGATCCAGTCCCAAGTGCCGGTTTCCACGCCATCGATATTCACCGGCACTTCGCCCTTCGCTGCGGGACGATAGACGATTAACCCATTTTCCTGAAACTGCCAAAGGTCCAAATAACGCTTCATCCCGGCGTAAATTGACTCCAGCATGCGGCGGTCTCCGGTGTTCATGTAATAGGTCCAAACACCATAAGCACTGACCACCGAGAGCATCTGTGCAGGCAACTCCATGCGCCAATTCCCCTCCGGCACCGGACCATACAAGATGCCGTTCTCCATCTGCCAGCGGAAGGTTTCATACAGCCCCTTCTGCACCAGTCCATCTGCGGTGCGATCCAGACAATAAGGCACCTGGGCGAGCTGCACCACCATGTCACCCGGCCACTGCGCGCGCTCCCGGCAAGGGCAGTCCATAAAGGTATCGCGCATCGTCACATACAGCGTACGCTTCGACTTCTCCCACAATGTATCCAGAAGTTCATTACTGGATGCAAAGTCGCCGACAAAGGCTGCCGGATAACCCGTTTCAATATATTGCACCGAGAGCACCTTCACCCAGCCACTGGGAATTTTATAGGTGACCGTTTCACCATTGATCCAGCCCGGGAAAATGTGTCGTTGCACCCCCTCCTTGGTAATGTAGGTTGAATTGATGTTATTGGTGTCCTGACCAACCGTCACGGTAATCCGGATGCCCGCTTTGGTATCGACCTCAATCACCGGCACGAACTGCGCATTGTGCGGCAAGTCACACTGGATGTAAGTAAAGTCGTCGCCATTGGTATTGCGCACCTCGCGGGTCTGCACGTAGTCCTGCGGCTCCGACCAAAACCATTGTGGAAACCCGCGCGGATACAGTTCACCCCACAGACCTTCGCCCGCAGCGGCTGCCGTCTCTGCAGTCGCCCACGCACTGTCATCAAAGCCGGGCTGAGTCCATTCGCCAAACTCTTGCCGGGCATCATAGCCGATACTGTTCTCGGGCAAGCGATAGGCATCGTTCACATAACCGGCATCAAAATAACACGGATGGTGCTTCACCTTCCATTGACTCAATACCCCCGCATCGGCATCGACCAGCAGCCCGGGTGTGCCACTATCCCGATGGGAAAAGCCCTGCCGACCGAAATATTGCAGCACGACTGCCAGTGTATTGACCCCCGCCTGAAGCTGACCAGAGACATCCACCACATCATAGTAAGTACCCGTCGGCGTGGGCCCGCGCTTGAGCCCCCCTTCGCGCACCACCAGCTGACCATTCACGTAGAGGTCATATTTGGAGTCGGCCGCAATCCGCAGTTCCGTCGGCGCAGCCACTGCACCTTTAAGTGTCCATGTGCCGCGAAACGCAAACCACTCGTTTGATCCAACGCGTTGCCGACGTTCACTTGCAGGCGGTGATAACCACTCCGCAGATAGGGTAAATTCATTGTCTTTCACCGCTACATACTAACCCATGACAGCCAACTAAACACGCACGATACAACCAAATTTCCAGAGGAATTCACCAACTGCGCGCACTCAAGCAGAATCCCGCAGTCAATCGAATCTAATACCGAGTTCGATACATTTTCGGGGTCTGACTCGTCTCCTGCTTAAAGACACGCGCAAAATAACTGGAATCATTATAGCCGACCGAATGAGCAATCTCAGTAATGGACCGATCTGGATCAGCCATTAGCAACATCGCTTTCTGAATGCGCAGTTTCTGTAAGTAGCCCATCGGCGAACATGAAAAGCTATGCTGAAATGCCCGTCGCAACGAAGTCGGCGACATATTGGCAAGCTCCGCCAATTGCTCAAAGCGCAAGTTTTCTTTGAGGTTCTGCTCCATGTAGACGACCAACTCGCTCAGCTTCAGGAAATGGCTCCCCTTCGGCTCCAGCACATGCGAATACTTCCGGGACAAGAACACGATCAGCTCACGCAACTTGGTTTCGACCAGGAACTCATAACCAGGCGCCAACTCCTCCATTTCCAATTCGATGTCGGCGACCACTGATAGGGCATGCGCCAGATCCTTGGCATCCAAGCGCACATGTGGAAAATTCCCGTTCCAATCATTCTTACCAAACAGGGTTTGAAAGCCCGGCAATCCCTCCAAATCACGAAAATCCATTTTCATGCGATCCAGTTGAAACAACACATTGACTAATTCAATAGGCTGCCCCTCCAGCGACTCATAACTATGACAACGACCCGGGTGAATCACATAGGCATCACCCGTGCCGATCACCTCCATATCAACCCCTTCAAGATAGTGACGCGCCACCCCCTTGACAATGAACATCAGCTCATAGAAATCATGCGTATGCTCCTCCCGCGATCGGTGAAAAGCGGACATGCGAAACACGCACATCGGCACGACCCCTTGGTCAAAAAAATCTTT
>DKOX01000120.1 GCA_002470925.1 Opitutia bacterium UBA7350 | reverse complement strand
GAACCACAAACCGCTTCGAAACTCCCGGCACGCCCCGCCATCAGCGCCCCCAATTCCTACCTTGAATCGCTCCTATATGAAGCGCGTCGCCGCGCCGAGCTGGATCCCTCAGACGCGATGGGATGGCTTCAGGAACAAGACCCCGGCGCTCCGCGACTGCAGGCGATGCTTGAAGTGGTCGCCCTCTGGGCGAGCAAGGATGCCGAGAGCACCCTCCTGTGGCTCGAGTCCAATGCCCGGGGCCTCGCGCGCAGCGAAACCCTCAAGAATGGCGTGACTCTTTGGAGCGAACAAGACCCCGCCGCCGCCGCTGCTTGGATTGACGGCATGGCAAGTGACGGCAGTAAAGATGTCGCAGCGGCGGCGCTTGCCGCAGGATGGGGCGCACAGGACCCCGCTAATGCCGCGCAATGGATTGAAACCATCCCCCTCGGACCCTCGCGCCTTGTGGCCGCGCAAGCCCTTTTAGATGCATGGAGCAATGCTGACCCCCAAGCGGCCACCGAATGGGCGGCGCAAGAAGCGCTCCTCGGTTCCAGCGAAGCCCTCGAACATTGCATCAGTAAAATAACTGAAAACGATCCCATCACCGCCGAGGGGCTGCTGCGAACTTACCTCAACACCTTCCCGGATGCACCGCTTCTGGAGACCTACGTTGCCTCACTCGCCCGCCACGACCCCACCCGCGCCGCCGCATGGTTAAACGATCTCCCCGAGGGCGACCCACTCAAAAATAATGCCGCTAGCGAAACCCTCCTGCATGAATGGACGCGCACCGACTCGGTCGCCGCTTCGACCTGGCTCAGTGAACAAGCTCCCGGGCCGCAGCGTGACGCCGCCATTGAAGGTTTTGTTCAAAGCATACAAGCCCACTCCCCCGAAGCTGCGACCCTCTGGAGTAATGCCATCAGCAAACCCGAAGCACGTATCCGCAAGCTCGCAGAATCCCTTGAATCGTGGAAGGCCAGCGATCCGGACGCCGCCGCGGCATGGATTCAAACCGCCGAGCTCGAACCCGATCTCCGGAAAGAATTAAACCTCCTTATCGCGGAATAAAAGAACCTGCTTTACCGCTTGGCGTTTCAAAGAAATTTACCCTAAATATCACTATGCTGCACATCCCGGATCAACTCCTTCTCCTCGCTGGCCCCTGCTCACTCGAGAGCCTCGAGACCTGTCGTCCGGTCGCGGATACACTCCAGGCCCTACAGGAAAAATACCCCAATCTGAATATCCTCTTCAAAGGTTCCTTTGATAAAGCAAACCGCACCTCGATTGGCAGTGACCGTGGCACTGGCCTCGAGCGGGGTCTCGAAATATTCCAGACCATCAAAGCCGAATATGGGTTTAAAACGATCACCGACATCCATTTGCCCGGACAGTGCGAAGCAGTTGGCGCAGTGGTCGACGCCCTCCAAATCCCCGCCTTTCTCTGCCGGCAAACCGACCTCCTCCTCGCCGCCGCAAAAACCGACTGCGCCATCAACGTCAAAAAGGGTCAATTCCTCTCCCCTCAGGAAATGCAGTTTGTAGTCAAAAAACTGGAGGAAGCCGGAGCCAACGAAATCTGGCAAACCGACCGCGGTACTACCTTCGGTTACCAAAACCTCGTCGTCGATATGCGCAGTTTTGGTATCATGGCGGCAAACGGACATCCCACCATCATTGATGCCACCCATAGCGTACAACTCCCCGGTGCAGCAGGCGGAATCAGTGGCGGTCAACGCGAACACGTTCCCGCTCTGGCGCGTGCCGCCCTCGCCGCCGGAGCCAACGGCGTCTTCCTTGAGACCCACCCCAACCCGGGCCAAGCGATCTCCGACGCCGCCAGCCAAATCCCCCTTGCAGAATTACCGGCGCTTGTAGCAAGCCTCCTCCGCGTCTGGCAGGCGGTTCGCTAGAGCTCATCCATCATGCGCATTACCGGAGGCAAGGCACGCGGCATCCAACTCTCCGCACCCAAAGGGCGGGAGACCCGTCCTGCAACCGATCAAATGCGGGAAGCAATCTTTTCTTTTCTCGGTCCCCGCATCGCAGGCGCACGGATTGCAGATTGTTTTGCCGGAACCGGTGCTTACGGACTGGAAGCCATGAGTCGGGGCGCGAGCGCCGGGCTCTTTGTCGAAAACAGCGCCGAAGTCGTCGCCTGCCTCCGCAAGAATCTGGCCGCCGCCGCAAAAAGCTGCGAGCTGGAGAGTACCGAAAACTGGCAGGTATTAACTCAAAAAATTTATGCCCTCAATCCCAAATACGGCTCCTTTGACCTCGTCTTTATCGATCCTCCCTACGCCATGATGGAGTCCAAGATGCAGTCTATTTTTGCCGAAAACATTGAACCCGTCACCGCTACAGACGGACTCGTCTGTCTGGAAATGCCGGGCGACCTTGAGCTCGATTTCCCGAATTGGGACTGTATCCGTCGTCTTGGCAAATCCGGTAAAGACAAACCCAGTATCGCGGTTTACCAGCGGGCGGGATCGACCGACTAAAGCTGCGTCCCAGTCGGGACCTTCCATGCCTGGATGCGCGAGGCAGCAACACTCACCGCCGCAACCGCGGCAGTCTCAGAGCGTAAAACATAAGGGCCCAAATGCGCGAGTAGCCAACCATTGCGTTGCAATGTGTCGCGTTCGTTGGAACTCCAACCGCGTTCCGGCCCAAAGGCGAGCACCACCTCCTTTGCCTCGGCTGGGATTTGTTCGCCCAGTGATGCGCCCGATTCATAATTATCCAGGGCGAGGCGCGCGGCCTGCGGGTTCTGCGCGCTGAGGGCGGTCTGTAGATCCGGATACATCGCGACTTCGGGAATATGCGTTCCAAAGGATTGCTCCGCCCCAAGGCGCAGTCGCTCGCGCCAGGCCTCGTCCTGCCAGAGGCTACTGCGAGCGTAGGAAGGCTCCCCCTTTTCCGCTTCAAAGAAATCGATTCGACTGATCCCCATACTGGCGGTCTCAAAAAGCAGACGCTTGGCGGTGTGGGGACGCGGCAAGCCCATCAAGAGCGCAACCGGCAGCGGCGGCGGCGCTGCTTCGGTCGCGAGCACTTCCAGATGCACCGAACCGTCATCCGGTAATTCCGTGACTTTTGCCCGAGCGCGTCGCCCCCTCACAAACCCAACAAAGACCAAACTTCCAAGCTCGACTTTTAATACCTCCCTGAGATGCGCGGCACGTGTGTCCGTCGAATCGATACAGGTTTGCTCAAACGCTTCCTCGAAAAGCAGAAGGTTCATTTTTGAAAAATCTAGCGACGGCGACGGCCAAACTTACTGGTGGAAGCATTGCGACGGCGACGCTTGGGGGCCGCGGTCTCGGCTTCCCGGATGTGCGGTTCGTAAAAGTAATTGAAGCCCTCGAGCCGTCGCTGCGGAATTTGTTGGTCAATAAATTTCTCAATCGCATCGATTTTGGCCGTTTCGTCAGGTGCCAGAATGGTGGCGGCATCGCCCTCGCGTTGCGCCCGACCGGTGCGACCGATACGGTGGACGTAATCCTCACAATGCTCCGGTACATCATAATTGATCACGTGGGTCACATTCGCAATATCCAGACCCCGTGAGGCGATATCCGTCGCGACCAGAATCTTGATTTCCCCGTTTTTGAATTTATCCAGGGCCTTGGTGCGCGCTTTCTGAGGGAGATTGGAGTGCATTGCGGCGCAGTTGTAGTTGCGCTCGGTGAGCCATCGCGTAATACGATCCGCTCCGACCTTCATGCGACAGAAAATAATCATACTGTCGATTTCCATACTCTCAATCAGCGCCACGAGGAGGTCAAATTTCTGCATCGCTCCCACCGGATACACTTCGTGCTTCACCGTTTCAGCAGGCGTGATTTTAATCGCAATCGCAACCTCCACGGGATCCTTGAGACTGCGGGCAATGAGGCGTTTGATTTCCTCGGAGACCGTGGCGGAAAAGAGGAGGGTCTGGCGCTTGGGATGGCGACAAAGTTTGATGATGCGTTTCACATCTTCGATGAAGCCCATGTCGAGCATACGGTCGACTTCATCCAAGATGAGCAGTTCAATCGAGTTGAGGTCGATGCTGCCCTGCTCCACATGATCGAGAAGCCGTCCTGGAGTCGCGACCACGACGTCGGAACCGCGTTCGAGATCCTGGCGCTGTTGACCATAACCGACCCCGCCATGCACCAAGGTGGTTTTGAGTTTGGTCTTTTTGCCGTATTTCTCGAATTGTCCCTGTACCTGCGCGGCAAGTTCACGAGTCGGCCCGAGGGCGAGGCAACGCGGGGGCGCCCCTTTTTTGTGGCCTCCAAGGATGTGAAGCGCCGGCAAGGCAAAGGCGGCGGTCTTTCCGGTTCCGGTTTGGGCAGAGCCAATCACATCGCGACCTGCGAGAATTTCGGGAATGGCCTGCGCCTGAATCGGGGTGGGCTCGGTGTAACCCGAGGCCTCGATTGCCGAGAGAATTTTGGACCCGAGGCCCAGTTCTTTAAATGTCATATGTATGAGGGTGTTGAAATGCCCGGCCTTTTCATCACCCGGGTCCTGAAAACCCTACAACAGATACGCTTTCTCACTGGGAATCAAGGAGAAAGCAAAAAAGTCTTCCAACGGCGGTTTGACAGTCAGTAACAAAAAGTTAATATATAAATATATCCATGTAAGAGGCGTTATGAATCGAAACTACCGAGGCCGTATTGCACCCACTCCCACAGGTTACCTGCATCTGGGTCACGCCCGCACTTTTTGGATCGCAATGGAACGCGCCGCAGAGGCTGGTGGGGAACTCCTCTATCGCGAGGAGGATCTCGACCCGCAGCGTTGCCGCCCTGAATATGCCCAAAGCGCGATTGAAGATCTTCAATGGTTTGGCTGCAAATGGCAGGAAGGACCGGATTGCGGCGGTTCCTTTGGTCCTTACCGTCAAAGCGAGCGCTCGACTCTATTTCTCGAAGCTTGGAAAAAACTAAAGGATGGCGGTTTCATTTACCCCTGCGAGAAATCGCGCCGGGATGTCGCGCGAGCGAGCGAAGCGCCCCATGCCGAGGACGAGCGCGAGCCCCTTTACCCCGAACATTGGCGCCCGCCTCCGGGAACCGGACAAAACCTTAATGAACCAGGCGCCTACAACTGGCGTTTCCGTGTGCCGGATCACCGCAGCCTCAAATTTGACGATTTGCGTCTCGGGCCCTGCGCCTTTGAAAGCCTCCGCGATTTTGGAGATTTCCTTGTTTGGCGCAAGGATGGCGTCCCTTCCTATGAACTCGCGGTGGTGGTGGACGATGCCGCCATGCAAATAACAGAAGTGGTGCGCGGCGAAGACCTCCTCATTTCAACCGCCCGCCAACTCCTGCTTTACGAAGCCCTGCAATACCCTGCCCCCAATTTTTACCACGCCCCGCTGGTGGTGGATCAAACGGGTCAACGACTCGCCAAGCGGCACCGCTCCCTGAGCCTGCGGGAATTGCGGGAGGCAGGGCAAAGCCCCGAAAGCCTGCGAGCCAGCGAGGAATGGTGGTCCGGGCTTGATGAAAGCCCCGAAGCGTGAAGCCAGCCTTAAAGTTTACCCGCAAGTAGTTCCTTCAAGTGCGCCACATATTCCGCGGCTCCACCTTTTTGGTAACCCGTCTCTGCAAGCAGTTTTCCATCCGGCGAAAGCAAAATAATGGTCGGGAATCCACGCACCCCGTATTCCTTCGCGAGGGCCTCATTTTGCTTTTTAATGGCCTCGGGTTGCGACTTTCCGCGCGGGAAATCCAATTCCACTAAAACCAGCGCTTTGGAGGCAAAGGCCGCAAATTCCGGTTGGGTGAAAACTTCTTTGTCGAGCCGGATGCACCAACCGCACCAATCCGATCCGGTAAAGTCGAGGAGCATTGGCTTGCCGCTCGCCTTCGCCTCAGCTTGCGCTGCCTTAAAGTCCGTTTCCCATGAAAGGCCTGTCTCGTGCGCCACCACGCTCGCGGCATCGGTCGCCCTAAACGCAAGCAGTGTGAAACCACAGAAAACTGCCGCAGTGAGTAGAAGAATTGCTTTTTTTGTCATAATTTTTTGTGTTTATTCATTTTGCAGTTCCACAATGGTTATATCTTATTATATTAATCTATCTTGGAACTGTTTCTTACACTGACACTCATAATACTACAAAGTTTAAATGAATTTTCTAATTTTAATTATCGTCCCACTCGTGGTGGGCCTTTGGGCTCAGATGAAAGTAAAAAGCGCCTACGGTAAATACGTGCAGGTGCCCTCCCGTGGTCGCATCACCGGGCGCGAGGCCGCCGCCGCTGTCATGCGCAATGCTGGCATCCATGATGTCGAGATCGTCGAGTGCCACGGCACCCTCACCGACCACTACGACCCCACCCACAAACGCCTCGCGTTGAGCCGGGACAATTACCGTGGCACCAGCCTCGCCGCCCTCGGAGTCGCCGCCCACGAAGCCGGGCACGCCATCCAACACAAGCAAGCTTACGCCCCCCTGAATCTCCGCATGGCACTCGTGCCAATCACCAGCTTCGCTTCACAACTCCTCCCGGTCGTTATGTTCGGGGGCTTCTTCTTTGGGGGATTCGGCCCGCTCCTCCTGAATCTCGGTATTGGGGTTTACCTCGTGCTGACGATTTTCCAGCTCGTCACCCTCCCGGTGGAGTTTGACGCCAGCAAGCGCGCCAAGCTGCAACTCGTGGATCTCGGGATCGTGGAACGCGACGAACTGGAAGGGGTCAACCGCACCCTCGACGCCGCCGCTTATACCTATGTTGCCGCCTTTGTCTCCAGTCTCGGCTGGCTCCTCTA
>DKOX01000035.1:4263-5607 GCA_002470925.1 Opitutia bacterium UBA7350 | reverse complement strand
AAATCATAGGCGGTCGCATCGCCGCCGATCGCGAGTTTCTCGACTTCCGGCCCGCCCGGATAGGGAATACCCAGTAGTTTGGCTCCCTTGTCCAAGGCCTCGCCGGCAGCATCATCCACCGTCTCCGCCAGAACCCTCAGTTCGCGTGCGGGGTCGATCTCAAACAGGATCGTATTGCCGCCGGAAACGATTAAACCCAGATGCGGGAGGCAGGCTTGAAAGGCCTCATTGAATGCCTCCGGATCCTGGGCGTGCAAATCGATAAACGGAGAAAACGCGTGCCCCCGCAGGTGGTTGACGCCCACCACCGGAATGCCCCATGCCAGGCTCAGGCTTTTCGCGAAGGCCAAGCCGAGCGCAAGGCAGCCCGCCAGACCCGGCCCCTGCGTGACCGCGATTCCCGTGATGGCGTCGCGATGTTCCAGGATCCCGGAGCCCTCAAGTAACGGAATAAAATTATCGAGGTGCTCACGACTCGCCAAATCCGGCACAACCCCGCCGTAGTTTTGATGCAGTTTAATCTGGGAATGCACCCATTCTCCCCGTAAACCCCGCCCCGGATCGAAGAGCGCGAGCGCCGATTCATCGCAGGAACTTTCAACGGCTAGCAGCATGATATGAGATAAATTAAGTGATACGCCGCGGCTTCGGGCTTGTTGTAACGGCAAGGCTGTGCTTCTTGTTACTAAGTTCAATGAAGCAAGAATTACAAAACATCAATGCGATCTTGGCGGATGCCTGCAAGTCAGGACCCATCAGTTATTGCGACTTCATTGAGATTGCGCTCTATCACCCCGAATGCGGCTACTATAAAGCTGCCAAAAATCGGGTTGGGCGCAGTGCGGATCGTGATTTTTATACTGCAGAAAGTTTGGGATCGGTCTTTTCCGAATTGGTGGTGGCGGCATCCGAGGAATTACTGGACTTTGATGCCGCGAGTGCGAGCTTTGTTGAAATTGCCGCTGAACCTGAAACGTCGCTCTTGTCGCAACTGAGCACCCACCCTTTCAAGGATTCGGCAGTGCTCCGCTTGGGTGACCCCATCGATATCAAGGGACCGGTCGTGATTTTCGCCAATGAGTGGCTCGACGCCCTGCCCTTTCACCGATTGCTTTTTAAGGACGGGAAATGGCAGGAACGCGGCGTGAGCGTGATCGACGGCACTTTGCGGGAGGTGCTCCTCCCGGAATTCACGGAACCCCTCGCCGCGGAATCCCACCGTGTGCCCCCCTCCGCTCCCGAGGGGTATCAATTTGATTGGCCCCTTGCCGCGGAACACGCCCTCTCCGCCCTCCTTAAACAAGACTGGCACGGAATTCTACTGCTCTTTGATTACGGAAAACC
>DKOX01000035.1:0-4159 GCA_002470925.1 Opitutia bacterium UBA7350 | reverse complement strand
GGCACCGATCTCCTGCAAAATCCGGGGCATACTGACATCACCTGTGACATCTGCTGGACCCCGCTACAGCAGACCTGTGAGGCCGCCGGACTCGACACTATCCGCCTCGAAAGCCAAGAGGCTTTTTTTGTCCAACGCGCCGCAAAAGCCGCAGAGGCGATTGTTTGTGAAAGTGCCGGGCAATTCAGTACCCGCCGACAAACCCTCACGGAATTGATACACCCCGCCCATATGGGTCGAAAATTTCAGGTTTTGTCGGCTCGCCGTTCAGGCTGAATTCCCCGAAAAAGACTTGCCAAGCACCTCGCACCTGCTTTTCTCAAGCGTTTCCAATTTCAACGAAAGTTTATTATGTCACGTATTTGCGCAATTACAGGCAAGCGCCCCGTAAAAGGAGGTCGCATCATCCGTAAAGGTCTCACCAAAAAGAGCGGCGGTATCGGAACCAGCTTGGTTAAAAACACCAAGCGTCGTTTCCGTCCAAACGTGCAGCGCATTCGCGTCAAGCTCCCGAGCGGCCAAGTGAAACGCATGTGGGTCTCTGTGAAGGCCATCAAGGCGGGCTTGGTGACCAAGGCCTAAGCTCCCACCCGCCAACAAATTTCAGCCCCGGTTATCCCGCCGGGGCTTTTTCGTACCCATATATGAGTACGCTTCCAAAGCCTCGACCCTGTGCATTCGCCACTTCTCACATTCTTTGCTCCTGCGATCCTCTGTGTTTAAAACAACCACCCCAGACAGCGCCTCTGATCCTTTGTGTTTAAAAACGCTCACCCCTCCGCGTTTCATTCAGTCCTCACGGCAGGCATCACAGATACAAACCGCCTCGCCTCCCTCCATCCGGTAGCGAAACTCCCGTTCCGGATCGCTGAGATCCGTGGCGCCGCAGCGGGCACAGATATGTTGAGGCGCCTCGGCGCGTTCCTTAACCGCATGTGCATGCGCGACCCTCCGCTGCTTTGTGCGCAACGATTCCAGCATCGCGACCCGGAAAAATAAAATAAAATTCAAAACCGGGCCCAGTTCTGCCAGCGCCGCACCCGGTGATCCCGCAAAGAGAATCGTAAAGGCCGTAAAAACACCCGTCAGCATTGCCAACCATTTCACTTTAACCGGTAAAACAAAAAACAGGTAAAACTCCATGTTGGGATGCAGGAGCGCAAACGCCCAGAAAATGCTCAAATACAAAAAGTCCGGAAAAATGATAATCGGCGCAGTCGGTGAAATCAACTGCCCCACCAGCGAACAGATCACCGTAAAAACGATGCCCGCCAGGAGATAAAGATTAAAACGAAACGCACCCCATGCCGCCTCCAGAACCTGACTCATCATCCAGAGAATATACCAGAAGATCGCCAGAAAGAGACCGCTCAGAGCACCCCCTGCAATTTTCGGTGGCGATACAATAAACGTGATCAATCGCCAAAACTCTCCCTCGCCCAATACCCTCGAGGGAATCAGGAGCATCGCGCCAAACGCCAGCATTCCGCCAAGGATCAGCGCATAGACTGCCAACTGCGCGACAATGAGACCCAGCATTACATTCGGCACCGCCCAGTGCCCATAGCGCTTTTCAAGTTTATCAAGGAATGACATCCCCTTTAAAGAGGCCCTTTCCTGCACAACTGTCAATCCGCCACCAAAAAACCCGCTGATTCCTCAGCGGGTTAAATGGCAGGCCGATAGGGATTCGAACCCCAAATGACTGGACCAAAACCAGTAGTGTTACCATTACACCATCGGCCTATGAAACCAAAAGAAAATGGATAAATTCCCGCCTCCGTCAAGCATGGATGCCATTCAAGCTGACACATCCTGTATTCGCTGTTAAAGAAATTATTAATGATAAAATGGTCGGCCTATGGGGATGGCATTACGAACCGATTCTAATTTTCTAAAACGGGAAAGCATCCCGACCGATAGCAATGAGGATGACGTTGCAAAATTAGAATTAAAATCCAAAAGTCGTTGTCCAAAAGAGCACATGCTCAAGTTAAAACCGACACGCGAATCGTCGTATTTCTCTCTGGTCTGACCAATCAGTTCCCTAATTTTAAGCAAATTCAATTCCCATTTTTCTGCATCAGTAACTTCCCCAGGCTCGTTCGCTACGGCGTGCAGTCATCTCAGCGAAACCAACGCCAGAACGGTTGATTTATCCTAAATAAAGGGCTAAACGTCCAGTCTTCTTTCCGTGTGATGTGCTAAATTACCTGCAATACATTTAGAAACCTATCAAATACCATGCGGACCATAGCTTTTGATGCTCTCACACTTTTTGGCGAACTCAACATGCGCGCCAATCTCAATTTCTCACGTCTTGAAACAGAGAAATACTGGCCGGAAACGATTTTCTCGATGGACGAACTGGCATGGCCGGCCGACTGGGAAGGACGTACCATTCTTACGCTCTCGATGCTGGCCCAGGCGACCCACCGCACCCCCGCCTATCTGGATGCTATCATTGATAAAGTTGTCATCGAGTTGAATGAAGACGGCTACATCGGCCCGATCCCACCCGCAGGTGTGACCAATGAGCAATCGATGTCTGGGCATAGCTGGATGGTGCGCGGCCTAATCGAATACATCAACTGGCAACGCGAACGCGACCCGCAGCAGGCCGTTAAAGCACTCCGCGCATTGAAGAGCATCATCAACAATCTCTTCATTCCGCAGACCAACAACTACGCGAACTACCCGATCGACGAAGACACCCGCTACGACGATCCCGCCTGGCAACTCTCTGCCAACATCGACCCAAACTGGAAGGAAGGCGGACAAACAGTGAAGCCTTGCCACGCTCCGGGTGAATCCGACTGCGGCTGTGCTTTTATCGCCCTCGATGGTGCCACTGCAGCCTATGAATTACTGCAGGACGACGCGCTCAAGCCGTTGATTGAAGCGATGATCGCTTCCTATGCCAACTTGCCCCGCGAAAAACTCTACGTGCAAACCCATGCCACCCTCTCCGGCCTGCGCGGCATCCTGCGTTACTACCGCAGCACCGGCGATGCGTCTCTGCTCACACTCGCCCGCGACACCTTCGAACTCTACAAGACCAAGGCCTGGACCGACCACTACGCAAACTACAACTGGTTCGGCATCCCCAGTTGGACAGAACCCTGCGCGATCGTCGATTCCTTCATCGTCTCACAGGAACTATGGGAATTCACCGGCGAGGCAGCCTACCTACAGGATGCGCACCACATTTTCTACAATGCGATCGCTCACGCAGGTCGTGAAAACGGCGCCTTTGGCACCGATCATTGCACCGGTGCGGACATGGATCCACCGGAAGGCATGAGCAAGCATGCCCATTTAGGCCATACACATCCCACCCAATTTGCCAGCTCCCACACCTATGAAGTATTCTGGTGCTGCAACATGCGCGGCGGTGATGGCCTCTCGCGCGCCTATCAGTATACCCACTACACCGACGGCGACTCCGTCCTTTTCCCATACTTTCACAGTAGCAAGGCCACGCTCACGCTCGACTCCGGCACACTGACACTACGCCAAAAGGCGAACTATCCCGCCTCTGGCACCGTTCATTTCTCGGTCGAAAACTGCACTGCGGGCAGCGTTAGTTTGAAGTTCTTTGCCCCCGAGGCATGGACCGCAGCTGACCAATCCACAGTAACACTGAACGGCAATCCAATCGAAACCAGCTACGCAGATGGCTTCGTCCAAATCACCGCAGGGCTGCAAGCAGACGACGAAATTGTATTCGATTCTCCATTACAGTTTTTCACCTTCGACAGTCACGAGTGCGTAAACAACTCGAAGCAACATTTCTCGTTTCGCCACGGCCCGATGATGCTCGGAGTTAAGAGCAAACTGGAGCATGCAAAAGCCGCTGAGCCAACCCTCAGTATCGCCCGCGACGCGGAGGTCAAGCCACTGGGTAACGCCCACTACGAGACGACCGATACTGACGGTAATCCCGTGCACCTGCAAGCGATGTGGGGCAAGGAAAACCTCGGCGGCCCACTCGACACTTTCCAAATTCTTTTTGCCAAATAATTCAATTAACCCTCAGATACACCCCACCATTTTGCCCCGACTTCTCTTATTCCTAACACTCGCTTGCGCAGCTCAAGCCGCCACTATCCAGCCCAAAGACAACGGCGCCGCGCTGGTCAATCCCGGCATGGGCTGG
>DKOX01000057.1:3969-10753 GCA_002470925.1 Opitutia bacterium UBA7350 | reverse complement strand
ATGGGGGTGCCCGGGAAGTCAGTAAAAGATATAAATATTACAAAAAGCGGCAACTGAGGGTGTCTGCTCGGTCAGGACGTCCTCGAAATAACTCGCCCGCAAGGGCTGGCTTGGGCACGATACATCGCAAGTCTAGAAATCATTATGCCCCGCCTCGATTGGCACGGAAACTTTATTGGAGTGCTCGTTAGTTAGGTCTGGAAAATAATCGAATTGCGAGCATCCGGGAGGGGCTTCATTTTTATAAGACGTTAAAGGGGATCGGCACGCGGGTGCGGGTGTTTACTTTTTTTCCGTCTTTTTCGCCCGCGGTGAAAGTCCACTGACGCACCGCGTCGATGGCATAGGTCTCGAAGATCGGGTCGCTGGATTGGACGACCTGAATGTTGATGACGCGACCTTCAGTGCTAATGATGAATTCGAGGAGGACGCGACCGTTGAGGCCCATGCGCAGAGCGCTGGGTGGAAAAACCGGGGGCATTTGAAGGCGGGGTCGCGGTTTTTTATCGAGATCTGAAATTTCGAAAATTTCCAGGGAGCCGAGGTTCTGTTGATTGACCTGCCGGAGATGAGGGAGGGCAAAGTCTCCGGCCATGAGGCCGGTAGATCCGGTGCCGGGATTGAGGATGATGTCGAGTTGTTCGAGCGTGATGGGTGGCGGTTCGCTTTCCAATTCGGGAGGTGGTTCCTCTTCCTCGGGTGGCGGAGGCGGTTCTTCTTCCTCGGGAGGCGGTGGCGGAGGGGGAGGGGCAACAATCCACTCCTCGATGCTTTCGGGCGCTGGTTCATAGTCTGTCATGAGGTGGGTCATGGGAATCGCCACAAAGATAAGGAAGGTTGCGAGGAGACCAAGTATGCCACTGCTAATGAGTAGACTCCTGATCTGAGGTGAGTGATAGATGCCGGCCACAATTATTCCTTTATTTTATATAAATAGTCTAAATGAGGCGTATTTACGAATTAAATATACTAAAATTTAAAAATTTAACAAAAAGTGGTTATTGAGGCGACAAAGATGGTCTTTCTGCTTATCTGTGGAGAATGTTTACTGGAATTGTAGAGGAAATAGGGCGGGTGCTCGCCTTTGATGAGGGCGAGAAGAGCTGGCGGCTGGTGGTTGAGGCAGAAGCAGTGACGCAGGATTTGCAGATGGGTGACAGCGTGGCGGTGAATGGTTGTTGCCTGACGGCAGTCGCAATCGCGGCAGGGCGGGTTGAATTTGATTTGTTGGCGGAGAGTGTACGCCTGACCTCGATTGGGGAAGTCGGGCCGGGCGGGGTCGTCAATTTAGAGCGGGCCCTGCAACCAACGAGCCGGATGGGGGGCCATTTTGTGACGGGTCACGTGGACCGGACTGGAGTGATTGAAGTGTTGGAGTCGCGCGGAAAGGATTATTTCCTGCGGATTCGTCCCGAGGCGGAGGATTTAAAATATGTGGTGCACAAGGGTTGCATCGCGGTGGATGGTATCTCGCTGACGGTTGCGGAGGTTGATGCAACGGGTTTTGCGATATGGCTGATTCCGCACACGATGGAGGTCACGAATCTTCACACGAAGAAAGCGGGCGACCGGGTGAACCTGGAATACGATTTGATCGCGAAATATGTCGAGAAGCTGGGTGCTTCGAGGGTCCGTCCTTAGGATGCTCGCTCCGCGGGGTTGGTAATATTCATGGAGCGGAAGAGGAAACCGGCGGCGGTGGCGGCGAGGATTTGCGCGAGGGTGTAGCTTGGGAAGCAGTCCCAGGCGAGTAACCCGTTGAGGCAAAGGGCAAGGGTAATGGCGGGGTTGAAGGCTGCGAATGATACCGGACCTACGGCATAGGCTCCCGCGCCAACGATGGCGCCAATCGCGATCCCATAAAAACCATTCCCCATCGTTCCCTGAGCGATCGCGACATTCAGGATGACCCACATAAGGGCAAAGGTGAAAAGGAACTCCACGATAAGGGCGCGGGGTTGATCGGGATGGAAGACTGAGACTTGGGCCAGTTCGGTGGGGAAGAGGCCTTGAAGGGTCGCGGCGGCGGCGAGCGCGGCTGGGAAAATAGCGAGGAGGTAGGGGAGGCACTCGCGGGGTGGATGGGTGCCGGCACTGAGGTAAGTGACGGTAGTGGCGGGATTGAAGTGAGCTTTAGAAATATGCCCGCAACTATAGACGAGAGCGGCGAGGCCGAGGGTAACCGCCAGGGGTGTGAAATCTGCGGCACCGGGTAGGACGACGCAGGTACCGATAATGAGGTAGAGGAAATAAGTGCCGATAGCCTCGGCAATCAGTTTGTTTTTCATAGGGCGGGTTTAAGCAGCAGTTCGTTAGTCTGTTTGTGCTTCGCGAAAGCCAGCGGCATAGGCCTCAAAGACCAGCTTGATCTGATCGCGGATGCGGCGGAAGGCGTCGAGTTCGCTTTCGCCCTCACGGACGGCATGGGGTGGGTCCTCGAATCCCCAATGGTAGCGGTTGAGCATCCCGGGGAAGGTGGGGCAGGCTTGGTCGGCGTTACCGCAGACCGTGATGACGGTCGTGATTCCGGCATCGAGGTATTGGTCGAGGTGGTCGGAAGTATGATGGGAGGCGTCGATGCCGATTTCAGCAAGGGCCTCGAGGGCGAGGGGATGGACGGCGCCCTTGGGTTTGGAGCCGGCGCTGAAGACTTCGAAAAGGTCGCCGGCAGCGGCACGCAAAATGCCTTCCGCCATATGACTGCGGCAGGAGTTTCCGGTGCAGAGGATAAGTACTTTGGGTTTTTTCATAGGTTAGGCTTGAGGGTCAATTAAAGGAAGGGAGTGAGGGCGTTCAAAAGATAGCCGGTAAAAATGATGGCTAGGGTCGTGATTCCAAAATACAGGGCGATGAGTTGGAGGCGCATGGTGCGTCGCAGCATGATGGCCTCGGGGAGACTGAGGGCAGCCATTGCCATCATGAAGGCGAGGGCGGTGCCAAGGGGGATGCCCTTTTGGAAGAGAACGACTGCGACCGGCACGATCGCGGCGCAACTGCCATACATGGGGACTCCGAGGGTGGTGGCGAGTGGAACAGAGAAAATTCCGGTGCTTTCGATGAGGGCATGAATGGTCTCCTGAGGGACGTAATTATGAATAAAGGCGCCGATCCCAACGCCGACCATGACCCAAATCCAAATTTGACGGATGACGCTGACGGCTTCGTCGATACCGTAGCGGAGACGCAACAGGAAGTTGAATTGTGTTGGTGCGGATTGGTTTTGGCTGGACTGGATAAAATCGCGCTCGAGGAGGTGACGGAGTTTCATTTTACCAAGGATCGCACCTGCGGCGGTGCCAATGAAAAGCCCGCTGGCGACGTAGGCGAGAGTCACGGGAATTCCGAATTCACCCGCCATGAGGATGACGAGGTATTCGTTGATGATGGGGGAGGTGATGAGGAAGGAGAAGGTTACACCGAGGGGGACGCCGGCCTTGAGAAGGCTTATAAAAATGGGGACGGAGGAGCAGGAACAAAAGGGGGTGATGGCACCGAAGAGGGCGGCTACGAGGTTACCCCAGATGCCGCCCCGGTTCATCCATTCGCGGAGGCGGTTTTCGGGCAACCAGGTGCGGAGCACCCCGATCGCGAAGATCATGACTGCCAAAAGAAGGAAGATCTTGAGGGTGTCGTTGACAAAGAAATGGAGGGCCGCGCCGAATTTTGTATCGGGGTCGAGGCCTGCCAGATCATAGACCAGACGGTTGGCCGTTGCTTCTAACAACACTTGCCTCCCTTGCCGTCGCCTTGATCGCCGGAGCAGCAGGCGTTGCCGGACTGTGCCTCGGCCTTGGCTTTGATGGCATCATCCATCTTTGTGAAGATGCGCTTGAAGAAGCCTTCAGGTTTCGGGTTTGGCGAAGCATCACTTGGTTTTGCTTCGCGGGTAGGTTCTTTTTGTTCGCTCATGGTAAATCGGTTATTGATTGGCTACAGAGGTCCGCAACGAGGTGCTCAGGGCAGGTTGATTTAGGAGTGGCGAGCTTTTTGAGGAGCTGGGCGCGGGCGCGTTGGTCGGCTTTTAGCTGGCGTCCGGAGGGGTCGCTGGTAGCGCGAAGGTGCTGTAGATTCTTTAGGAGCAATTCGGAGTTCGGTTGGGCGAGGCGATAGATCATCCATGTGCCGCGACGCTCTGCTTCAACCAGCCCTGCGGTTTTGAGATAAGCCAGTTGCTTGGAAATTTTTACCTGCGGAGCGTCCAGAAGGGTTTGCAGATGGCAGACGCAAAGGGGGCTTTCTTCCAGAAGATTGAGCAAGCGCACCCGCTGCGGGTCTGCAAGGCACTTGTAGATTTCAGAGGTTTGCACGGGGACAATATATTCCGTCTTTAGAATATACTGTCAAGGGTATATAATGTTAAGTGGAAATCCGAAGGTAGATATAGCCGAGGGCCATTAGGATAAAGAAGAGAAGGCCGCTGGCGCTTAGAATATTTAGGATGGGACCGGGTCGGTGCTCGGACGGGACGTTTTCACCGTGCATGACGCTCCAATTAATCGCGGCGAGGATGGGAGAGGTGAGGAAGGAGACAATTGCGGCAAAACTGAGGAGGGTGAGCAGGTTTTTGACACAATAGAGGACGATGAGGGCAGCGCCCGTGCAGCAGAGGAGGAGCCAAAGGGTTTGGAGGGATTGAAGGCGGTTCTTTTGGGAGGGGGCGAGGAGGCTGCAAGCGGCGGCAAGGGAGCGCGTGTAGCCGTCGATGCAGGTCAGACTGGTACTGAACATGGTGGCAAAGGCGGCGCCAAGAATAAGCCAACGTGACCATTCGCCGATGGTCGCGGTATAGAGAGTGACGAGTTGCTTGGAGAAGGCTACCCCGCCGGCGGCAAGCGGCTGTCCGCTTCCAAATAGGACGAGGGCACCGAGTGCGAGAAAACAAAGCGCAAGCACAGTAGTCATGCCGTAACCGAGGAAAAAATCGAATTGTGCTTCGCGAACGGTCGCGGAATGCCCGGTTTGTTTTGCGCGACTGAACATCCAAAGAGAGGACCAGACCGAAAGGTCGACGGGGGCGGGCATCCACCCGAGGAGGCTTATGAGGAATGCGAAGCTGGCCCAGGTGTAGGGACTGAGGGTCGTGGGCGTCGAGGCGGTCTCGGGTTGGTTGAGGAATGCGAGGAATACGGCGGCGAAGGTACCAAGGGCGAGCAGAAGGATGAGGGTTTTGGCGAGGCCGTCGAGGAGGCGGTAGTGTCCCAACAGAATAAGGGCAAGGCAAAGGGCGATGACGCCAAGGGTAAGGGTCGGGACGCTCAACGCGAGACCGCAGCCTGCGAGGAGAGCCCCCGCGAGCATACTGACGGCGGCGATATTTATGGTGCCGGTAAGGATGTTGATACCGAGGAAGACCCAGACGCAGGTGGGGCTTTTGCGGTAGTAGCCGTCGAGAAGGCTTTCGCCAGTCGCGGCGGCGTAGCGTTGCCCGTAGAGGAAGAAGGGCATTTTGAGGAGATTGGCGGCGAGGATTAGCCCGAGGAGCGTCCAGCCGAATTCGGCACCGGCGCGGGTGGACCAGACGAGGTGCGAACCGCCAATCGCGGCACAGGCAACGAGCAGGCCCGGGCCAAGGGCCTTGCGCAGATTAGAGGAAACAGGGGTATTTTTCTCCACAGGAATTGAGCTTAGGTCTTTAGACGAGTTCGGCAATAGAGCCAAAATCGGCATGAAAGAGTCGTTTGTAAGTGCGCACCGCTTGGCCATCGGTCAGGCCGGCCAGGTAATCACAGAGGCGGCGTTTGCGTGCTTTGGGATCGGTTTCGGCATCGAGGAGGGCCTGAACCGGGGCGGGTAGAATGTTAAGGCCGGACTTCCCGTTTTGGAGGCATTGCGCCTCGAGGGCTCGAAAGGTTTTTTCGAGGATGTGTCCGCCCTTGAATTCGATTTGCTGGAGTTGGGTGGAGCGAAAGATAAGATCAAGGGCGAGGGATTTGTAGAGCTTGCTCTCGGTGATAACTGCCGGGTCAATTTGCAGTTGGAGGGCATGGCGATTGGTTTGCTCGCTGAGGGTGCCGCTGCGCGGGGTGAGGGAACAGGCGTGAACGAAATGTCCGATGCGGGCTCCGAAATAAGGTTCGTAGCGGTTTTCGCGGATGACGGTGCGCAGGGTTTCAAGATGGGTTTCTTCGGCTTTGCTCAGATCTTGGCTTGCGGCCCATTCCGCGATACTGCCAATGGTGAGATAGCGGGCATGGATGCCGTCCACGATATCGTGGAGCGAGTAGGCGGTGTCATCGGCCCAATCCATGATTTGGCATTCGATGCTCTTGAATTGGTTGAGGGCTTTGGGTTCCTGTAATTCCGCGGGGAGTTCGCCACGGTTGAGAATGGTGTCTCGCCATTTTACTTGCTCGTCATAAATGAAATGGTTTTTGGGAGGGGTGCCATCGCGGGTGATCCATTCGGATTGCAGGGCTTTGTATTTCATGACGCCATCGAGGAAGGCACGGGTCGGGGTGATGCCCTTAGTGCGACCCGGTCGTTCATAGATGAGTTCGGTCAGGATGCGCAGGGTTTGGGCGTTACCTTCGAAGCCGCCGGAGTCTGCCATCAATTCATTGAGCTTGCGCTCGCCGATATGTCCAAAGGGCGGGTGACCCAGGTCGTGAGCAAGGCCTATCGCCTCAGTGAGGTCGGCATCGATGTAGAAATTCTCGCGCAGGAGGGGGGAGCGGACTCGGAGGTATTCGCAAATAGAGCGGCTGATTTTAGCGACTTCGATCGAGTGGGTCAGGCGGGTGCGGTAGAAATCGTATTCGCCGGACTGAAAGACCTGAGTTTTGGA
>DKOX01000057.1:1627-3843 GCA_002470925.1 Opitutia bacterium UBA7350 | reverse complement strand
AATGTCAGTCGGCGGGAAGCGCTCGAGGTCAAAGTCGTTATAGAAGTTATTGGACATGGGCTGTACTTCTGCTTGTCAATCGAATCACATCTTGGGATGCTTTTCCTCATCATGAAAGCCTCAATCACACCCCTCGCACGAATTTTACTGATTTTTGTCTGTCTCTTGACTGGCTGGCTACCAAGTTTGCAGGCGCGGATCGGGGAGAGTCAAAGCACGATTGAGGCGCGCCTTTTTCGTTCCGGCGGGATTGTTTATCGGGATGATGCAACGGAATTAAACCGTCAGCGGGGCATGGCCTATGTGTCTTATTTGGAACTGATGCCGGAAGCGAGTTTGCGGATCTATTTCAAGAGCGCAGATGGCAGCAAACCGAAGTCCTCAGACATGGACCCGAGGCGGGCATCGCCCGGATGGGACATTCACGTGCTTTACATTGGGGGTCGCTCGGTGATGGAGGTGTACAAGCGCAGCTCTGGTATGACGACGGTGGAATTTAATCAACTCTTGAAGTTGCAGGCGGGCGATTCATATTGGAAAAAGTTGGGGCGTCCGGCAGAGGGCGAGAAGCGTTTGTCGATCTTTGGCTGTGATATGGAGCGCGAGGACGGCTTGGTGCGCGCGAAGGGCGGGGGTTCGCTTCTATTGGTCGCACGTGATTTGGACGAGGAATTGGCACGCCGCAAGGCGCAACAGGAAGAAGCGGACGCGCCCACGAGCCTCATGGGTTTTTGATTTTCTGCCACCGACGGTCGCGAAATGAACTTCAAGGTTGAAAAATCTCACAAGGCAAACTGTTTAATTTTTTTATAACAAATTATGGCGAAGGACTGGTTAGAAGGTATTAATGATAATTACGACGTGGTAGTGGTGGGTTCCGGTTTGGGCGGTCTGACCAGCGCCAACTATCTCGCCAAGAATGGACACAAGGTTTTGTTACTGGAGCACCACTACCAATTCGGGGGACTGGCTACCTGGTTCAAACGTCCGGGAGGCCACATTTTTGATATCTCGCTGCATGGTTTTCCCTATGGGATGGTAAAGTCCTGCCGCAAATACTGGACCCGCGAGATCGCCGACTCCATCCACCAGCTTAAGGACGTGCGATTTATCAACCCTCAGATGGATGTTTGGACGACCTTTGACCGGGAGGATTTCACGCGCATTCTGGTGGAGGATTTTGGGATCGAGCGCGAAAAGGTAGAAGGGTTTTACACGCACCTCGCGCAAATGAATTTCTACGATGAAAATACCCAGACTACCGGTGAAATGTTTGAGGAATTTTTCCCGGGCCGGAGCGATGTGCACCGTTTATTGATGGAGCCGATTTCGTATGCAAACGGTTCGCACCTGAACGATCCCGCCATCACCTACGGTATTGTTTTTTCGAACTTCATGAACAAGGGGGTCTTCACGTTCCAGGGAGGGACCGATACCTTGATCAAGAAGATGGTGGCAGAGCTGAAGGCAAACGGTTGCGAGGTGCGCAAATGCGCTTTGGTCGAAGGTCTCGACATTACAGACGGTGAAGTGGTCGGGGTTCGCGCCCGCAGTCAAAACACGGGCGAGGAAACCTTTCCCACGCGACACATTGCGACGCGGGCGGTGCTTTCCAACGCCAATATCCGCAATACCATCGAGCACCTCGCGGGTGAGGAAAATTTCAGCCCGGAATTTCTGGCAGCGGCAAAAGCAGTCCGCAACAACACCAGTTCCTGTCAGGTCTATATGGGGATTAAAAAAGGCGAAACCATACCCAATATCGGCGACCTTGTTTTTACCTCGGCGGCACCGGAATATTCCATCGCGGAGCTGACTTCGATCAAGACAACCAGTCACACCTTCTCGGTTTATTACCCTGAAACGCGTCCACATCTTAAGGAAGCGCGTTACGCCGTCGTGGCTTCTTTAAATGCGCGCTGGGACGAATGGGCCGCGCTCAGTGAGGCGGAGTATCAACGCGAGAAAGACCGTTTGTGTGAGGAATGCTTGGAGAGTTTGGAACGCTTTATTCCGGGGGTGCGTGATAAAATCGATCACATTGAAGCGGCGACGCCCCGCACCGTGAATCATTACACGAAGTCGATGCAGGGCACCTCCTTTGGAACGAAGTTTGAAGGCTTGAAGGTTTCCATGGATCTGCCGGAACAGGTGAAGGGGCTTTACCATGCCGGATCGGTGGGCATCATTATGTCCGGCTGGCTGGGCTCCATGAA
>DKOX01000057.1:0-1552 GCA_002470925.1 Opitutia bacterium UBA7350 | reverse complement strand
GGAGTGATCATCGCCAACAAACTCGATAAGTATTTATACGAAACCCGGACTGCATTAACGCCCTAAGTTTTAGTTCAGGGGTATTGGATGTTTTAAGTGGCGCTGACGGTTGCGGAGTTGAAGGCTTGGAATGGCAAAATGCGGAGCGGGGTGACTCGGGGCGTCAGTCCCCAAGCTGACCCGCGCGACTGGTTCTATTCCATTTCTTCACCTAAACCTTCGAGGTCAGCGAGATCTTTCAGTCGACCGCTGCTTCGCTTGTTTTTAACTAAGTCTTCGTAAGCCAGAAATGGTATGGCGATACCATCCGCTTCGATTTGTATTCTGTTTTCGTAGCTGTTGGAGAAATCAATACCTGTGGCTTCTGTTATAACTTCAATTCTCATCGGTGGTGTCCCCATTCTGAAAGCATTTCCCTTTTCTTTGAAGAAGTCCTTTGAGATACCGGATGGAACACCAAACTCGACTAAGGATTCAATCAGTCCATCCACGTTTTCATCTTCAGTGCCAATCCAAATGTCCATATCACCCGTTGCGCGAACATAGCCATGGACTCCCAGTGCCCAGCCTCCAACGATTAAGTATCTAACTTGCTTCGCGTTTAAGATACTCAGGAAATCTCTGAAGTCGTCCGGTAGATGCCGCATCGCCCCAAAATGCTTCCCTCAATTGCTGAACGCAAGCCAACCTTTCCTTCGCAGTGAGCTGAGAGCAGTCCTTTCGATAGGCTGATTCAGATGAACTCTGCCTGCCGAATTTAATCTGTAGATTCCGTCTTTTCTCCATCGTTCATTGGACGATAGCTGATCAATACTGGGAGTCTACCAAAATGTGGATCATCGCTTGCTTTGAAAGCGTCCATTTTCTTGTAGAACGTCAAGAATAGCTTGGTTCTTCCGCATGCATGATTGAGCTCACTGATAAAGCGGGAAGCTAGAGGAAGGCGAGGAACTTCATTCTTTTTTCAGCCAACGCTTAAAGTTGAGGCGCGCGCGGTAGCGCGTTGCCTCCAGCGACTTGCTCGGCTTTCATTCAGTATCCGCTTTGGGTTGAAGTGTAGCCGCCTTGTGAGCCAATGCCGCCAGATCCATTACCGTTATGGGAAGACAACTTCTGGGCGTTTATATCCCATCTCAAGGACTTAATCTGCATATCAATCTGTGATAACTTGGCGAGTGCTTCCTCAAGCAACTCTCGGTCGGACTTTCCCTTATATGATTCCTTTACATCTTCCATAAAATATAAATGCGACAAACCACAAAACATGTAAGCCCATCAAAATCCAAAAGGCCAATTCTGGAATCTTATGCGGTAAGCCTTTTTGTATTTTTACTTCATCTCGGCTCCTAACCCAAAGCATTACATGTATGAAAGAGAAGATGCCAGCGCCGATAGAGTAAACGATAAGTGAAGGTAATAGCCACTGCGATAGATTTGTCGGAATCTTATCTACAAAAAGGAGTAAAATCAGAGCGGAAAAAAATCCAAGCAAACTTGGAAAATACCTGCTGTCTTGGGCTAAAATTTGTAAATTTGGTGCCATTTATTTTTT
>DKOX01000051.1 GCA_002470925.1 Opitutia bacterium UBA7350 | reverse complement strand
ACGCCTCCCGCAATTGGAATATGCCGAGGCAGCGGTGGCGAGCGCCCGCGCCGCCCATGAACGCGCGACTGCCGACCTCGCCAAAACCAAAGTGCGCGCCCCTTACGACGGACGCGTCCTCCAAAAGAATATCGACCTCGGTCAACTCGCAGCCCCCAACTCCGCTGCTCCCGCCGCCCGCCTCTACGCCACTGATGTCGCCGAAGTACGCCTCCCGATCACCGAGAGGGAAGCCGCTTTTCTTCGCGACCCTTCCGAATCTGCGGCACCGGTTCAACTAAACCACAACAACCGTCAATGGAACGGCACCCTTACCCGTATCGAAGCCACTATCGATCCGCAGAATCGTCTCCTCTACGCCGTCGCGGAGGTCAAAGACCCTTACCACGGACCCCACCCGCTCCGTCGCGGTCTTTTCGTCGATGCCGTGATCGAAGGTCGAAACCTTCAGGGCGCCTACCAAATCCCCCGCCTTGCCCTGCGCGGCTCCAACACGGTGTATGTCCTGAGTGAGAACAATACCCTCCAAACACGCGAGGTGCGCATCGTCAAACGCGACCCCCACAGCGTCATCATTGAATCCGGACTGCAACCCGGCGAACAGGTCGCGGTCAGTCCCATCGCATATTTCATCGAAAACATGCCGGTCAACATCCTTCCAAGCGAATGATCCGTTGGTTCACAAAAAACGGCGTCGCCGCCAACCTGCTTGCCGCAATCGCAATCGTCTGCGGCCTCTACGTTGCCAGCACCATCAAGCTCGAGCTCTTCCCAAGGCTGGACCTTGATACCGTCACTGCAAGTGTCGTCTATCCGGGCGCCGCCCCGGAAGAAGTCGAAAGCGGGATTGTTGAACTCATCGAGGACCGCATCCAGGATTTGGAAGGCATTAAGCGCATGCGCGGTAACGCCTCCGAGGGTTACGGCATGGTCGTAATTGAAGTTGAACGCGGATACGACGCCGCCGAACTACGGGACAAAGTGAAATCCCGTATCGACGGCATCACTAATTTCCCGCAAGAGGCCGAACGCCCCAACGTTGAAGAACTCCTTGTCCGCAGTCCCGTCATTTTCCTTGCGCTGTATGGCAATACCGACATTCGGAATCTCAAGGAAATCGGCGAATACATTCGCGATGAGCTCAATACCCGCCACGGCATCAGCCAGGTGGATATCAACGGCGTGGCTCCCTACGAAATCTCGATTAATGTATCGGAAAAGTCACTACGGAGATATGGCTTAACTTTCAGTGATGTAGCACAGGCAGTGCAACGCAACTCTATCGATATCCCCGGCGGTGCGATCAAATCACGCGCGGGGGAAATCTTATTACGCACCAACGCCAAGGCTTACCGTGCGCCCGAATTCGAAGCCCTACCCGTCCTGACCCGTCCCGACGGCGCAATCGTCACACTCGGCGACGTTGCCACCATCGAGGACGGATTTGTAGATGATGAATTAACAACAAAATTCAACAACGAACGCGCCGTTCTGCTGTCCATCTACGCCTTGGGAAATCAAGGGGTGCTGGATATCGCCAAGCGCGTTCGCGCCTTTGCGAAAGAGGTGGAAAGCGAACTACCCCCGGGAATCGAAATCAAACCCACCAACGACTTCACCTATTACCTGACCGGCCGCCTGCAAATGCTCATCGAAAACGGGATCTTTGGCCTCATCCTTGTCTTTCTCGTACTTACCCTTTTCCTGCGCCCCTCGCTCGCTTTCTTTGTCATGCTGGGTATCCCGATCTCCTTCCTCGGTGCCCTAACCCTCCTGCCCTGGTTTGATATCAGCATCAATCTCGCCTCCCTCTTTGGCTTTATTCTAGTCCTCGGGATTGTAGTGGACGATGCTATTATCGTAGGGGAGAGTATTTTTACCCAATACCAAAAACACGGCGGGCCGGGAGTGGAGGCCTCCGTACAGGGAACCCATAGGGTCTCCACGCCTGTGACCTTTGCAGTGCTCACCACGATTGTCGCTTTTGTTCCGATCCTCACGATGCCGGGCTTTATAGGAAAATTCTTTTTCCCGATTCCGGTCGTGGTGATCGCCTGCCTGATCTGGTCGCTGATCGAATCCAAACTGGTGCTCCCCTACCACCTTACCCTCTGTAAAGTCGGCAGCAGATCAGATCGTGAAAACCTCGGCTGGTTGCTCCGGCAGCAGCGAAAAATTGCGGACGGCATGGAACGTTTCGTCAGGGAACGCTATCAACCTTTCCTCAAACTCGCGATTCGTTTTCGCTACGCCACGGTCTCCTTCTTTATCGGCCTCCTCGCCCTGATGCTTTCCCTCCTCATCGGCAAGCACCTCCCCTTCGTCTTTTTTCCCGAAGTGCCCTCTGACTACATGGTCGCTAAACTCGTCATGCCGGAAGGGACGCCTGCCACAACGACCTCCGCCGCAATTGAGAAACTCGAGGCAAGCCTTCAAACATTACGGGATGAAGTCAAAGCACAGGGTTTTGGTGATCCATTTGAAAACGTGACCGTCACCGCGGGCGGCCAGCCTTTCTCCAATATGGGTGGCCCCAACGGATCGGTTTCGGGCACGATCAACCCCAGCCTTGGAGAAGTGGGTGTTGAACTCTTAAAACGAGAGGACCTCGCTGATGGCGGCGATATCGAGCTGCTCTCCGCTCCCCACCTCGCAAAGCGCTGGCGGGAATTGACCGGTCCCATCGCAGGGGTAAAGGAACTGATTTACGATGCCAATGCCGCCGGACAAGGCGGTAGTCCCATTGATATCCAAATATCAGGACGCGATTTCAAACAACTCAGCGAAGTTGCTGAAGCCATTAAAATAAAACTCGCCACCTATCAGGGGCTCTACGATATCCGCGATAACTACAGCAGCGGCAAACGCGAAATTCAACTTGAGCTCAAGCCCGCCGCCCAGGCGCTCGGGCTGCGCACCGATGACCTCGGGCGTCAGGTACGCGCCGCTTTCTACGGCATCGAGGCGCAACGGATCCAGCGTGGACGCGACGATATCAAAGTGATGGTTCGCTACCCCCGCGAAGAACGCGAATCCCTGGAAAACCTCGAGGAACTCCGCATCCGCACCGCAACCGGCGGGGAAGTCCCCTTCGAAGCAATCGCAGACTTTACAATCACCCAGGGCTTTTCAAACATCACGCGGGTGGACCGACGCCGGGTTCTCAACATCACCGCGAATGCCGACAAAGACATCGCGGACCTTGAGCAAATCAAAGCGGATCTCAGTGGTCGCAACAACGCCGGCGAGCCCTTCCTCGACAACTTGCTGAAGGATTACTCCGGCGTCTCGTGGTCCTTTGAGGGTGAGGCCCGCGAACAAGCCGATATTTTCAAGAGCCTCTTTCAAATGACGATTCTCGTTCTCTTTATCATCTATGCCTTGCTGGCAGTACCCCTAAAGTCCTACCTGCAACCCCTTATTGTAATGTTTGTGATCCCCTTTGGGCTCATTGGCGCAATCCTCGGCCACCTCCTGCTCGGGCAAGCTATGAGCATCCTCTCGATCCTCGGCTTTGTGGCCCTCGCCGGGGTGGTTGTTAACGACAGCTTGGTGCTCGTTGACTTCATCAATCAGGAACGCAAAAGGGAAATCCCGCTGCGCGACGCCATCGTGAAGGCCTGCTCAGCACGATTCCGCCCCATCATCCTTACTTCACTGACCACTTTTGCGGGGCTTCTGCCGCTCCTCTTTGAAACCAGCCTTCAGGCACAGTTTCTCATTCCAATGGCGACCTCCTTGAGCTTTGGCGTACTCTTCGCCACCGCGATGACACTTTTTCTCGTACCCGCCTTTTATAACATTCTGCAAGACGGGATTGAAGCCCTCCTCCGCGCCTGGAACAAAGCCTTCAAGCCTTAGTCAGGTCGTAGATCGCGTACCCCGCAAAGAGCCCCGGTAAGAAAGGACAGGTATCGCGCCAATTACCCAAGAGGTATTCCCGGCTTACGATCCGGATTCCGGCTGACTTGCAAAAGCCGTCAAACTCATCGATTGAGAAGGGATTGGTCGGTTGGCTCTCATACCATTTCTTTGGATAGACTTCATTTTCGATACGTCGCCCGCGCAAAATAAAGCTGAGGCGATTGCGCCAGAAACCGTGATTCACAAATCCCACCGTTACATATTTTCCCACCCTGAGGGCTTCCGCGAGGGTGGCATTCGGTTGTTCCAGTAAATCCACGGAGCGACTAAAAATCACCCGGTCAAAACTGGCATCAGCAAAATTTTCCAGAATCCCATGAACCTCCCCGTGATACGCCGAAACTCCGCGCTTCACGCAACTAATGATTTTATCCAACTCAATATCCACACCCACTCCGTAGACCGACTGTTTTTGTATGAGCGATTCAAGCAGAACCCCCCGTCCACATCCGAGGTCCAATACGCGATCCCCCGCCTTCACCCAGCGGGCAATCACCTGAAAATCAACTTGTCGTTTTTTTGCGTTGGGATTCATGCTTCAGCGATCGAGAAAAGTGCGTATTAATTGATCCAACTTGGGAGCGCGCAAGAGGAAGGAATCATGCCCGGCATCCAAGGCGAGTTCGGCGTAGCTTGCGGGCTTACCCAGGCGCAGCAAGGCTTCTACCACTTCACGGTTTGCCTGCGGCGGATAGAGCCAGTCGCTCCCAAATCCCACCACCAGACCCGGAGCCTGCACCGCTGCAAGGGTTGCATCGAGGCTTCCATCCGGGCCGTGCAAATCAAAACGATCCAGCGCCTTTGTCAGATAAAGATAACTGTTCGCATCAAAGCGTGATACAAATTGTTGCCCCTGGTAGCGCAAATAACTCTCCACTTCAAACTCCACTTCGAAATGTTCCCGCGCGGAATCCTCCCCGCGCCGCTTGCGCCCAAAACGCGCCTCCATTCCAGCATCCGAAAGATAGGTGATATGCGCCATCATGCGCGCCACCGCCAAACCATGCCCCGGCGGTGCATCCGATTCATATTTACCCTGCAGCCAGGCTGGATCGCGCATGATCGCCTGGCGTCCGGTATCGTTAAAAGCAATGGCCTGCGCATTATGGCGGGCGCAACAAGCCAGCGCAATATAACGGCCCACCCGTTCCGGATAATCAATCGCCCATTGCAGCGTCTGCATGCCACCCATACTGCCGCCAATGACCGCGTGCAAACGTTCCAGGCCCAATGAATCCAGTAACAAAGCCTGCGCCCGTACCATGTCGCGCACCGTCAGTTTTGGGAAATCCAAATTATACCGCTCCCCCGTCTCGGGATTAATCGAGCGCGGCCCGGTCGAACCCTGACAACCACCCAGCACATTCGAGCAGACCACAAAATATTTGCGCGTATCGATCGGTTTGCCCGGCCCCACCATGAAATTCCACCAACCCTGCTTGCGCTCGGTCATACCATAAACCCCCGCGCAGTGATGGTCCCCCGTCAGGGCATGGCATATAAGAATGGCGTTCGACTGCTCCTTATTCAAACGCCCGTAGGTCTCGTAACGCAGCCTTAACTCCGGAATTTGACCACCGGATTCAAAATCAAAAGGGAGCTTCGACACAAAATCGGAGTGGGCCACAATACCAACCTCACCCTCATCCAGTGCGGGTCCTGCCTCTTCCGAATCATTCATAATGCCAGAATTAGGCATACTTCCCGCGATTTGCGAGCCATCATTTTAACCCGATTATACAAACGGACTTTTGAGTAATAGGCTTCTATTTAAAGGCGTCTACCAATCAGGCACATTTCTAATGCAACGCATTAAAAATGTGCTAACCAATGGGGTGCTCAAAATTCCTTAGGCGACCAAGGTACATGGCGGTCTGTCAGGCTAGCGGTCACGGATCTTTATACACTCCCTCAGCCTTCAGTTGCCGGGCACCTTGCTCATCCTATTACATCATCCGGGTTTAATCGAGCTTCGCCGGGGTAAAACGAGTAAAGCGGGTATTGTTCTCGGGGCGCCGGTCCGCTGTCCCATCCTCCAAAGCGACCGAGGCACCCATTTCAACGACCGCATCCATCCCCGCCGACGGCAGATGCCGATAAACCGTTCGCTCCGCGATGGCTCCGGGGGCAAGCGATGTAATCATAAATTCCTCCGTGGCCTCCCCGGTCTGCACGACCGTCAGTTGCGCTGCGGGAATCCAGGTTGTCCCACGGTTTTGCACCACCACTTTTACGGGAACCCGCGTCCCGGGTTGCGACCCCAACTCCATGTGAATCGCCGCCACCGCAAGATCCTGTAAATCGGAAGCCTCACGTTCCCGCAAACGGTCCCAATCCACCAAACCGCTTCCATAGCTTGCATCCATCCCCGGCGCCCCCGCCTCATTCAATTGAGCCTTCAAAAGGCGCACCGCGTTTTCCGGCGCTCCCCCGGGATTCTCAGAAAGCAAAGCTGCCAGCGTTCCGCTCACAAAAGGAGCCGCAGCGGAAGTCCCGTTTATCTGGCGCTCCTGACCTTCCGGATCCGCCACCACCACCCCGACCCCCGGTGCCGCAACATCGATCCCTTTTGAGCGATTCGAAAAACCGGCATGGAGCCCGTTTCCGTCCACGGCGGTAACCGCCAGCACTTCGGCATACGCCGCCGGAAACGGCAATTGCGTCAGCGCATCGTTACCCGCCGCCGCAACCATCAAGGCTCCTTTCTGGTGCGCATAGCGAACCGCCTCATGCAAATGCACCGTCTCTTGATAAAGCCCTAGGCTTAGATTGATCACATCGGCCCCCAGATCCGCCGCCCTTACAATTGCCTCCGCCACGTCAAAACTCGACCCCTGTCCCGCCGCGTCCAAGACGCGGAAATCCAAAAGGCGTGCCTCCGGCGCAATGCCGCTTTCCCCGCCCAGAATCGAAGCCACCGCAGTCCCATGCCCCCGTGCGCTCGCCTTCACCCGATCATCGCTCACCCAATTATACGAATCTATTTCCACCCCTTCAAAAAACCGATGATCCGCAATACCCGAATCCAACACCGCAATCACCACCCCCGAACCCCGGCCTGCAAGACCGCCGCCCGCGATCTCCCGCGCGCTTGCCCCAAATCCCTTCAGCGGCCCCAAGACCAGCGGATTGGATTCCCGCGGAGGTGCCGGCTGCCGCACCCGATAATTAAACTCCACTTGCCCGCCGAAATCTGCCGGATCCGCAAAACGCAGGGAATCCGCGTGGAGGCGCACGCAGCGCAGCGCATCCAAACTTCCCAGCTTTACATCACCCGCTCCTCCCAGTGCATCCAGATAGGCACGATAGCTCGCCGCATCCGGAAAATATACCAGGACTTCCTCCCCAACCGCATGCAGGGGGAAACGCACCGGCGGCGCGACTGTTAAATCTGCATTAACCGCAGGCGAGGGGCTTGCTGCCGCAGCTTGCACCGGGTCGCGCTCCCCTGCCTCGGGGGGTAGTACTTCGGCATCGCGGCGCGCCAAGTACCACCCAGCCAGTATCGCAACCACCACCCAGAAATATTTCCATTTATTTTTCATCAAAGTTCCATTTTAAGGGAGGCAAAGCTAAAGGCCGCGCGGGTCTAGCATCCAACGCAGCGCCGCCGGCCCGGTTTCACCATGATTCAGGAAAGGCGACCAATTGAAGCACAGCAAAACACCGGTTTTAACGACCAGTCGCGCCCGGTAGCGTTCCCCGCTCATTAAAAGTGAACTCAATACCTCGATGTTTGGATTGTGTCCGACCAGCAAAACATCCTCCTGTATCGAGTCCAAAAACGACACGACCTCCGCAGGATTCCCCTCCGGAACCAAAGACTCCAGCACCTCCGGTTCACCCAACGGCTCACCGCTCCATGCCGCGCCCACCAATTCCAGGGTCTCCCGCGCTCGCACCAACGGACTGCACAGAATCCGCCCCGGGAGATCATCCGGCGAGCGGCGCAAGATCTCACCCAAAAGTTGTGCATGACTTCGCCCGCGCGCCGTCAACTGCCGTTGCCCGTCCGGGTAGCCCGCTTCGGCCTGCGCATGACGCAATAAATAAACATTCATGCCACAAGGATAAACCCAAAGACCACCCTTGCAGTATTAAAATTCACAGCCCCTATCGGCGCAACTGCAGTTGGTAAATCTCACCCTCCCGATCAATCAACTCAACCGAGCGCTCAGAAACACTCGCCAGGCCTATCGCCGGTATACGCGAAACCAAATCGCCCTCGCGATAAATATCCTTTGGGCTGACCCCGCCCAGAATCACGGCAGAAGCATACTCGCGGCGCTTCGGTTTCTGCTCAACCAGCTCTGCAGTAACGGTATCACCCTCACGATAAACTTCCGGCACCGGATTTTCTCCCACGATCAATGCCTCCAAATCTTCCATTTCCACCGGCGAGGTCGCCTCCAGAGTCAGTCCCCCTATCACGGCTTCAATCGAGCGATACGCGGTGTTGCCATTCAACTGCCCCTGATCCGGTATCGCAATCTTACCCAGCGTCAAAGCCCGTCCATCCTTCGTCTTTAAATCATCCCCCTCCCGCTTGCGTATCACGCCGAAACGCACAAAGAATCCGCTTTCATCCAGACCCATGTTCTCCGCAATATAGCTCGTCAATTCCTCTTCCTCGATTTCAACCTCCCCCGTCTCAGGATCCACTTTTATCGCCAGCTCAACCGTGGGAATCGCGTCATCCTCAAGTCGATAATCCGCAATAAAGAGTTCTCGCTTCATCGTGGCATACTGCTGCCAATTATTCGGCAACCAGCGCTCCTTGGTAAAGGCCTTGGCGATACGGCTCGCCTCAATTTCAAGAACCTCAGTCGGCTTGCTCTCCTCCGCCATCAACACCACCTGCTTCTCGAAGTAGGCCTTGATGTCGATCCCATCAAACATGCCAATCCGGAAGAGCAAAAAAAGCACAGTCAAAACCGCCGCCGGAATGACTACTTTTGGGTTATTGAGATGTCTTCGCATTATTCTTCCGCCTCCTCCCTTTC
>DKOX01000007.1 GCA_002470925.1 Opitutia bacterium UBA7350 | reverse complement strand
GGAAGCTGCTATAAGTTAGCAGAAATTGCAAGCGTGGAAGCGCAAGTCGCTAGTTGAAGAGCGGGGCGAGGGCAGCTTCGCCATTGGAGGATGTGTGGATTTCAGGAGGCAATCTCACGATTTGAAGTAGTGGATCATGTTATTTCACGAATATTGACTTTCGTGAAATAAGGGGCTTTATTATTTCAGTATGGAAAATAGTGCAGCAGGGATCTGGCGAACCACACTGGAAGGCTACAAGGCGTTCTATCCGCATCGCTTACCACCTGAAATTGAATGGAGCCCGGCACTGGTCACGAAGTTGTCTGCTGCCGATCAGATTCTTGGACGACTCGGAGGCGAAGCGCGAAGACTTCCAAATCCCCATTTGTTTATAAGGCCCTTCATCAAGCGTGAGGCGGTATATTCGAGCCGCATTGAAGGGACGCAGGCCACGCTTGGGGATTTGTTGGCGGTTGAAGCTGGTGCGAATGTTAAACGGAGTCCCGACGATTTGCGGGAAGTTGGTAATTATGTAACCGCTTTGGAGCATGGTCTCAGGCGTTCAGCCGAACTGCCACTTTCACTTAGGTTAGTTCGCGAGATGCATGAAATCCTGATGACTGGTGTTCGCGGAGAGCATGCCACTCCAGGCGAACTCCGGAAGACACAAAATTGGATTGGAACACCGGGATGCACGCTTCGCGAGGCCTCTTTCGTTCCTCCGCCCCCTGATATACTAAATGAATGTTTAAGGGACTGGGAAAATTTTATACATACCTCTGAACTCCCACTCCTACTAATAGCTGCTTTGATGCATTACCAGTTTGAAGCAATTCACCCGTTTTTGGATGGCAACGGTCGAATTGGTCGTCTGCTCATCACCTTGCTATTGTGTGAACGGAATGCGCTTCCCGGTCCGTTTCTTTACCTGAGCGCATTTTTTGAAGCCAGTCGGAGCCATTATTATGAGCGCTTGAATGCGGTGAGCTCTCAAAGTGACTGGTCTGGATGGTTCGACTATTTTCTAAACGGCGTTATTCGTCAGTGCGAAGATGCATTAAGTCGTGCTGAGCGAATCAACATTATCCTGGAACGCTGGAAGGCAGATGTAAGAGGAAGCACGCCAAAGGCGACTTACAATGTCGTAGAAAGTCTGGCGGCCAACCCTTACATTACGCCCCGAGGTCTCGAAAAAGAGTTAGGCGTATCCTTTAATACAGCCAGCAAAGCGATAAAGGTTTTGGAAGGTAAGGGCATTATGACGCAAGTGGGTCATTCGAAGCGGGACCGCGTCTACCGTGCTGAGGCTGTGTTGAAAATACTCGAAGAGCCTGCGAAATTAGCTCCCTGATTCTATCAACTCAGGTCTTTAATCTTTAGAGGGTGAGGAAAAACGCTCGGCTTCTTTGCCGATCTGCTCCCACATCCAAGTATTCTTCACCTTGATTCGGTGCATGCGCTCCATCCGGGAACGTTAGTCCTCATCAAGGTCATCGACCGCTTATCCGTGAAGGTATCGTAGCTAGCAGCTCCGGGATGCGTTTCTTTTTAAACGGTATCAACTGGCAGCCATGCTACTGGTTGGCCAGTGGGTTACTTTTTAGGTGAAGAGCGGGGCGAGGGCGGCGTGGGCTTCGCGGATCGCGGCTTCGGTTTCGTCCCAGCCGATGCAGCCGTCGGTGATGGAAACTCCGTATTGGAGGTCTGTTTTGGGCTGGGGGAAGGATTGGTTGCCGGAGTGGAGGTTGCTCTCGATCATGGCGCCGATCACGGCATTATCGGTGAGGCTCTGGCGCACGACTTCTTCGAGGATGGTGGGTTGACGGCCGGGTTCTTTGGCGCTGTTGGCGTGGTTGCAGTCGATCATGATGGCGGGTTTGAGTCCGGCATCGAGGAGTGCTTCGCGGGCTTTCGCGACGTGCTCGGCGGAATAGTTGGGGCCGCTGGAACCGCCGCGGAGGACGATGTGGCAGTTGGGGTTGCCCTTGGTGGTGATGGCGTTGGCCTGTCCGGCGTTGTCGATCCCGAGAAAGGTTTGTTCCTGGCTGGCGGCTTTGATGGCGTTGATGGCGACGGTGAGTCCGCCGTCGGTGCCGTTTTTGAAGCCGAGGGGCATCGAGAGACCGGAGGCCATTTGGCGGTGGGTTTGGCTCTCGGTGGTGCGGGCGCCAATCGCGGACCAGCTGATGAGGTCGGCAATGTATTGCGGGGTGATGGGGTCGAGGAGTTCGGTGGCGGTGGGGACCCCGAGGGCGATGACTTCGCGGAGGAAGCGGCGCGCCTGACGGAGGCCTTCGGGGATGTCGCTGGTGCCGTCGAGGTTGGGGTCCATGATGAGTCCTTTCCAGCCGACGGTGGTGCGGGGTTTTTCAAAATAAACACGCATCACGACGAGGAGGCGGTCGCTGACTTCAGGAGCGAGAGCCGCGATTTTACGGGCGTATTCGCGACCGGCTTCGAGGTCGTGGATGGAGCAGGGGCCGACCACCAGGAGGAGGCGGGGGTCGTCACCGAAGATGATTTTATTGATCGCTTCGCGGCTTTCGGCGACGAAGCGTTCGTCGGTCTCGGAGCGTTCGATCTCGGTGCAGAGCGCGGTGGGGGTCGGCAAAAGGACCTTGGAAGTAATGTTGATATCGGTGACTTTTTTCACAGGAGGGGAGGATTAGAGTAGGGTGAGGGCGGTCACAAGTCTGAATTCAAAGAGTTTCGAAGAAGGTTTGAAAAAGTCATGAGAATTTGGATCCTCATTAGGCATGACGAAATTAGTGAGTTTTTATAAGGCGAGGCCTGCCTGCCATTTGCGGTTGTGGGGTGAGGATGCCGCCACTTTTTTGAACAGTCAATTCAGTGCGGATCTGCGGACTCCGGAGGCGGGTCTCTGTGTTTATGGTTTATGGCTGAACGCCAAGGGGAAGGTGCAAGCGGACAGCTGGGTATGGTGCCGGGATCCGGAGAGCTTTGAAATTCTGAGTATGGGAACCGCGGGGGAGAACCTGCGGGAGATGCTGGAGCGGCACATTATCGCGGATGAAGTGGAGATGGAGGTGCTCGAAGGATCGACGCTCTTGATGGTGCAGGGGAAAGACGCGGAGGGGGCAGTGGCGGAGCTTTTTGGGGCGGTTCCGGAAGCGGGAGGTTTTATTGAAGGAGCCGGGGCGGTTTGTTATCCCGGGCGGCGCGCACGCGGGGCGCATTTTGATGCCTGCTTTGGGGACTCAACGGCGGCGGAGGCAGCAGTGGCAACACTGCAGGCGGCGGGGGCGCAAGCGGTGGAGGGAGTGGCGATTGAATTGGAACGGATTGCGGCGGGCTACCCGGCGATCCCCGGGGAACTCGGCACGGCGGATCTGCCCGGCGAGGCCGGACTGGTGGGCGAGGCAGTCTGCACGACGAAGGGGTGTTTTTTGGGGCAGGAATCGATTTTGCGGATGCACAATCTCGGGCAGGCGCGGCGGGGTCTGTATCGCGTCTCGGGCGAGGGCTCGGTTCCGGAATTACCGGCGGCTTTGAGGCAGGATGGTGAGGAACGCCCGGTGGGGGAATTGCGGAGCGCGTATGCGACGGATTCCGGATGGACGGGGGTGGCGATCCTGAAGTTGAATCGGATGGGGGCGGGCTTGCTTTGCGACGGGGCGCCGATCACTGCGGGAGAGGCGATGGGGCCGGTGCGATGAGCGAGACCGATGCAACAGACCTCGGAGCGGTGACGCGTTTTTTTGAGGCGATGGGGGCGAGCCCGGCGCCGGCGGAGGTAATGGCGCGGCAGTTATTAAAACGCTCGGAGCAACTTGGGGAAGCGCGGGGGATTTCAAAAGTAGAGGCGGCTGCAATCCTCTTAAAACAGGTGGTTGAAGCACGGGACGGGCGCGCACCACGCTTAAACAGTGAGGTCAAGCGTAAAGATCGCTGAGAAAGCTGAAAAAATTGCGGGTTAGAGCGCAATTTATCTGTTGACGGAGCATTTTTGCTGCTCACTTTAGAGGGTGGCAAAAGCCAAATTAATAACCTCAACACTATATATCGTTTATGAATAAAGCAGATCTCGTAGCCGAAGTACAAAAATCACTTGGAGCTGATACCTCCAAAGCAGCCGCTGAGCGCGCACTCGAAGCCGTTCTCGAAGGCATCAAGAAGGGCGTTAAGAAAGATAAAGCGGTTCAAATCATTGGATTTGGGACCTTCTCCGTAGCCAAACGTGCTGCCCGTCAAGGTGTGAACCCACAAACTGGCGAAAAGATTCAGATTAAAGCTTCCAAGTCGGTTAAGTTCAAGGCTGGCGCAGGTTTGAAGGCGATTCTCTAGTTTAGCGAAATTAGCCTATCTTTATCTCGCTGAGCCCGCCGCGTGCGGGCTCTTTCTTTTTCTAGTATGGGGCAGGATCGGAAAAGCGGGAATTAAAGTTGCCAGAGTCGGGAAGCCTGTTTTTTATTGAGACTCATTTGAGAATTGAATTAGCAGTCATTATATAAAGCGCATGGGAAAAAGTTTATTTCAGAAAGTATGGGACGCGCACGCGGTTCGCACCCTGGCGAATGGTCAAACGCAGTTGCTCATCGGGACACACCTGATTCACGAAGTGACGAGCCCGCAGGCATTTGGCATGCTGCGAGACCGGGGCCTGAAAGTCCGCTTCCCGGCACGCACCTTTGCAACAGTAGATCACATCGTGCCGACCAATGAAGCGCTGGAGCCTTACAGTGATCCTCTGGCGCAGGGTATGATTGAGGAACTGCGCAACAATTGCGCGGAGAACGACATCACCTTTTTTGACACCAATACGGGCAAACAGGGCGTGGTACACATTGTCGGACCCGAGCAGGGGATCACGCAACCGGGCAC
>DKOX01000105.1 GCA_002470925.1 Opitutia bacterium UBA7350 | reverse complement strand
TTCACTCGCGCCCCTCCTTTCTGCTTTACGCGGGTGCGGGGCGGGCTAGTTTGAGGGCATGTCTGCTACTGTATTTACGATTGCGAACCAAAAAGGGGGGGTGGGAAAGACCACCACCGCGATCAATCTGTGTTATGCCCTTGCGGAGCGGGGCGTGCGGACGGTGCTGGTGGATCTGGATCCGCAGGCGAACGCCACGAGTGGGTTGGGTCTTGAAAAACATGAAGGGGCGAGTCTTTACGGGCCGTTGTGTGGCGAGGGAACCGCGCTGGAGAAAGTGCAACCGGTCGGTGCGAGTGGGAATTTGTTTTTGATCCCATCGGAGGTCGATATGGCGGCGATCGAAATTGAACTGGTGCAACGGGAAAATTATCTGCTGCAGTTGCGGGAAGTGCTGGGGCCGCTGCGTGCTTCGGGAGATTTCGATGCGGTGGTCCTGGACTGCCCGCCGGCTTTGGGGATGCTCTCAATGAACAGCCTCGCGGCGGCGGATTATTTGTTGATTGCGTTGCAGTGCGAATACCTCGCGATGGAGGGTTTGGGGCAGATTTTGAAAGTGGTCGAGAAATTGCGCGATGCTGGAGTGAATGACGGGATCGAGCTCGGTGGAATCCTGATGACGATGTTTGATCAGCGCACTAATCTGGCGCACCAGGTGGTGGGCGAGGTACGGAATCATTTTGATGAATTGGTCTTCCGCAGTATGATTCCCCGGTCGATTCGTTTGAGTGAGGCGCCGAGTTTCGGGCAGTCGATTTTTGAATATGACCCGAATTGCAATGGGGCGCATGCCTACGGTTATTTTGCGGATGAGGTGATTGAGCGCTTCAAACTCCGGGGCTAGGGGCGCGGGCTTATGGCAGATACAAATGCGGCGGAAGATCCCGATTTGGTGGGATTTTGTGCGCATTTAAAACTGGAGCGGCGGGTCTCGGATTACACTTTGCGGAATTACCGTCAGGCGGGGGAACGCTTCGCGGAATGGCTCCGTGCACAGGAGGGCTGGACGGGGGATTTTGCGGCGGTGAACGCGCGGCAGGTGCGTTCGTATTTGGTGGAATTACGGCGCGATTTGGGGCGGCGAACAATCCACAATCACGTCTCGGGTTTGCGGGGTCTGTATCGTTACCTGCGCCAACAGGGCAAGGCGGATTCGAATCCCTTTGACGGGGTGAATTTGCCCAAGCTGGAAAAACCGCTCCCGAAATTTTTAACGGAGACCCAGATGCGGGCTTTGCTGGAAGCACCGGCGAAGTTGTATCAGGCGGGCGAGATGGATGATTTCACGGCCTTGCGGGACAGTGTGATTTTAGAGCTGCTCTACGGCGGCGGTTTGCGGGTCAGTGAATTGTGTGAGTTGAATCTCAGGCAGATCGACCTGGAACAGGGGGTGGCGCGGGTGCTTGGCAAGGGCGGGAAGGAACGATTATGTCCGCTGGGCCGGGTGGCCTTGGAATGTTTGCGGCGGTTTTTGGACTTGAGCGGCGCGTCGATGGAAGCGGTGGCACCGGCGGTTTTCACGGCAAAGGGTAAGCGCCTGAAGCCCGCACAGGTGCAGCGACTTCTGAAGACGCACCTTAAAGCGGCGGGGCTTCCGCTCGATATGACCCCGCACAAATTGCGGCACAGTTTCGCGACGCATTTGCTCGACCACGGTGCGGATCTGCGCTCCGTGCAGGAACTCCTCGGCCACGCCAGTCTTTCAACCACGCAGGTCTACACGCACGTTTCGGTCGCCCGCTTAAAAGAAGCGCACCGCCAGGCGCACCCTAGGGCCTAGCTTTTTGACAGCGCGAACTGGCTGCGCCAGAAGCGGAGGGGGAGGAGAGCAAGGGCGATGCAAAGGAGTTGGCTGAGGGCGAAGGCGCACATCCAGAGGAAGCCGCTGTCGGTAAAGCCGTAGGAATGGAGGCCGACTCCGAGGAGGTTGGTGCCGAACCAGGACCAGGCGGTGACAATGTTGCCGAGGATGGCGAGCGCCATGATCCCGCGTTCGCGGACTAGCCCGCCCCAGCGGGCGTGGAGGGTGATGGCGCACATGATAACGATCATGAGGGCGCCGTTTTCTTTGGGATCCCAGCCCCAGAAGCGACCCCAGCTTTGGTCGGCCCAGATGCCGCCAAGAATGGTGCCGACGAGGCTGAAGAGGGCGGCGAAACAGGTGATGCCGTAAACCATCCCGGCGAGGGATCGGGCGGCGGATTTGTCGAAGCCGCGCCGGAGGATTCCGAGGAAGGTGAAGGCGATGGCAAGGGCTCCGGCGAAGAACATGGCGGAGTAGCCGAGGGTGATGACGACGACGTGGGTCGCGAGCCAGAAGTTGGAGTCGAGGACGGCGCGCATCATCTCGAGGGTGTCGCCCGTCATGGCGAGGTGGTGGGCAATGATGAGGGTGGCGAATCCGACGAGGGCGGCCATGGCGGCACCGACGCCGTTGCGATTGAAGCGTTCGAGGAAGGCACCGAGGAGGACCGCGCCCCAACCGACGAAGACGGCGGAGGAGTAGAGGTTGGTGACGGGCGGGCGGTCCTGGATATACATACGCGCTGCGAGTCCAAAGGTGTGGAGGGCGAAGGCGAGGCAGAGGGTCCAGAAGGCGGCGTTGCCGAGGGCCTGGGGCCAGCGGAGCCAGGAAATGCAAACAAAGAGGAAGACGAGGATGTAAAGCTCGATGGCGATGGCGAAGGGTTTGTAGCCGTTGAAGAGGCGTTCGAAGTGGACGCGTCCAATATCGTCTGGGAAATCGGCCGCGACGCGTTCTTTGACTTGGGTGAGGGTCTTATTAAAGGTTTGAGCGTCTCCGGCGCGGTATGCCATGGTGAGGCTAGCGTAGCTCATGGCGTAGGGGCTGAGTTGTCCGGTTTGGATGACGTTGAGCAGTTCGTCGCCGAGGTTCAGCCAATCATCCATGGGATCGACGGGCGCGGGTGGTGGGATGACGCGGAGGTGGGCAGTCTGGGAAAGGCGGAGGTAGTCCTCGCCGTAGCCGAGGAAGTTTTTGACAAGCTCGGCATTGTATTCTTCGCCGGCCTGTTGTTTGCGGAGCTCCGCCATGGCGGGTTGAAGGAGACTGAGGTAGCTGCGGTATTCGTCGGCGAGTTGGTCCAAGCGCTGGGGGTCTCCAATGGGATGGAGGGAATGCATAACGCGGTGGTAGAGACTGAGCCCGTTGTTGAGCTCGGCGATCTGGCGTTGGTAGGCGTCGCGTTTTTTCGGCTCGGGGTCGATCTCGCGGAACTGTTGATTGATGGTCTCGAAATGGGGGCGGAGGTCGTTGAAGGAGTAGTGTCGTTTGCCCGGTTGGGCGAGGCCTTCGAGTCCGAGGTCATCGGGGAATTCAATTTTAAAGACGGGGTGGGTGTCGGCGCGCTCGGGTCGCATGGTGAGGTCGAGGAACCATTCGATCGGGCTGAGGGTTTGTCCGTCGAGGGTTTCAACTTTCTGACGGGCGGCGAGGACGAGGAGGGTATTGCGTGCGACGGAATCGAGGGGTTTGATGCGCCCGCCAACCTGCACGGGGAGTTCCGCAAAACCCGCGAGGTCATAGCCCGAATCCTGCGCGGCGGGGCGCAGGTAACGACCGAGGACTAAAAGGACGAGGAGCGCGGCAAGACTGTAAATAATTTTCTTCACGCGGTTTTCCTTTTTTTGAGATATTTGGAGAAGTGGAGCCCGAATTGGTAGGTCATACCGAGGCCCATGAGGAGGACGCTGAAGTAGGGGAGAAGCCAACCGGGGTTGCGGACGACTTGCAGGACGGTGGCGGTTTCGTCGGGGGAAAAGGAGGCCTGGTAGAAGGTGAGTCCTTCGTAGCGCAGGGGGTGGTTCATGTAGATGAGGGCCTGCTGTTTTTTGGCGGGATCGGGATGGTGGGTGATGATTTTACTGGAAAAGTTGAAGGGGATTTCAGTGCCGGGGTATTTGTCGTGGGCGAAGTCGAGGAGTTCGATTTCGAAGGGGTGGTAGTAGCGTTGAAAACGGAGGGCGATTTCGTATTCGCCCTGATCGGCCTGGACGGTTTGGGCGGGAAAGCGGTCGTCAAGGACGTTGGAGAGGAGCCAGACCCCGAGGGATGTATCGCCTTCTAGGATTTCGATGTAGGCGGTGGCGGTATTGATGGCTTTTTCGGAATAGTCAGGTGCTTGGGGGATGGCGGTCACACCCATTTTGGCGGCGACTCCACGGTTGGCGGGGTTGCGGGAACCCTGAGCCTGCACGAGTTGGGCGTTGGGGTAGAAATGCAGGACGCGGGCGTGGAGGGTGGTGTCGGGGACATCGAGGGTACGTCCGGGTTTGAGGTCTTGGGCGGGGATGGTATGGACGCGGTCGAATTCGTTGTCGGAGCGGTCGATGAGAACGAGCTCATTGGCGCGAATGGTTTGGGAATAATTGGCGCGCCCACCTTCGGGGACCGTCATTTGGCTTTCGACGGCAAGGAGGTCGGTGAGGAGTTCGCTGACGATGAGGAGCATGAGCCCCAGGTGAATGGCGTAGAGTCCGAGTTTGGCGGCTTTGAGGGAGAAGCGGCGGCTGTAGGCGACGGTGAGGTTGATAAGCATGAGCGCCCCGATGGTGTATCCACCAAACATGGGGATGCGAAGCCAGGTGAGTTGTTCGCCGGCAGGCCAGACGGCGGGGTATTGCCATGCGACGACGAAGCTTTCGAAGTAAAGCTTTTGGGTGTGCCAGATCCCGTACTCCACTTGGTCGATCGTGCCAAAGAAGATGAGCACCATCGAAGCGCTCAGGAGAATAACAGTCAGTTTGAGGGAACTGAAAATCTGTAGGAGAGCGGACAACATTGTGCTAGTGGTGGGGATCCTCGATTTGGACGGAGCTCAGGAATTGTTGAAAGGCGGATTCTTGGCTGAGGACGGTTTTGGTGTCGCCGAGCATTTTAAAAAACCAAGTCTTGCCGTGAAAGGGGAGGAGGGTGCCGAGGATGGATTGGGTATCGCCCGCCAAGCGCACATAGGTGGCGCGGTGATTGGAGACGGTGCTTGGGGTGGTGGCTTGCGGGAGGTCGGCATTAGTGATTGCGGGGAGCCCGACTTGCTGGCGCCAGCGGTTGATGTTGGAGAGGAGTCCCCCCACGTCGCCGGGGAAAACCGTGACGGTAATGGTGGCGGTGCCATCGGAACCGCTGTAATTGAGTTGAGCTTTGCGAATCCCGGAGGGGGCTTGCTTGACCCATCCCTCGGGGGTATCGAATTGAAGGGCGCCGGCAGCTTGTGCCGCTTCTGCCATGCCGGGTAGGATTTGCATGTTTCCGGGGGGCGCCGGATTGGCGGAGGCGGGTGTTTGCGCGGTCGCGGTGATGGTGGCGGGCGGTCGTTCTTCCTTGGGGATGGTGTAGCTGTGTGGCTTGGCGCGATCACAGGACGCGAGGAGGCCGCCGCACAAGAGGAGGGCAAGTGGTTTCAATATGCCAAGGTGATTTTGCTTTTGCATAGCTCTAAAGGGATTTCGACCGCTTGAAATGTCAACTTACGGCCTGTGATGCAGTCCCGCTATTAGATATTCTGCTATTAATTATTAAAACGAAAGAGGGCGACATCGCCGTCTTTGAATTCATAGTCTTTGCCTTCGAGTCGGTATTTGCCGGCCTCGCGGGCTCCGGCGGTACTGCCCGCGGCGATGAGGTCTTCGTAGCTGACAACCTCGGCTTTGATGAAGCCTTTTTCAAAATCGGTGTGGATGACGCCGGCGCATTGCGGGGCTTTCATGCCGTTGCGGAAGGTCCAGGCCCGGACTTCCTGTTCGCCTGCGGTAAAGTAGGAGGCGAGCCCGAGGAGGTCGTAGGCGGCGCGTATGAGAAGGGAGACGCCGGAGTCGGTGATGCCGAGGGAATCGAGATATTCGGTGGCTTCGGCGGGATCAAAGTCGATGAGTTCCGCTTCGACGGCAGCGGAGACGATGCAGATGCCGGCGCCGTAATGCTCACGGGCATAGGTTTCGACTTTCCGGACGTAGGGGTTCTGGCTGGGGTCGGCAAGGTCGCCTTCCGCGACATTGCAGGCGTAGAGGACGCGTTTGGCGCTCAGGAGGCAAAGGCGTTTGAGGGTAATTTTTTCTTCGTCGGAAAGTTCGAGGGTAAGGGCGGGTTTGTTTTCGTTGAGATGCGGGAGGAGGCGATCGATCAGTTCGATATTCTCGGCGGCTTCCTTGTCGCCACCCCGGGCTTTTTTGGTGCTCTTTTCTTTTTGGCTTTCGAGGGAAGCGAGGTCGGCGAGGATGAGTTCGGTATTGATGACCTCGATATCGCGGAGGGGGTCAATCGATCCCATGTTGTGAATGATGTCTTCGTCCTCGAAGCAACGCACGACGTGGACGACCGCATCGACTTCGCGGATATTGGCGAGGAATTTATTTCCGAGGCCCTCGCCTTTGCTGGCCCCGGCGACGAGTCCGGCGATGTCAACGAATTCGATGGCGGCGGGAATGACGCGATTGGTTTTTGCGATGGCGCGGAGGGGTTCAAGACGCTCGTCCGGCACTTGCACCACGCCGACGTTTGGGTCGATGGTGCAGAAGGGATAGTTGGCTGATTCAGCCTTGCGGGTACGGGTGAGGGCGTTGAAGAGGGTGCTCTTCCCGACATTGGGTAAACCTACGATTCCAGCTTGTAGCATAAGGGAGGAAGGTTGGCTTTTGGCGGAT
>DKOX01000067.1 GCA_002470925.1 Opitutia bacterium UBA7350 | reverse complement strand
TTATAAGAGTAAGGGTAATCCCAACTAACAAGTAACAACTTTCAACATCCAACCCCTCCTCAGGAAACTTTAAACGCGAACTACACGCTGCCTATTCTGGCACCTTGATATTGGCGACATGGTAAGTCGGGTCATCCGGTAAAAGAATGACATCCACCATACTGTCGGCTTTTTTGAGCAATTCCCGGCAATTGGGACTGATATGCTGCAAGTGCAGGATCTTGCCGGCGGCGCGGTAACGGTCCGCGAGTTTGCTGATAGCATCGAGGCCGGAGTGATCCCAGACCCGTGAATCTTTAAAATCGATAATCACCTCCTCCGGATCCGAAGCGGGCTTGAATTCATTACTGAACTCGGTGGCGGAGCCAAAGAAAAGCGGGCCATGCAAATAGTAAACTTTTACGCCGTCCTTGCGGGTTTCGGAGGAGCGGTGAATGTGGTGTGCGGATTTCCACGCAAAGGCCAATGCCGAGACAATCACGCCGGAAATAACGGCAAGCGCGAGGTTGTGCGTTACGACTGTAACACCGGAAACCAGCACCAACACAAAGGCATCGGTCTTGGGAATCTTGCGAAGGATGCGAAAGCTGGACCATTCAAAGGTACCAATCACCACCATGAACATCACCCCCGTCAACGCCGCCAGTGGAATGCGTTCGATTAGCGGACTCGCAAAGAGAATAAAGATCAGGAGAAAACTACCTGCGGCGATCCCCGACAAGCGACCGCGACCACCGGAGCGGATGTTGATGATACTCTGCCCGATCATAGCGCAGCCTCCCATCCCGCCAAAGAAACCCGTCACCACATTCGCAAGTCCCTGCCCCACGCACTCGCGGTTGCTCTGGCCCCGCGTCTCGGTCAATTCGTCAATCAGCGTCAAGGTCATCAGGGATTCAATCAAACCAACCGCCGCGAGAATAATGGAAAATGGGAGAATGAATTGAAAGGTGTCCCAATCGAGCGGGATATTAAACTGCACAAGACTCGGCAGTCCGCCGCCAATCGCGGACATATTACCGACCACGAGGGTGTCGAGCTGGCAACTGATCACGATCAGACTAACCGTGACAATCGCAACGAGCGAAGACGGGACCTGGGTGGTCAGTTTTGGCAGGAATTGGATAATGAACATCGTGAGCGCGACCAATCCAAGCATCAGATAGAGCGCGGAACCGCTCAGCCATGCTGCGCCGGGTTCGGTCGGAGCGCCGGTAAACATCGGGAATTGTGCCTGAAAAATCACAATTGCCAATCCGTTGACGAATCCGAACATCACCGGTTGCGGGATGAGTCGAATAAAACGCCCCAAACGCATCGCCCCGCAGCCCACTTGGATGAGCCCCATCAAAATGACTGCCGCAAATAAATACTGCAGGCCTGCATTTTCGCCCAAGCCCAGTTCCACACCCCGCTCATTACCGAGCTTGACGAGTCCGACCATAATGACCGCCAAGGCGCCCGTCGCGCCGGAAATCATCCCGGGACGCCCCCCTGCCACCGCAGTAATGAGGCATACCATAAAGGCGGCATAAAGACCCACCAGAGGCGGCACCCCTGCAATGATGGCAAACGCCACAGCCTCCGGAACAAGGGCAAGAGCGACCGTCAGGCCGGAGAGAATATCGTCTTTTGTATGCAGACGATTGCCGAATTTTCGGTAAATAAGATGAATCACAATAGTTTTCTCGTTTGAGTAAGGCAGAACCGGGATCGGCTACAGCGCCACGGACAAAAGGGTGTATCGACTCTGCCTGCAAATAGAATCGCTTTTCTGTTCGCAATTAACACCGTAACGGGATGACCCAAGCTCATCCAGCACCGCGCCGGATCGCCATCATCGGTGGTGGCGCCGCCGGATTCTTTGCCGCGGTGACCGCCGCCGAGGCGAACCCTGAAGCGACCGTGATGCTCCTCGAGAAGGGAAAACATTGCCTGCAAAAGGTTAAGATCTCAGGGGGCGGGCGCTGCAACGTGACCCACAGTTGTTTTGATCCCGCCCAGCTGGCATCCCATTATCCCCGTGGGGCCCGCGAACTCCGCGCCGCCTTCCACCGCTGGCAACCCCGTGATACCATCGAATGGTTCACCCAGCGCGGGGTTCCGATTAAACGCGAACCCGACGGACGCATGTTTCCCACCACCGATGATTCGCAAAGCATCATCGATTGCCTGCGCCGCGCCGCGCGCGAGTCAGGTGTCGAAACCCGCCGGGAATGCGGCCTCGCCGACCTGAGCCATATCCCCGGCACCGGCTTCAAGCTCACTTTAACCGATGGTAACGTCATTGAAGTCGAGGCCCTTTGCATCGCTGCCGGTTCCTTGAAAAACTCTACCCTCCCCGACGCGCTCCGCGCCCTCGGGCATCACATTGAACCACTGGCGCCCTCCCTTTTTGCCTTCAACGTAAACGACGCCCGTCTCCATGGACTCGCGGGCCTCTCCGTGCCAACGGCGCGCGTCACCGCCCTCCCCGCGAATCAACCGCAATCCGGTCCGCTCCTGATCACGCACCGCGGACTCAGCGGCCCTGCGGTGCTGCGCGCCTCCGCCTGGGGTGCCCGCGAGATTCAGGCCGCCAATTACCACTTCACCCTCACAGTCAACTGGCTCGGCGATGGCGCGGAAGCCGACCTGCAAGCCGCGTTCAAGCAACTGCGGCAAAACGCCCCCCGCAAAGCCATCAAGAATACCCCCATCGAATCCCTGCCCCGCCGCCTTTGGGAACGCCTCGTGCAACACGTCGGAATCCCTGAGAACTGCCCCTGGTCGCAACTCAGCAAAGCACAGGAAACCGCCCTGCGCCGCGAATGCCTCGCGGGAGCCTATCAAGTCGAGGGCAAAACCACTAACAAAGATGAATTCGTAACCTGCGGCGGGGTGCGTTTAAAGGACGTCGATTTTCGCCGGATGGAGAGCAAGCGAATCCCCAACCTTCACTTTGCGGGGGAATGCCTCGACCTCGACGGCATCACCGGCGGCTTCAATTTCCAAGCGGCCTGGACCACCGGCCGCATCGCAGGCGAAGCTATGGCAGGGAGCGAAAGAGTAAATTCCCTGTAAAAAGGCACAAAAAAGCTCCACCGAAGTGGAGCTTAATATTAATATTTAATGTGCAATCAACTGCCCCAAGACCAACTAAGCCCTAATGCATAAATGTAGGATTCGAATTCAGAAGTAGAAATACTGAGATCTAGAATTAGATTCTCTGTAAGACCATGTTCATACCCAAGACTAAAGCTTTCTTCCCAATCAGAACCGCCATCACTCTTAAGAGCGTCAGAAAATTCAGCCGCGACTGCAGGACCTCCTATTCGATTAATTGCTGAAGCAGATAATTCCTTGGTTTCGTCAACGGATGAATCGGTAAAATCGACACCAAAAGACAATATTGCATTTTTGGAAACCTTGTACCTGAAATCAACACCAACAATATATGAATCTAATTCCAATACTTCCTGACCAAATAAATCCAGATCGGATTTTGCGTAGCCAATGGAAGGGACAATGTCAAAATCTGGAGATATGGAAAAGGCATAACCAAGTAATACCCCCAGTGATTTAGCTTCAAAGTCTAATGAACCGATGTCAATATTATCAATTTCATCAAATTCGGATGTAGAGTAAATTAAACCAACGATGAAAGAAGTCTCTAAAATTTCAGAAGAGATACCAAATTCATATCCAGAAACTTCATCATCTCCAATTGAATTCAAATATGTAGCATTTACTGAATTGTAGGAATTGGATAATTCAATCGCTTGGAGATGAGTGATCAATAAAGTGGAAAGAATCGGAAGCAGGATTATTTTTATATATTTCATTTTTTTACGTTTTTTAAATAAATGCTTGATGTCAATTGTAAATTTTAAGATTTTTGCTGAACAATTATCATATGCAATCTACTCCCAGAAATTGGCCTTATTGGCCTTAAGAGCATGTGAACCCGACTTTGCTAGCGCCGAGGAGTTTGAATTTGCAGAAATAGAACTCCTTTGCGAAAATATGCACAGGGTAGCAAGGGCACTGTAGGATTTTTCAACGTCAACGAATTAAGCGGCGCGTTTGTAGAGCAGGTTTGAGACGAAGAGCATCGCGAAGATGGGGAGTCCGGCGGCCATCCAGGCGGGAATGATTTGGCGTTCACCCAGCATCGATGCAATGCTGATCAGGACGTAGAAGGCCGCAAAGAAGGCGAGGCTTTTGGAGATTCCGACCATTGGACTGACACGGACCCCGGACACCGCAAAGGGCACCGCAATACCAACCATGATGAGACAGGTGAAGGGGCTGGCGAGTTGTTGAAAGTAGCGCACGAGGTAAGCGTGCACGGCGGGGTTGTCCTCGGGGGGAATGGTCTTGATGATGCGGTGTAGCTCGTGGAGCGAAAGCGCATTGGGCTTTTTGTGCAGGGCGAGCATGAGGCCGGGATCTTCCGTGAATTCAGGGAAGCGTTTTTCCTCGAAGGGGATAATGCGGAGGGGATCGCCGCTGACGGGATCGAGGAGGAGTTCCCGACCATTGAGAAAAACCCAGCTCCCCTGGGTATCATCGTAGTAAGCTTCAGTGGCGGAGATGCGGTGCGATTCGTGACCTTCGGCATCGCGCAGGTGGACATTGACTCCGAGGGCGAGCCAGGCGCGTTCACTGAAACGGTTCATGAACCACAGGCGTCCGTCGCGGCGGTTATCGAAGCCCATGTTGTAGATAAGGCCGACATCGCGGGATTCCATGACCGCTTCACGGGCAGCGAAGTCGAGGTTGTCGAAGAAAGTGCGGGATTGCTCCACGGTTTGGGGTACGAGAAAGGCGGTGAGGTAAAAGAGCCCCGCGGAAAGGAGGAGGCCCACGATCCAGAGGGAGCGACTGATCCGCATAAGGCTGAGGCCCTGAGCGCGGAGGGCGATGATCTCGTTGTTGCGGTGGAGGTTGCCGAGGGCAAAGAGGAGGGAAACCAGAAAAATAATGGGCAAGACCAGCGGAAGGTATGCCGGGAGGGAGAGCAGGAAAAAATAGACGATTTGCGGAAAGGTGGCCTGTGCCTGCAAGAGGTCGGGTATTTTATCCAACATATTCTGCAGGATCAAAACCCCCAGTACGAGGCTGAAGGTCAAAAGAAAGGCGCTACCCCACTCTTTTAAAATATAACGGTCAATCAAAGACATTAACTTTCATTTACGACGTTTATGAGCCATTTGTCACTCTGTTTAGGTGGTTTTTTGCTGGATTCTGTTTTTTTCCTGTCTGTTAATGGGGCCCGATGTCTAATTTAAAAGATTCATGGAACTCCCGAATAGGAGTCATTCTCGCGGTAGCGGGCAGCGCGGTGGGTTTGGGGAATTTCCTGCGATTCCCCGGGCAAGCGGCGGAATACGGCGGTGGCGCTTTTATGCTCGCCTACTTTGTGGCCTTTCTCCTCATCGGTCTGCCGATCTGTTGGGCGGAATGGACCATGGGACGCCAAGGTGGGAAACTGGGATTCAATTCCTGTCCCGGTATTTTTAACATTCTTACGAAAAATCCCGCGTTTAAATACCTCGGGGTGATTGGCGTATTAATACCGATCATCATCTACATGTATTACGTGTATATCGAGGCCTGGTGCCTGGGCTACGCCGTGAATTTCTTTGCGGGCAATTTGAATTTTAAAACGGTGGCGGAATCGGGCGATTTCTGGGCCGGATTCATCGGGGCAAAGGAAAACGGAAGCGCCCTGGGCTTTGGGATGCAACAGGTCGGATTCTATCTGGTGCTGGTGTTTATTCTGAATTTCCTGCTGATATACCGGGGGCTCTCGCGCGGGATTGAATTGTTCTGCCGTTACGCCATGCCGACCCTCGTTATTTTGGCGGTCGTGATCCTGATGCGAGTGCTGACCCTTGGCACGCCTGACGCCGCACTGCCGGATCGCAACGTCAACAACGGGCTTGGGTTCATGTGGAATCCCACCAAGCATGTGGTGGAAACCCGCGATGCGGAGGGGCTCTGGGTGGTCGCGGAGGAACTGGTGGATGCGAAGCGTATCGAGGAGGCCGGGATTCATGCGGCCGCCCATGAGGACCAACGCCTGCGGCGCATCACAGTGGTAGAGCAATTGCGCAATCCCCAGCTTTGGCTCGCGGCAGCGGGGCAAATTTTCTTTTCCCTCTCAGTGGGCTTCGGGGTGATCATTACCTATTCAAGCTATCTGAGGCGCAAGGATGATGTCGTGCTCAGTGGACTGGCCGCCACCAGCGCCAATGAATTTTGCGAAGTAGCGCTGGGGGGCCTCATCACCCTCCCCGCCGCGGTGACCTTTCTGGGGGTCGCGGGCGTCGCGGGAATGGGCACCTTCGGTCTCGGCTTCAACGTCCTGCCGATGGTCTTTGCCA
>DKOX01000070.1 GCA_002470925.1 Opitutia bacterium UBA7350 | reverse complement strand
CTTCTGGGGATGCTTGCACTGCTGGGCGTCTTTCGTCTGCTCACCAAGCCAACGATTCTGGCGGGGGCTTTGGCAGGTCTCTGGATCGGTTTGATGTTTGCCACCAAAGAAACCTTTGCGATTTCCGTGATCGCATGGTCGCTCGCCGGAAGCCTCTGTCTCTGCGCGCCACAATTGCGCCCTACCCAAACCCTGAGGCGCTATCTCGGCCCCCTCATAACACTCGCTCTTACTGCATTTCTCGCAAGCGGGTATTGCTACACCCATGGATTTACCCATCTCGCCGGTCTTCGCGATGCCTACTCCACTTTCTTCATCTACGAGACCACTCCGGGTCATCAAAAAGAATGGTATTATTACCTGCACTTACTGCTCTGGCCCAAACAAACCCTCGGCCTGTGGTGGACTGAATTAAGTATTACACTCTTTGCCCTCATTGCGCTGACCGGAGCCTTCCTGAAGCGAGACCATGCCGCCGTCAGCCTCCTCTTTATTGTATTGAGCGCACTGATCCATTTACTGATCTATAGCCTTATAAGCTACAAAACCCCATGGCTCATGCTGCTCCCGTGGGCACATCTTTGCCTAGCGGGCGGAGCGGCCTTTGCCTTTGTCAATAAGATGACTCCAGTCCTCCGGCTTTGCGGACTACTCGCACTCGTAAGCGCGCTCGCCTATCAAACAACGCAAAGCCTGTATGCCACGGGGTCTTATGCCAATGATGCACGCAATCCCTATGCTTACGTGCCGACGACCCGTGATCCGCAAACCTTTGCCAACTGGCTTCAGCAAATTGAGTCCCTCCCGGATGCGCCCGAAATGGAACCGATTGGCGTCATTGGGAGCGAATACTGGCCCCTCCCCTGGTATCTAAGAAGTTTTGAAACTATCGGTTACTGGCCCGCGCCACCTGATACCATTGCGCAATTCCCCGTTGTCTTTGCGATGCCTGCTCAAGTTGCGGCATGCGACAACCTGCTTGAAAAAAGCCATATAAAACTTCCCCGCAGTCTCCGCAGCAATATCTCAATCTCCCTCTACCTGCGCCATGATCTTTGGAATCTTTGGATGGAAAACCCAGAACCATGAAGACCGAACACCTATTTCAGCACGAGGCCATGAAGACCACCTTCAGCCTGCGTCTATTGGAATCCAATGCCCAGCTAGTCCGCGATGCCGCGCTTGCTGCCATTGCTCAGATTGACGCAATCGAGAATAGCCTCAGTCGATATATTGAAGGCAGCGACGTCTCACAAATCAATCACATGAAAACCGGAGAAAGCCTTTTTGTGAGTGAAACCTGCTACGAATGCCTGCTCCTCAGCCTCGAAGCATCGGAGCAAAGCGGCGGTCTCTTCGATGTCACGATCGGCAAACGCATCGAGCACCAGAAAAACAATCAAGCGGGCTCGAACCCACCCCTTGAGGGCAAACTACAAATCGACCCAGATCGCCCTGCTATACATTGCATTCAGGCAGGCCGTGAAATCGATCTCGGCGGGATCGGCAAAGGCTTCGCCCTTGATCAAATTCAAACCCTCCTCAAGGACTGGAATATCCCAAGTGCCCTACTTTCTGCAGGCGCCAGCACCCAACTTACCTATGGCGAAAACGTTTGGCCGATCACCCTGGAGCACGCCGGGAAACGAAGTCACATAGAGCTTCAAAATACTGCCCTCAGTGCCTCAGGAACCGAAATTCAGGGCAGTCACATTTTGAGCCCGCGCGATGAAAGCGCCACCTACACCTACCCCCGGATTTGGGCTCTCAATAAAAGTGCCGCCTTTGCCGATGCTTATTCCACCGCCGCACTTTTAATGAACGCTGACGAACTGCGCTCCCTTAAAGACCATACCCAAATCATCACCCCTGAGGACCTCCAGCCTAGCGCTCGCCCACCGAACTCGGAGCACAGCGCATGATCCGTCGAAAGACCCGCGAGAAATGCAGCGGATCCTCATAGCCCAATTCCCGCGCCACCGAGTTCACTTGAAAATGCCCGTCGCGCAACATCAGCCACGCCGCCGTCATTTTTCGTTGCGTCAAGACCTGATACGGCGAGTCCCCATGATACTTTCGAAAAATTCGACACAAATACTCCGCACTGTACCCGGTTCGTGCCGCCAGATCGGCCAAACTGTTTAATTGACGGTAATCCCGTTGCAAAAGCTCCATCGTCAACTCGTAGGCCTTGCGCGACCCCGATATGACCTTTGCCCCGATCCCCTGATGCCGCTGAATCAAAGCCAGCAATAATTCCTGCAAGGATTGCGTAATCGCCGGGCTCTGTTGATCAGGTGCTTCGCCTTCCTGTAAAATCTGGTCAAAAATCGTGACAACAGAGGCGACGTTCTTGATTTGCCTGACTTTCCCATAGAAAAGCCCTGCCGCCAACCAACCCGGAGGACAAGTGGCGCCCCCTGCCACCAGAAAATACTTTTTAAAGGGGCGTTCCGCTTCGTTCCAGAATTCAAATTCCATCCCGGGACCATAGCAGAATATTGAACCATGGCCTAAGGCCTGCCGCTGACCACCCTCCTTAAAAAAGCCTATCCCGCCGACCACAAACTCCAATATCCAAAAGGGAAATGCCCCACGCTTGATGCGGTAGTCCGGCGCACATTCTTCATACCCCGCCATAAAAACGTCGCTTCCCGTACGCTCCGCCCACGGAAAATTCGCATAGCGAGCACTTTCAATTTGAGGCGAGAATTCGAGCGACCTTGAGTCCATGGGTATCAACAATGAACAATATGTTCAAAAATGTCCATATATAGTCACAAATCGCACTAGCCTAAAAAATGAATTTAAACTAAGGTTGCGTGTTTATTTCCACCCTTAGGGGTAAAACTACAACCAAACCCAAGTAACATGTCTACCAATACATCGACCCCGGTCATTCCAAGGAAGTTTCTCTTCTCATTCATTCTGGTCACAACCCTCTTCGCTCTGTGGGGTTTTGCCAACGACATCACCAATCCACTCGTTGCCGCCTTCAAGGATGTCTTCGTTATCAACAACGCCCAAAGCAGTTGGGTACAAATGGCTTTCTACGGTGGTTATGGTACCATGGCGATACCCGCCGCCCTGTTCATCCGTCGCTTTTCCTACAAGGCCGGCATCCTCCTGGGCTTGGCGCTCTACGCCATCGGCGCAATGATTTGTGTGCCGGCGGCGTCCATGGCGAGCTTTAACCTTTTCCTCGCCGCCCTTTATATCCTCACCTTCGGACTCGCCTTCCTTGAAACCACCGCCAACCCCTACATCCTCTCGATGGGGGCGCCGGAAACCGCTACCCGCCGACTCAACCTCGCCCAGGCCTTCAATCCCATCGGTTCCCTGACCGGTATGACCGTTGCCAGTCTCTTCATCCTATCCAATCTCCAGGTGGAGGAATTGCGCACCGACTACAACGGCTACCAAAGCGAAAATGGCAACGGTGCCATCGTACAAAGCGAACATTACGTCCTTCCTATTTTCCAAGCGAAGCAAAAGGAGCGCCTGCAGGATCCGGTCCTCGCGTCCTACCTCGCCGCCAACCCTGAAGCGGGACTCGATCAAACCCTCGCCGATTACAAGAACGGCGAACTCGCCACTTTCATGGACAAAAGCCACCGCGAACTGCAACAGCACGACCTCGGAATTGTTTCTACCCCCTACATGATCATCGGCTTCATCGTCATCGGAGTCTTCTTTGTCTTCCTGTTCAGCAAACTCCCCCACACCGCCGCGCCGGATGATACCCGCGAAGATTCCAGCCTCGGGGAAATCCTCGGACGGCTTGCCAAGAACCCCCTCTACCTTGGCGGCGTCATCGCTCAGACCTTCTACGTGGGTGCGCAAATTATGTGCTGGACCTTCATCATCCAATACGCTCAGGAAAATCTCGGCATGGATAAAGCCACCGCCCAAAACCACAACATTGGCGCGATGGTCATCTTCCTCTC
>DKOX01000071.1 GCA_002470925.1 Opitutia bacterium UBA7350 | reverse complement strand
AAATGGTGCCAATGGGCAGATTTGTTCCGAGGCGCGCAACGCCGCGCCGAAATGACCGGGCGCGCCGCGAACCGGACCACTGCCGCAGTGAAAATCTGCCCCCTCTTCCTTTCCGGAAAAAAGAAGCCCCCGGATCCTCCGAGAGCTTGTTTTAGTAAATGGTGCCAATGGGCAGATTTGAACTGCCGACCAAAGGCTTATGAGTCCTCTGCTCTACCACTGAGCTACATTGGCAAATTGAAGATGTGGATGAAAGCCGTTATGCGAATCAAGTCAAGACTTGCCGCACCCGGGCATCGATCCGAAAAAGCTTCTACCCAACTGTGGCAGCGCTCATCTCATTGTGCGCTTTTTCAGCCAAAGGCGTGGAAAGATAGCGTTCGCCGGAGCTGCAGCCGATCGTCACGATGGTCTTACCCTTCATTTCCGGGCGTTTGGCCAACTCCATCGCGGCCCAGACATTCGCACCGGTGGAAATGCCACCAAGGATGCCGTCTTTTTCGGAGAGTGCTTGCGCGGTGGCAAAGGCGTTCTCGTTGGAAACCTTGATGATGTCGTCGATGATCTCGGTGTTGCAATTTTTGGGAATGAAGCCGGCACCGATGCCTTGAATCTTGTGGGGGCCGGGTTGACCACCCGAAATAACGGGACTGGCTTCCGGTTCCACCGCCACCGTGAAAAGTTCCTTGCGGGATTTAATGACTTCTGAAACTCCCGTAATGGTGCCACCGGTTCCGACGCCCGATACGAAAGCATCAATCTTGCCGTCGGTGGCGGCCCAAATTTCCTCGGCGGTGGTTTTGCGGTGAATCTCGGGGTTGGCAGGATTTTCAAACTGCTGGGGCATAAACGCCCTCGCCCCGTATTCCTCCACCAATTCCTTGGCGCGGGCAATTGCTCCAGGCATCCCTTTGGGCCCCGGGGTCAGAACAATTTCTGCCCCCAACATTCGCAACAGGACGCGTCGCTCCAGCGACATCGTTTCCGGCATGGTGAGGATGAGCTTGTAACCCTTGGTGGCACAAACGAAGGCCAAGGCGATCCCGGTGTTGCCGGAAGTCGGCTCGATAATGATACTCTCGGAATTGATCTGCCCCGCCGCTTCCGCCGCCTCGATCATCGCTTTTCCGATGCGGTCCTTCACGCTCGCAAGCGGGTTAAAAAACTCACATTTAAGATAAATATCGGCCTCGAGTCCCTCGGTGAGGTGATTGATTTTGACGAGGGGGGTGTTGCCGACGGTTTCGTTGATGGACTGGAATGCTTGGCTCATGGTAATTTTATTTGAAAATGAAACCCTAATATTGGTGCCTCGGGCGCGGTCTGCAAGCCCGTAAAGCATTTCAGGCATGAGCTGCCAGAATGAGCTGCCAGAGTTTCAAATTACCGGCGACGCGGGCCGAAGCTGCGCCGGGGAGCATTCCGTTGTACCGCGGCATTGCGCAGGCGATACACAATCCGCGCCTTGTCCAAATCGTGCGGACTCATCTCCATTTTGACAGTATCACCGGTCGTAATCTTAATGAAGTGCTTGCGAAGCTTGCCCGATATGTGGGCCAACACGCGGTGGCCATTTTCCAATTCAACCCGAAACATAGTACCCGGTAAAACCGATACGATCTTACCTTCAACCTCTACATAATCTTCACTGGGTGCTTTCGCCATATATCAATTTAAAAACTAAACTGAGGAGCAAATCGTTGCATACCTGAAAGTCAAGAGCGCTCTGACCACCCGATTCGCACTAAAGTCTCGAAATTTAAAACGCTTCAGGCATCCTTCTATTTAAACAAGCATTCCTTCGAGACGAGCATGGAACCACAACCCTGTCCCTTTGAAAAAATCCACCCCTCGGAACTCCACCGGGATGCGGACTACTTCATGACACACGCTTACAACGAAGCGATTGAGGCTTGGAAAAAAGACGAGGTCCCGATTGGTGCGGTCATCGAGCACGAGGGGCGCATCATTGCAACGGCGCACAACCAATCCCGCTCCAGCAACGACCCCACCGCCCATGCCGAAATCCTCGCGATCTCGCAGGCCGCCCACGCCTTGGGCGATTGGCGACTCAATGAATGTGCCCTCTACGTCACCAAGGAACCCTGCCCCATGTGTTCCGGTGCCCTCGTCATTGCCCGCATCGGTAAAGTATTTTTTGGCCTACCTGACGAAAAGATGGGCTGCCTCGGCGGCGCCGTCAATCTCGGCGCCCTTCCCCGCAGCAACCACCATTTCGAATCCATCGGTGGTATTTTGGAAGACCTCAACCACGAAATTCTCCGCGCCTTCTTTCAAAAAAAGCGCACCCTCAATGCCGCTAAAAAAACCGCATCGAATGACCCGGGTTCTTTTCCTGTCGATTTTGAATCACCTTGATTTGACAGCTCCATCCCATTCCCAATAGTACAGTCTTACAAAACTTCACTCATAACCGAAAACAACAAAATGGCTTATAAACTACCAGAACTCGCATACAGTTACGATGCACTCGAACCACACTTCGATGCCCGCACCATGGAGATTCACTACTCAAAGCACCACCAGGCTTACGTCACCAAAGCCAATGCCGCCCTGGAGGGAACCGGCCTTGAAGACACCTGCCCCAATGAACTCTTTGCTGACATGTCCCGCGTTCCTGAAAACGTGCGCGGCGCGTTCCGCAACAATGGCGGTGGTCACGCCAACCATTCTTTGTTTTGGAAAATCCTGAGCCCCAACGGAGGCGGTGCCCCCACCGGCACCCTCGCCGCTGCGATCGAGGCCGACCTCGGCGGCTTCGACGCCTTCAAGTCCACCTTTAGCGCGGCTGGTGCCAATCGTTTCGGTTCCGGATGGGCCTGGCTCGTGGTGACGGCTGAAGGCAAACTCGCCGTCACCTCGACCCCCAACCAGGACAACCCTCTCATGAAGGGCCTCGTCGAAGTCGAAGGTACCCCCGTCATCGGTCTCGACGTTTGGGAACACGCTTACTACCTCAAATACCAAAACCTGCGCCCGGCATTCATCGAGGCATTCTGGAACCTCGTCGACTGGAACGCCGCAGAGGCCAACTACACCGCCGCAACGAGCTAAGCTCCCCGCAACCCGCTTTTAAAACAACCGCCCCGGTCTTCTGGCCGCGGGCGGTTTTTTGCAAAACCTAGCGGCGTGGCTTGCGATTGTGTGCGGCCTTGCGCTGCATGACCTTCGCCCGACGCTCCGGGTGTTTTTTCTCGCGGGCTTTTTCCCCCTGCTTGCGCTCCCGGTGTTGATCCTGCACCTCGCGGCTTTGACGCGGGGCATTCTCGCCCTCGCCCGCCTCATAGCGTTTGTCTTTGCCCACCATATCAAAGCGCACCGGACAACCCTTGAGCTGGAACTCGTGTACTAAACCCTTCTCAAGATAGCGCCGGTAAGTCGGATCCAGCCGTTCCACCCGGTTGCAATAAAACCGCACCCGGATCGGTCGATTCCCAGTCTGCACCGCGTAGAAAACCTTGAAGCGTTTGATCCCGACGAGCTTCGGCGCCCGCGCCTCAAACATGTCTTGAATCAGGCGATTCAATCGACCCGTCGGCAATTTCAAGTCCAGACCGGCCTGTACACTTGTGGCGGTCTCCAAAATACGCTCCACCTTGAAACCCTCCGTCGCGGAGACAAATAAAACCGGGGGATCCGGGAGGAAAAACATCTGCTTCCGCAGGGAATTTTCATACTCCGTCAGGAAATGCTTTAAATTCTTGAACCCCGAAACCGGTTCCTCATCCCAGCGCGCTTTTATTTTGTCGTATTTATTCACCACCACCACGATGGCTTTACCCGCGTCCATGATGTCGCCCGCCAGCGCCTGGTCCTGTTTTGTTACGCCATCCGCCGCATCAATTACGAGAAAGACTACATCCGAACGCTCGATGCTGTGCTGCGTCCGCACATTTGAGAAATACTCCACCGGGTTACCGACCTTCCGTTTTGAACGCAGACCCGCCGTGTCGCTTAAACGAAACTTTAAAGTCTCACCATCGGGATGCTCATAATCCAAATCCAACTCCACCGAGTCGCGAGTCGTGCCTGGGACATCCGAAACGATCAGGCGCGTCGAATGAAGCAGGGCATTTCCCAACGAGGACTTCCCCACATTCGGGCGACCCACCAACGAGATGCGGATCCGGGGATCCGGCGCGCCCGAATCCAACGCAGGCTTCGGTCCCAATCCCCGCTCGATCTCGGTGTTCAAAAATCCGATACCACGTCCGTGCTCTGCCGATACCATCACCGGTGGCCCCAAACCCAGACTCGCAAAGGCCGCTCCATCGCTCTCCTCCGCTTCACTGTCCACCTTATTACAAACCAGCACCACTTCCTTCCCGTAAGAGCGTAACTTCTCCGCCACCATTTCATCCAGTGCGGTCAATCCACTTCGAACATCCACAATAAAAAGCACCACCTTCGCCGCCAGGATGGCAAACTCCACCTGCTCCTCCGCCGCATTCGCTATCTGCTTCGGAGTCATCTCCAATTCCATCCCGATGCCCCCGGTGTCGAGCAGGACATAATTGTCATCCACCTCGGTCGAGATCAAATCCCGCGTTACCCCGGGCATATCATGCACAATCGACATGCGCCGCCCGCAAAGCCGATTAAAGAGTCGGCTCTTGCCCACGTTTGGACGACCTACAAGGGCCACGGTGCGTGATGGATCGATCATAAAATATAATTAATAAACTGCGAAAAACCGCAGTTGGATACAAAGAAATCCGCTCGCTTAGGCCTTCAGGGCCTCAACATAACGCTCCATACGGTTGGTCGCTTCAAGAATTCGCTCGTAACTCGTCGAGAAACTCGCCCGCACAAAACCGGCACCGCTCGTCCCAAAGGCCGTGCCGGGAACCACCGCCACTTCTTCCTGCTCCAGCAAGCCCTTACAGAAATCCATCGAGTTCTGACCGGTCCCTTCGATATTCGGGAAGGCGTAAAAAGAACCCTTCGGTAAATGACAATTCAAACCGATCTCGTTAAAACGGCGCACGATGAGATCGCGGCGGCGGTGATATGCCTCCTTCATTTTTTCAACCGCAGGGGTGCCGTTTTTCAAAGCCTCGACGGCGGCCTCTTGCGAAAGGATCGGAGCGCACAACATGCTGTATTGATGCACCTTCATCATCGCCTCAATCAAGCCCTGTGGTCCGCAGGCATAACCAATCCGGAAACCTGTCATCGCAAAAGCCTTTGAAAACCCGTGCAAAAAGATCGTGCGTTCCCGCATCCCCGGCAAGGACGCGATACTGGTGTGCTCCCCCTCAAAGGTCAGTTCCGAATAAATCTCGTCACTGATCACCAGGAGGTCCTTCTCCACCGCAAAGCGCGCGAGCTGTTCTAACTTGGCGCGCTCCGTTACACCCCCCGTCGGATTCGTCGGAAAGTTCAACATCAAAACCTTGCAACCCGGTTCCCAGGCTTGCGCCACCGCCTCCGGATCAATCCCAAAGGAATCCTTCGCCGAGGTCGCCACCGCAATCGGTTGCGCGTGCGCCAGCACAATGCTCGGACTATACGAGACATAACACGGTTCGTGGTACAGCACTTTGTCCCCCGGATTCAACACCGCCCGCAAGGCGATATCCAAGGCTTCCGACACCCCTACCGTCACCAACACCTCCCGCTCCGGGTGGTAACTGATGTCGAAATGTTGCTCCACGTAGCTGCTGATCTCGCGGCGCAGGCGCAACAAGCCCAGGTTATCCGTATAACTCGTCACCCCTTTCTCCAGAGCAAAAATAGCAGACTCCCGAATATGCCAGGGCGTCACAAAATCCGGCTCCCCGATTCCCAGCGAAATCGCCTGCGGCATCGCCGCCACGATTGCAAAGAAATCACGAATCCCCGAACGGGGCAGACCTTTCACATGGTCTGCCACAAACTGTTGCGATTCATCCGACATTACGGGCTGACGGCGGGTTTATCGCCGCTCTCAGTGGGTGATAACAAAAGATGCCCCTGCTCCTTGTAGGCGCGCAGCATAAAATGAGTCGCAGTCGACAGGACCCCGTCCACGCTTGCGAGGCGTTCCGAGACAAAAGTCGCCACTTCCCGCAAATCCTTACCCTTCGCAAAGAGCAACAAATCATACGCCCCCGACATTAAGTAACAGGATTCCACCGCTTCGAATTGGCTGATACGGGCAGCCAATCGATCAAAGCCCCCATCCCGCTCCGGGCTAATGCGTACCTCGATCACGGCGCGAACCAATTCGCCCTGCGCCCGTTCGGGATTAAAGACCGGTCGCCAACCGAGCAGCACCTGCTCCGCTTCCAAACGCTTGAGCTCTGCCGTGACCTCCGCCTCCGACTGGTCGAGGATTGAAGCCAGTTGGGCGGTGTCGAGGCGTTCGCCTTCCAGTAATAATTGCAGGACCGTTGTCATAAGGCCTTAATAAGAGCGTTCTTCGGGAAAATTGCAAAAGCCAAAATCAGCTTATTGCACCGCCCCCTCTGAGAGAAATTCCGCCACCGCATCCCGCACCGCACGACCGCCGTCCTCCAACAGGTAATGACCGCAATCCGCATAAACGGTCGCTTGCGCCGCCGGGAGCAAGGCCTTCCAACGCTCCAAGAAGTGCCGGTTAAAGCAAAAATCCCGCGCCCCCCACAGGATGCGCACCGGTTTTTCCTTTAAATATTCCAACCCGGACTCCACCGCCGCAAGGCTCGCATAGCTCGGATGCCCCGCGCCCAAGGGAATGTCCTTCACAAAATTCCAGATCGCGACCCGATCCTTCCAATTTCGGTAGGGCCATAAAAATCCCTGCCGTACCTTCGGTGAGAGCGGCGAACGCACTGACATATTCGCTGCCGGCCCCGCAAAGGCATTCAAGCCCCGAATCAAAAATTCCCCCCAGACCGGAAGCTTCACCGCCGCAATCCGCCAGGGGATCCGTTTCGAACAAAACGCCGCCGTGTTTAAGAGCACCAACTTTTCCAGCCGTTCCGGCGCGCGACCCGCCAAGCCGCAACCGATCGCACCACCCCAGTCGTGCACCACCAGACTGAAACGCTTCAAGCCCAAATGCTCCAGCAGGGCCTCCACATCTGTAATCCGTTGCTCCAAAGTATAAAGGTAATCCTGCGGTTTATCCGACAGACCACAACCGACGTGATCCGGCACAATACAGCGATAACCCGCACTCTTCAAACGCACCACCACATCACGGTAAAAAAAGGACCAGGTTGGATTTCCGTGTAACAGTACCACCACCGGCCCCCGGCCTTCATCCAAATAATGCATTTGAACCCCCCCCGGGAGTTCAAACAAATTCCCGGAAAAGGGATATTCAAACCGCACCTCCGGCGGCAACTGCGCAGCTCGTGATAGACTCATCCCTCTGGCCACTCCAAGGCCAACATCAAACTGCTCAAACCGCTCCCGATTCCCAAAAGCGCCGCCTTCTGTCCCGGTCCGTAGGCTCCCGCCTCCATTGCCCGCGCCAGCGTCAGCGGACACGACACCGAGCCAATATTCCCCAGGGTTTCAAAGGTCGAAAAATCCTGCTCCGCCGCGAGACCCAGCGCTTCAAATAAAGCCCGCGTGTGCGCCGAACCGACTTGGTGCGTGATCACGCGATCGGGCGTGTTCACATTCCAACCGGTCACTGCGCAAAAACGCCCCCACGCCGCTTTCGCCACGCCGATGCCCGCCACCAATAATTCCTCCGAGTCCGTCAACATCGCCAACCCTTCTCCGGCGCTGTCCCCTTCACACAAGCCGCTGTGACTCGTATCGGTCGCCACCGCCGCGGCCCGCAAATGCGGTCGATTCGGCGCGAGCTCAGTCCGACACAGAACCGCCGCCACCGCGCCTGCCCCGATCGTTAAATTAGCGAAATACGGTTTGATGCTCTTGCGTGTTTGTTCGGGCTTTAGTAATTCCGCGAGGGTGTGTTCCATCAAAGGACGTCCATTCTCCCCGGAACAGATCAAGGCGCGTTCAATCTGCCCACTCTCGATCATCCCCCCTGCGAGAACCATCGCATTCAAAAAACCCAAACAGGCATTCGAGAGGTCGAAGATCTGCGTCCGGGAATCGAGCCTCAGCGCCGCATGCACATACGAGGCCGTCGCGGGTTCCAACCGATCGCGGCACACCGCCGCATGCACCAGCAATTCCATTTCATCCCGCGCGAATCCGGTCTTTGCCAGCACCGCCTCCCCCGCCAGCGCGGAGGCCTCCGAAGCCCGGTATTCCACCGGCCAGAACCGCCGCTCCCGAATCCCCGTCATCAATTCCAAGCGCCCCTCCGGTAAACCCAGCCGTTCATACAAAGGCCCCAGACGCGCCTCCACCTCCGCCGAGGTCCAAACCGCCTCCGGCAGGGCATACGCCATCGATTCAATTGCGACCTTCCTAAAATGCATCTCCCATGACTAGTGCATCCCCCGCCTCCGAGACGAGGTTTATTTCACCCCTTCAACCTTCAACAACCGCCTCAGCCCTCCTCGGGGCGCATCGCGAGCCGCACCACTTCCTTGTCAAAGTAGTTGCGATCCATTCCGGCATTCACCACGAGACCCTGTCCGTTGATGCCACTGGAGGCGGGACTCAGCAGGAAGGCCGCGGTGTTGGCAACCTCCTGCGTCGTGAGGTTCGCTTTCCGATACGTCAATTTTTCGGCATAGAGATAACTTTCCAGGTAACCTGGAATCCCTGCAGAGGCACTCGTCTTGAGCGGCCCCGCATTCACGGTGTTGAATCGCACCGCCGTATCGGCACTAAAGGATTTTGCGAGGTTGTGACTCGCGGTTTCCAGCGCCGCTTTGATCGGTGCCATGTAGCCGTAATTTTCCGCAGTCACATCAGTCGAGGAAATCCCGATCGAGACCACCGACGCTTCGTTCTTTAAATGGGGTTTAAAGGCCTTCGCCACCTCCACCAGAGAAAAGGCCGAAATCGCGGTCGCCTGCAGAAAATCCTTGCGGGGCGTCTCATGGAAGGGCTTGAAACCCTCCGAATAATTCGCGAAGGCAATCGAATGCAGAATCCCGTCCAGCGATCCATGCGCCCCGCTCACCGTCGCCGCGAGCGCCTCGACCTGCTCGGGGAATTCCACATCACAACAGTAGGCTTTGCGATCCCCCAACAATTTCGCGAGGCTCTCCAGTCGCGCCGCCGAGCGCACACTGTGAATCACCTCCGCGCCCGCCGCCTCAAGAGTCTGCGTCACCGCCCACGCCACACTCTTGCGATTCGCCACTCCCATCACCAGGAAGCGTTTTCCCTCTAGGTCCAGAAAACTCATGACACCCCCTCCGGTTCCAGCATCGCCAGCGCAAATTCAATCGTCAACGCAGGCTTGCCTTCTTTCAACACCTTCCCCTTTAAAAAGAAAAATTTCCCGAGGGTCTCCTGCATCATCACCTCAATCGTAACTGTATCGCCCGGTTTCACCATTTGTTTGAAACGCGCATCGCGAATCCGCGACAGCACCGGCGTCACATCATTCAAGGAGCGCCCTTCCTGCTCGATCTGCTTCGCGAGGTAAATCGCACCGGTTTGAAAACAAGCCTCACACAGCAAAACCCCGGGCATGATCGGGTTGCCGGGATAATGCCCCTCAAATTGCGGCTCTTCCGCACGGATCGTGCGCGTGCATGTGGCACCGTCCTCGCGGATTTCCTCGATCGTATCGATAAAGAGAAACGGCGGGCGGTGGGGTATACTGCGGAGAATTTCTTCCAT
>DKOX01000087.1 GCA_002470925.1 Opitutia bacterium UBA7350 | reverse complement strand
TTGATGCCGAGGAGGTCGGCGCGTTCCATGCCCTGTTTGCGGGGAACCGATCCCACGAGGAGTGCCCAGTCGACATCTTTGAAGCCCACGCTGAGGTCGGCGGTCTGGACGATCTCGGTAAGGAGGGGGAAAGCGCAGTCGTCGAGTTCCATGGCGACGCCCTTGAGGGGGGCGAGCCCCGGCTCAATCTCGATGAGATTGAGGGCCACCGGTTGATCGGGGCCGAACATCGCGCCGGACGCGATGCGGAAAAGGAGGGCGTAACCGATATTGCCGGCGGCGCCTGTGACTGCGACTCGAATGGGATCTTTTTTCATAAAGCGTTTTTGTTAAGGGAACTCCTGTTATTTCAACTTTTCCATGATGATGTCAGTAATTTTCTGAACCAAAGCTTCGTCAACCGGGGCATTTGCAGCGGGCATTTCACAGGAACAGGCCGCGGGTTGCGGCGCGGTGGTGACGGTGTAATCGGCGGCATCGCAGAGTTCGCATTCCTTGAGCTCGTCGAGGCGGTGGTCGGGCATGCCGAGTTTTTTGCGCAGGACGATGAGTTCCTTGAGTTTGTCGGGGCCGTATTGTTTGGGGCCGCCGATTTGCATGGTGATGGAAACGGTCTGGCAGAAGGCGTCGGTGTTTTCCATTTTCCAGTAGGCATCTTCGACGTCTTTACCCCAGCAGATGACGCCGTGGTTTTGCATGAGGATGGACTGGTGTTTTTTGGCGAGCTGGCCAACTTCCTTGGCGTTCTCGGGGGTGCCGGGGGTCTGGTAGGAGGCGAAACCGATTTCGCCGAGGAAAACTTCGGGCTCGGGGATGAGGCAGGAGGGCGGGGTGACGCCCGCGACCGCGAAGGCAGTGGCGTAAACGGGGTGGGCATGCACGCAGGATTTCGCCTTGGGCTCGTTTTTCATGATGCCGAGGTGGGTGTTGACCTCGGAGGTGCGCGGGCGGGTGCCGGCGACTTGGTTGCCGTCGAGATCAACCATGCAGATATCGTCGGGGGTCATGAAGCCTTTTGAAATAAGGGTGGGCGTGCAAAGGACGAGGTTGTCGCCAACGCGCACCGTGATGTTACCGCCGTTGCCGTCGACATAGCCTTTGTTCCAAATGCGTTTGCCGATGTGGCAGATGCGTTCCTTGATGGCCTGGATTTCGGGGGAATAGAAAAATTTCTCGAGTTCGCGGGCGTTTTTGGGGTCGCCACCGGGAGTCCAGTTATATTCCGCGTCAGGAAGGACGGGTTCGTGGATGCGGGGGCTCGAGCCCTGTGGGGCAGCAGCGGTGGCGGGTGCGGCGGCGCTCTTCCCGTTTTTGCGGTGCTGGCGCAGGATGTCGCGCGCCATCGGCGTCAGTTTTGCGTTGGCAGGAACGCTGGCGAGGGACTCCCCGTTTTTCAACATGCGCTCCAATTCTTTGGCGGTGTAGAGTTTGCTCATAATAATAAATATAAATTGTTTGTTTTAAACTTCCGGTTGAGAAAAATCGTAGCGGTCGACCAGCGCGACGGTGATGGCATCGAGGGGAATACTGTCCTCGAAGGGTTGAGTGGCCTCCGCGCCCTCCACATAGAGGATGGGGTCGCCCACCCCGGCGCCGAGCTTGTCGTAAACCACCGGACTGGATTCGGTGCCGTAGAGGCGTTGATTGGTCAACTCGGCGGGGCCCATGGGCGCAACAAGGAGCCAGCGCGCGCCCTTGAATTGGGGAGCAGCCTGGCTAAGGGTTACGTTTCCGATGACGCGTCCGGGTTTCATTGTGAGTCGATGATACCGATGACCTGATTGCGGATGGGCGAGGTCTCGTCGTGCAGGGTGTTTTGGCTCCATGAACCGTCGGTGGTGATAAAGACGCGGCTGTGTTTGCCGCTGCTGAGCGGGTCGAGCGCCGCGATAGGGTTACCAGTGGCTTTGCCGTCCCCATCAATGGGCGTACAAAGGACGATTTTTTGTCCTTTGAGGCTTGGGTGGGCAACGCTGGCAGTAGCGTGTCCGTCGATGCGGGCGAGAATCATGGATTATTAGAAAAGGTTGAGCTGGTCAACGAGGGTGCAGCGGCGGTAACGGGTGAAGGTGCGGGGGGTGGTGATACCCTCACCGGTGGTGGTGGCGATGGAGAAGCTGATGTAGCCTTCGCCGCCCATCCCGAGACCGGCGACGCAGGGCCCGTTCTTCACAAAGAGGGTCGTGTCCATCGCCTGTGCCATGTAAGTCATGTTGGAGACGTTCATGGTATGCACCATTGCGGAGTGTTTGTAGCCGTGCTCGGAAGCCTTCGCAATGCGGACTGCCTCGGGGAAGCACCCGGCGTGAATGATGGGCAGGAGCGGCATCATTTGCTCCTCTTCAACAAAGAGGTCGTCCGGGCCGGTTTCTGCGATGAGCATTTCGGTCTTGGGATCGATCCTGAGTCCGGCGATTGCGGCGAGGGTGGCGGCGTCGGCACCGACGTATTTGCGGTTGAGGACCGCGTGTGAGCAACCGCCCGCGCCTTCCTTGGTGTCAAAGACTTCCTTTTGAATCGCCTGAGCCTGTTGCTTGGTGAGGAGGACCGCACCTTCGCGCTTGAGGGCGTCGAGGGTCTTTTTGTAGGAATCACCGACCGCAATGATTTGCTTCTCTCCGATGCAGAGGAGGTTGTTGTCAAAGCCGCCACCGAGAATGATGTCTTTCGCGACTTTATTGAAATCGAGGGCGTGGCAATCGTCGACTACGACCGGAGGATTTCCCGGGCCGGCGCAGATCGCGCGCTTGCCGGTCTTCATGGCGGCATCGACCACGCCGGGACCACCGGTTATGACAAGGAGGTCAACATCGTCCGAGGCGCAGAGCTCGTTGAAGGAATCGAGGGAGGGTTTCTCGACGGTGGTGACGAGGTTTTCGATACCGAGGGCCGCCTTGATCGCTTCGTTAAATTCGTGGGTCGCAACTGCCGCACAAGCCGCGCCACCCGGATGGGGGTTGAAGACGACGGCGTTACCGGCGGCGACAATATTGACGATGTTGCCCGCCAAAGTGGGGACGGAATGGGTGACGGGCGTGATGCTTCCGACGACGCCCCAGGGAGCGGAGTCGTCCATCGTGATACCGGCGTCGCCGCTCATGCCATAGGGAGTGAGGTATTCGATCCCGAGGACGTTTTTGATACCGTGAAGCTTGGCAATTTTGTGATCGAGTCGTCCGATTTGGGTTTCCTCGAATTCGATTTTGCCCCAACGGTCGGCGTTATCGGCGCACATTTGCTTCACGATATCGACGACTTTGGCGCGCGCTGCCCAGCCTTGTTTGCGAAGCTGTTCATAACCGGTACGGGCGGCCGCAGCGGCGGAGGCGGCATCCTCAAAGACGCCATGGCGCCCGGGACGCGCCTTGATGGATGGACCCTTGGCGGGAGGCGGAGCGGTCGCAACCGTGGCCTGCCCGGTCTGGAGCTGGGCGAGGACTTCAGTGACGACGTTGCGAATCGCGGCTTCGTTGATTTGGCTCATGGAGAGAGGTGGGGATTAACTGTTTTTTGCCTGATAGGTGTTTTTACCGAGAATATCGACGGAATCGACCAGTCCCACAATGGCGGCATCGACCGGGAGGGCCTTGAGGCCATCGGCCTGCCGCGCGGAACTGCCCTGAGCGAACATCACGAGCTCGCCCTCCCCTGCACCGAGGGTATCGACCGCCACAATGGTGTTGTTGCCCGGCTTGAATTGCCCGGGTTTATCGGGATCGACCAGCATGGGGCGCAACATGAGGAGCTTGCGCCCCTTCATGCTCGCGTCCTTTTTGGTGGCGACCACCGAGCCGATGACTTTTCCGAGATACATCGAATTACTTGGCGGCCCGTTTTGCGGGAGCAGCCTTGGCGGGTGTGATCGCGGTGATATCGTCGTGGGGACGTGCGATAACGTGCGCGCTGACGACTTCACCGTATTGTCCGGCGGTGTCGGAGCCGGCTTCGATCGCAGCGTTAACCGCGGCGACATCGCCAGTGATGGTGGCGCTTACGAGAGCGCTGCCGACGCCCTTCATGGGGCCAGCGAGTTCGACATTAGCGGCCTTGAGCATTGCATCCGTGCCTTGCACGAGGGCAACGAGACCTTTGGTTTCGAGGATTCCGATTGCTTGTTTTGCCATAATATTTGTTGGGTTGGATATTAATTCGTTTAGTGGATTATATATTTGGAAATTGGATACTACTGATCGAGAAAGCGGTAAACTTCACGCGCGATAACGAGTTCTTCGTTGGCGGGGATCACAAGGATTTTGATTTTGGAATCGGGGGCAGAGATAATAGCCTCGGTGCCCTGAACGGCGGCTCCATTGGCGCGGGCGTCGAGGCGCACCCCGAAATTTTCGAGGCCGGCGCAAATCGCGGTGCGCAGCTCGGGGCTGTTTTCACCAATCCCGGCGGTAAAGCTGATGGCCTCTGCGCCACCCATTTTAAAGAAGAAAGCACCGGCCCAATGACGGATGCTTTCGATGAGGACATCCTGCGCGAGGACGGCATCGGGGTTGCCCTCGGCGGCAGCCGCCTCAATGTCGCGGGAATCGTTGCTGACCCCGGAGAGCCCGAGGAGCCCGCTCTCTTTATTGAGTTGGCGTTCCGCTTCTTCCACGGAAATGCCGAGCATTTTTGTAGCGTAGGGAATTGCCATGGAATCGAGATCCCCGACGCGATTGTTCTGAGGCAGTCCACTTTGCGGGCTGAAGCCCATGCTGGTACCGATGGCGACGCCGTCGCGGATGCCGGTAACGGAACTACTGCCTCCCAAATGGCATGAAATGACGCGGTGGGCTTTGCCGTTGAAATCGCCGGGGCCGTTTTGGTAAAGACCGCGCACCCGCTGGGCGACGTCTTCACGCTCGAGCAATTCGGCACTGCGCTCCGCAATGAATTTATGGCTGGCCCCGTGAAAACCGTAACGCCGGATGCCGAGTTCACGCCAGGCGGCGGGAATGGCATAGTTGTAATTGGCGGGTTCCAGCCATTGATAAAAGGCGGTCTCAAAGAGTGCCACCCGTTTGACGCCGGGGAGTCGTTGCTCGAAAGAACGGATCCCCTCCGCGTAGGCGGGGTTGTGCGCCGGAGCGACTTCCTTGAAGCCTGCGAGCGCCTCGAGTACGGCGTCATCGGCCTCCACGCAACCACTCAGGTCTTTCCCGAGAACGGTCTTGAAACCGACCGCGTCGAGATCCTCGCCGGAGGCGAGGTGTCCATGCCCGATGAGGGAATCCAGCATTTTTTCAATGCAGGGCGCGTATTCAGTGACACGTTCATAACCGCCCTTCGCGAGGAGATCCGCAGAGGATGCTCCCATTTCAAAGAGACGGTACTTGAAGGAGGTCGAACCGAGGTTGGCGACGAGGATTTTCATACGGGGGAGTAGCTCTGCGGGCGGAAACGGGAATTTACCCGATCCAGGAACCGAGTTTACCGAGGTCGTCGTGGGGGCGCGGGATTACCTGTACTGCAACGACTTCACCGATTTGTCCGGCGGATTCAGCACCGGCCTCGATGGCGGCTTTGACCGCGGCGACATCTCCGGTAAAGAAACCGGTGACCAGTCCCGAGCCGATTTTTTCCCAACCGGTCATGGATACGTCTGCGGCCTTGAGGGCCGCGTCTGCGGCTTCCATCAGGCAGATGAGGCCCTTGCATTCGATCATTCCTATTGCTTGTTTAGCCATAATATTTTTCTCCTTAGTTTAAGTGTATAGTGCTCCTTAAAAGTATTTGAGCAGGTCTTGGTGCGGACGTGCGATGACGTTGGAGGCCACGAGTTCTCCGACGCGGTTGGCAGCCTCGGCCCCGGCTTCAACCGCAGCTTTTACGCTGCCGACGTCGCCCTTGACGAGAACGGTTAGAAAGCCGCCGCCGATGGCGACTTGCTTGACAAGAGCAACGGAGGCCGCTTTGGCCATGGCGTCACTCGCTTCGATAGAACCGGTAAGGCCCTTCGTTTCGATCAATCCAATGGATTCACTCATGATATGTTATGGTTTGTTTTGGGTTTTTTGAGATTTTGAGATGGAAAGGTTGATTATTTGACGAGTTTGCAGGGGACGTCCGGGCCGAGTCCACAGGCATTTGCCTCGTCGGTGTCGATATGCACCTCGAGCTTAAAGGAGGGGTCGACGCGAACAAAGATCTGGTCGAAGGTCATACCGAGGTCGCCGCCGACCACGAGCTTCATAAAGGTTTTGTTTTCGACCCCGTAGTACTGGGCATCTTCCGGCGCCATGTGCACGTGCGGGGCAGCACGAATGACGCCCTCCTCCATTTCCAGGAACCCGGCGGGGCCCATCAGCATACAACCGGGGGTGCCGGCGATGTTGCCGGAATTGCGGACCGGCACTTTGAAACCGAGGGAAATCGCATCGGTGTAGGCCAATTCGACCTGATTGAAATCGCGACAGGGGCCGAGGATGCGGAGATTGGAAATGACGCGACTGCGGGGACCGATGAGAGTGACGGATTCCTCGGCGGCATATTGCCCTTCCTGGTAGAGCCATTTCATGGGGGTCAATTCGTGACCTTTGCCGAAAAGCGTCTCAACCGCTTCCTGGGAGAGGTGACAATGCCGGGCGCTGGAATTGACAATGAGGGGGTTGGGGCCGCTGCCTTGCTGGTCGGGGAGGCTTTGCGGAGCGGCGTTGCGGCTCAAACTGGCGCGCACCAGTGCCTCAATTGCGGAGCGGTCAAGTGTTGTGTTACTTGGGTTTGACATGGAGAAATGATTGTTTTTGTGGGAAATTTTGATTTTTTCAGGGAAAAGTCAACCTTTTACTTGCTTATTTTCCAAATAAACCAACAATAATAAGAAATTTTTCCAAATCGAAACAATGCTCGCACCGGAACGCCAACAACAAATACTGACCCTCCTGGATCAGCGTGGGATTGTACGGACGGTTGATTTGGCGGAAGAATTTCAGGTAACGGACGAGACGATCCGTCGTGATTTGCAGGTTTTATCGGACGAGGAGCAATTAAAACGCATCCACGGCGGGGCGAGCAGTTTGAACGGGAAATCGAAGCTGCGCTCCTTCAGCGAACGAAGTTTTTTAAACATAGAGGCAAAGGAGGCGATTGCGCGGGAGGCATTGAAACTCATTCAACCTAACCGCACCTATGCCTTTGACAGCAGCACCACCGCCTGCGCCCTCGTGTCAATTTTACCGGACCTCCCCTTTCGGGTCGTGACGAACGCCTTTGCGATTCTGGAGCAACTGATCCTGAAAGAAGCGGTCGATTTAATTTCAACCGGGGGTCGCTACCATCCCAAAACGCACACCTTTATTGGCGGCGACAGCATCAATACCTTGCGCCGTCATCAGGTACACACGGCCTTCATTTCCTGCATTGGGTTTGATATTGAACGGGGCGCCAGCGAAGGCTTCGAGCAGCAGGCGAGCTACAAGGAAAGCCTTGTGCAGTTTGCAGAGGAGGTTGTCCTCTTGATGGACTCCAGCAAGGTCAACCAACACTCCGAATATTTCTTTGCACCGGTCGAACGCGTCCATCGCATCATCACCGACGAAGGGATTGAGAGCGGGGTGGCGGAGGCCATTCGCAAGCGCGGTCTGAAACTAACAATTGCAGAGCAATAGTGCATCGACATAAACAATTTTAATAAGTAACGAAACAACATGAGCCAAAAAAAAGTTTATCTTGCCGTTGATTTGGGAGCGGGCAGCGGGCGGGTGCTCGCAGGAGAATTCGATGGCCGTCGCATTGAACTGCATGAGGTCAACCGCTTCGAGAACGTGCCGGTGCAATTACCGAGCGGGTGGCATTGGAATATCACGGCGCTCTACCAGCATATCCTGGAAGGCTTGAAACTTGCAGCGGAGAGCTACGCCGATTCGATCGTGAGCCTCGGAGTGGACACCTGGGGGGTGGATTATGGTCTCTTTGACAAGGAGGGCCGCTTGCTGGGTCTCCCCTATCAATACCGTGACAGCCGCACCGATGGTGTGATGGAGCAAGCCTTTGAGCGGGTCTCCAAGGAGGCAATCTACAAGGCCACCGGGATTCAGTTTATTTTCTTCAATACCCTCTTCCAGCTTTACTCGGAGGTGGTGCAAAAGAATCCGGCGCTTGAGCAAGCGGAGGATCTCCTCTTCATGCCGGATCTCATCGGCTACTGGTTGACCGGCAAGAAAACACAGGAACGCAGCATTGCAAGTACGAGCCAGCTCTACAATCCAAGCACGGGCGATTGGGACTACGATTTAATCGATTCGCTGGGATTGCCGCGCAAATTATTCAAGGGAATCAGCGACCCCGGTTCGAAACTGGGAGCCTTGAGCGCCCATGTTGCGGCATTCACCGGACTTGAAAATGTGAACGTTATAACAGTCGCGGGTCACGACACCGGAAGCGCGGTGGCAGCGGTACCAAGCAAGGCCGAGACGCCCGCTTATCTGAGTAGCGGAACCTGGTCCCTGATGGGACTTGAACTGCCCGCGCCGGTCATCAATGAGCGATCCTTTGCCGATGACTTCACCAACGAGATGGGGGTCAATGGCACGGTCCGCTACCTGAAAAACATCTGCGGTTTATGGCTGATACAGGAATGCAAACGCCACTGGAAAGCGCAGGGCGAAGACCTCCCCTATCACCGCATGGCGAGCCTTGCGGCGGAAACCACCCCCTTCCGCTCCTTGATCAACCCCGATGATGCGCGCTTCGCAAAGGCCGGAGACATGCCGGAAAAAATTCAGGCCTACTGCCACGAGCACGGGCAACCGATCCCCGAGACAAAGGGCGAAATCATTCGCACGATTTATGAGAGCCTCGCCCTGCGCTACGCAGTTGTTTGGGAGAAACTGATGACCTATACCGAGACGCCCCCCCGCAGTCTCCACATTGTGGGCGGCGGTTGTCAGGACAAACTGCTCAATCAATTTGCCGCCAATGCGATTGGCATCACGGTCAAGGCGAGTCCGGTAGAAGCCACCGGACTGGGCAACATTCTCGCGCAAATGTTGGCGGATAATGCCATCGCGAGCATCGAGGAAGGCCGTGAGATCGTCGTGAATTCCTCGATTGTGGAAGTCTTTGAACCGGCGGATCAGGTGCCTTGGGCCGAAGCCAAGGCAAAATTCGCGGCACTCACCTGAGGGTAGGGATAAAGAGCGACAAAACCTTTGGAGGTCAGGAAAATAACAACCAGAAAACCTTATGAAAAGCGAAGCACATATTGAAAATCCGGATGTAATTCTCATCGGTAGCGGCATCATGTCCGCGACCCTTGGTGCCCTGCTCAAGGAGCTGGACCCGAGTTTGCGAATCCAGCTCTACGAGTTAACCGAGGGGCTGGCGCTGGAGGCCTCCAACGGCTGGCACAACGCCGGCACCGGACACGCCGGACTCTGCGAGCTGAGCTACACACCGAATTACGGCCCCGATGGTGAGGTCGAAGTCAGCCAGGCAATTCGGATCTGCCATGAATTCCAGCACTCCCTGCAATTCTGGGGTCATGCGGTGCAAAGCGGCATGATCGATGCCGCGGAGGATTTCGTGCGACCGGTTCCACATTTAAGTTTTGTATATGGACAGGAGCAGGTTGATTTTCTCCGCTCCCGTCATCGTCAAATGAGTAAGCACCATTTCTTCAAGGATATGGAATACACGGAGGACCGGGAGACGATCCGTGAATGGGCGCCTCTGATCCTGGAAGGTCGTGCCGCCGATGAACCGGTTGCGATGACCCGCATGATTCATGGGACGGATGTGAACTTCGGGGCGCTGGCGGCAAAACTCACGCATTGGCTCGGCGAGCAAGAGGGTTGCGGCTTTGCAAGCTCACATCGGGTCACGGACATTAAGAAAAAGGACGGGCGCTGGCAGCTTAAGATTAAGAATTTGGAAAATAAGCGTGAGTTTTCGAACAGCGCGAAATTCGTCTTCATCGGAGCGGGCGGTGGATCGCTGCCGCTCCTGCAAAAAGCGGGCATCCCGGAGGCGAAGGGAATCGGCGGTTTTCCGATTGGGGGTCAATGGTTGATCTCGGAGAAACCCGAATTGATTGCGCAGCACAACGCGAAGGTTTACGGGATGTCGCCCGGGGCGGCGCCAACCATGGCGGTTCCCCACCTCGACACGCGCATCATTGACGGCAAGCGAGCCCTCCTCTTCGGGCCCTATGCCGCCTGGACAACAAAGTTTCTCCACAAGCGCGGCAGCTTCATGGATTTGCCGGGTTCGATTCGCTGGGACAACATGGCGTCGCTCATTAAGGTGGGTCTCTCCAATATTCCGCTGGTGCGCTATCTTATCCAACAGGGCACGCAGAGCATGAAGACCCGCATGGGAGAATTGCGCAACTTCTACCCCGGCGCAACAACCGAGGACTGGCATTTGATTGATGCCGGCATTCGCGTGCAGGCGATCAAGAAAGAAGACGGGGATGCCGGTATTGTTCACTTCGGAACAGAGGTGATTACCGATAAGGACAAGAGCCTTTCGGCACTCCTGGGGGCCTCTCCCGGTGCCTCGGTCTCCACCAATATCATTCTCGAGGTCGTTCAAAAGTGCTTTGCGGAAACCCTCGCAACCGAAGCGGGTCACAATCGCATGAAAAAGATCATTCCGTCTTACGACGAGGATTTGATCCAAGCAGAGATGGAAGCGCGCCATGCAACCCTGCAAATGGATGCACTTAAAGCCTTGAGTCTGGTGGAATAAAAGCAGCGCACGCGCACGTGATGCCTTTTTCAGTCAGAGTGGGAAGGTGGGAAAGTTGTTGGTTGGGATTATCCTAAGTCTTACTCCTACTCTTACTCTTAATCATAATC
>DKOX01000085.1 GCA_002470925.1 Opitutia bacterium UBA7350 | reverse complement strand
ATTGTCGCGTCGAAGGTGATGCTGCTGGATTCGGCGCTCTTGCGGGAGCACTACGCGCATGTGGCGGATTTGCCGTTTTTCCCGGAGATTGAGGCTTTCATGAGCAGCGGTTCGGTGATGCCGATGATTCTGCGGGGTGAGAATGTCATTGCGGCGGTGCGGGATTTACTGGGTCCGACGAATTCGAAGGAGGCTCCGGCGGGCACGATTCGGGGGGATCTGGGCACCGATATGATGCGCAATGTGGTGCATGCCTCCGATGGTCCCGAGACCGCGGCGCTTGAAAAAAAGCGTTTTTTCCCTGAACTTTAGGGTGTGAAAGTTAAAACCGGACTTGGAATCGATAGTCATCGTTTTGTGGAGGGCGAAACGGATCGTCCTTTGATGCTGGGTGGTTTGCGCTTTGAGGACGCCCCGGCGCTGGCGGGCAACAGTGATGCCGATGTGATGCTGCATGCCCTGACGGATGCGATCAGCGGGGTGACGGGGGTCACTGTCATCGGAGCGGTGGCGGATGAGCTCTGTAAAAGGGGCATCACCGACAGTGCCGAATATTTGAAGTTGGCGCTCGAACATCTGGGTAAATGGCGCCTGACGCATGTTTCCATTGCGCTGGAGTGTCTGCGCCCCAAGATCGATCCAAAGGTGCCCGCCTTGCGTGAACATCTGGCGGGCTTGCTGGGCTTGACGGTCGCGGAGGTGTGCATCACCGCGACGACCGGCGAAGGTCTCACCGGGATGGGGCGCGGAGAGGGAATCCACGCCGCGGTCGTCGTGACGGCGGTTTCGGACTAGGTTCTCGGGGAGGGGCACAAAAAAGGGCCGCGCCCCCCAGCGCGACCCTTTAACTTGAACCTAGGTTTTACTGTTGAATAAGCCATCAACAGAAATATGTTTATTATCTTCTAATTAAGGTATAAGACACCATTTAAAAGTAAAGTAAAGCCCTTTTTTAAGTTTTTTTGTCACTTATTTGTTAACAAACGTTAATACGGGTGCATGTTAAAAGTTTATATGTAAATTTTACGGCCTGTTCTTCTCATAGAATGAGCATGGCGTCACCGTAGCTGTAGAAGCGGTAATCCTTTTGAATGGCCTCTTGGTAGAGCTGGTGCAGCCATTCAATGCCTGCGCCGGAGCCCGGGGTGAGGAAGGCGGAGACCAGGCAGAGGAGGGTGGATTTGGGCAGGTGGAAATTGGTGATGAGATGATCGACGCCCGCAAAGTTGGCGGGCGGGTAGATAAAGAGGTCGGCCTCCGCCTGAAAGGAACCATCGGGGAGGTGGGGGATCCCGGGGTTTTTTTGAAGGCGTTGAAGGGCGTCTTCCATAGAACGGACGCTGGTGGTTCCGATCGCGACGCGGGGACCGGCGGCCGGATTTTGTAGGGCGGCAAGGCTTGCGGCAGGGATGGTGTACCATTCGTGGTGAATGGGATGCTCGCGGATATCCTCGACCTGAATGGGGTGAAAAGTCCCGATTCCGACTTGGAGGGTGAGGTCGTGGAAGGTGGTGCCGCCCGCTTCGAGTTGGCAGATGAGCTCGGGGGTGAAATGGAGACCGGCGGTGGGAGCGGCGACCGCCTGTTGTTTGGAATAGTCGGCGTAAACGGTTTGGTAGCGATCGTTGTCGCTGTCCCGGCGCGGGTCGTCGGGGCTGCGCTCGATATAGGGCGGGAGGGGCATGATGCCGATGCGTTCGGCGAGGGCGGTGACGGGTTCGTGATGGGCGGTTTGAAAGCGGACGCGGTAGTTGCCGTTTTGCCCCGCTTCGAGGACTTGGGCGGTGAACTGCCCCGCTTGTTCGAAGGCGCCGGCGGCGCAGGTTTTTTTACCGGGTTTGAGGAGGCACCACCAGGTTTGGGGATCTTCGGCGGGGTGCAGGAGGAGGCATTCGACTTTTCCACCGGTGGGGCGTTGGCCGTATAGGCGGGCTTTGAGGACGGCGGCATTGTTGCGGAAGCAGCGCGCGCCTGGCGGGAGGTGCTCGCCGATGCGATCGAAGGTGGTATGGCTGACGCGGCGAGTGGCGCGGTCCACCACCATGAGACGGGCGGCGTCGCGCCGGGGCGCGGGTTCTTGCGCGATGCGTTCAGGCGGGAGGTGATAGTCGAAGCGGGCGGCGTCCATGATTTAAAATAAACTGGTTCTCTGTGGGCGGGTTGTCATGTTAAAAGACGTTCATTATGAAAGGAGAGAATGTCGATTCCGGAAAAAGAAATTGATTGGGAGGCGTTGGCGCGGTCATTGGCTGCGGGGGCGGGGCTGGAGCTATGGACGCCCGAGGTGCGCGCCTGGCTGGCGGGCGCGCCAGGAGATCGGGTCTTGGTGGCGTGCTCGGGGGGCGCGGATTCGGTATTTTTAATGTGTCAATTATGGGGGCGGCGTGCTGAGCTGGGTTTGGAACTGGTGGTTGCGCATTACAATCACGGATGGCGTGGGCTCGCCTCGGACCGCGATGCGGTCTTTGTGGAGGGATTGGCGCGCGGTCTGGGCTGTGAATTTTTGACGGAGCGGCGGGCGGCGGAGAGGGATGGCTTGACCGAGACCGGGGCGCGGGCCCTGCGAATGGAATTTTTACGGGGCGCCGCGAAGGAGCACGGTTGCGGGGCAATTTTTTTCGGGCATCAACGGGATGACATTTTAGAGACGCAGTTGCAACGGCTCGGGCGCGGAGCGGGTCTTGAGGGCATGGCGGCGCCGCGTCCGGTGCATTGCTTCAAGGACAATGAACCGGTGCACTTGCGACCGCTCTTGGACCTGAGCGCCGATGCTCTGCGCGGGCACTTGAAGGGGGCGGGGATTCCCTGGAGGGAAGACGCAACGAATACGGACATGGGAATTGCGCGGAATGCCTTGCGGGGTAAATTTATTCCTGAATTGGAAGGGATGCTGGGCCGGGATGCCTCGGCGGGGGCGGCGCGGACACGTCGTTTACTCGAGGCGGACGCGGTGGCTTTGTTGGAGCTGGCGCAGACGGGGTTGCCGGAGGCGTTTACCGGCTCGGATTTCTTGGTGCGGGAAACGCTGCAATCCTTGCCGGAGGCCTTGAGTCGGCGGGCCTTGACGGCGTGGTTGGAGGGTCATGGATTGCTGGCATCGTTGAGTGCGGCGGGGTTCGATGGTTTGTTGGCGGCTTTGTGCGGGAGCGAGGCGAAGGGGCGTCAAAGCGCGGGGGCGCGCTTTGTGGTTTTTGACCGCGAACGGGTTTGGTATGAAGGCGCGGAGGCCTCGGTTGCGGCTTTGGTCGATTGCGAACTGCGGGCCGGGGCGCGGCTTGGACTCAGCACCGGTGCGATTTTAGCAAGCGAATGGGTCGTAGTGGATGCGGCACTGCGGTCCCGGCTGGAGGCTGGGGCGGTCGATCCGGCGACGGAATGTTTTGCAGTCTTACCGGAAGGAACCGGGGTCTTAGCGGTGCGGGCCCTGGCATCCGGCGATCGTTATCAGGCCCTGGGCGCCCCCGGGAGCCGCAAGTTAAAAGATTGTTTACTGGACCGCGGGGTGGGTGAAAAGGAACGGAAGTTGCTACCGGTGGTCTCTACTTCCGAGGGATTGATTATTTGGGTCCCCGGTTTACCGGTTTCGGACTGTTGCCGTGTGGGGCCTGATGCGAAAGCGGCTCTTAGGTTGACTTACGCGGCAGGTAAACCACTATAAAACTTTACACCGATGCCAGAAAAGACACCAAAACCACAAAAAAATACTCCACCGGAGCGCTTTCAGCCGAAGGTGCTGTTGCTGTGGGTCGTCATTATCACTGCCATAGTGGCGTTGTGGTATTCGACACCCGGCGTGAGCGGCAACCAGCGGGTGCTGAGCGTGAGCGAATTAATGGAGGCGGTCGAGGCGGGTCAGATCGCCAAGGATTCAGGCGTGATGAAGCCGGATCCTTCCCTCGGGGAGGAAGGTTATATCATCACGGGTGAGATGAGCAGCCTGGTCGAGGCGGGGGAAGATTCCCCGAAGATTCCGTATCGGGTCGAAG
>DKOX01000025.1 GCA_002470925.1 Opitutia bacterium UBA7350 | reverse complement strand
GGCTTCCGCATTGATCTTGAAGCGGTATATGGCGCGATTGATCGGGCGGGGTATGACCCGTACCTTTACTATCGATGGACGGAGGAAGGAGTGGTCGCCAACGCTTTTCAAATAAATCAATAAAGCCATGTTGCCGATGCTGAAAGGAAAGCGGGGAGTCGGATTATTGCTTGTGATGGGGCTCGCCCTTAATGCCCGGGCAGACCAGCCCATTATGAATATGATGCCCCGCTGGGATGGCGGTTACGGCATTCAGGTGCTCGCCGAAACGATCCATCGCAGCGACCTAAAGCAAGGCAAGGAGGTCCTTGCCCGCGGGCATCGTGAGGAGATCCAACAGTTGCATTTGCAGGGTGTCTATACCTGGGATCGCGCCATCCGCCTCACCTTTAAATTGCCCTATGTGACCGAAGCCCGCCGGGAAATACCGGGGGCCGGTTCAAGCAAAACTATCGAACACGACAAAGGATGGGGCGACCTGACCTTGGCCTTGCCCTTGAAAAATTACTTCAACCTCAACCAACGCACCGGTAACTGGTCGCTCACGCCGCAAGTCCGCGTCCCGCTTGGAAATAAAACGTCGGGCTACTCGGTCGCGAACCGAGTCTGGGGCGGAGGACTCTCCTTGGGTTACGAAACGGAAGTGTATCATTGGTTCTTTGCGGCGGGTGTGACCGCTTGGATCTTTGAAGCCCCCGAGCCCGCCGAATGGAGCAGCTATGTCGACCTTGGCTGGAATGCCCGCAATGATATGCAGATCCTCTGGGAAAGCGACTTCAAGTGGAATGATGAGGACGCCTTCACGCTCGCGGCAGGGCCCGCAATCTATTGGCGATACAGCGACCGCGTTCACACCCGCCTCGAATGGAAATATGATTTTGTATCTCAGGTGAGTAAGGCTCGCCCCAAGCATGGCAACGGGGATCGCCTCAGCATCGGGATCGGTTTCGTTTATTGACGCCGCCCGAAGGGAATCAAAAGCAAGCCGGCAGCCACCAACCCTCCGCTTACGCCGATAAACCAATTCCCGTGTCGGGTATAAAAACTCTGCCGCCGCAACCAGCGGCGCTCCTGCATCACCGTTATATTACCCCCTCCGCGAAAATAAATACTGCCCCGGTCGTCGCGCAGCACCTCCCGCACCGTCCCATACGCATCGATCCAACCGCTCCAGCCGCCGTTCCCGCAACGCATCACCGGGCGCCGGTTTTCCACCGCGCGCAGCACCGAGTGCGCGGCGTGTTGCGATGCCCCGCCCTCCTCGCCATACCACGCGTTATTGGTCGCAACGAAAAGCACCTCGGCCCCCGCCAGGACGCTGGACCGCGCCAGCGCAGGAAAAATATCCTCATAACAAACCAGCGGAGCGCAACGAATGACCCGGTCGTGCACCTCCAGCGGCAGTAGTGTCGCGGCACGACCGGGCACAAAAGCCCCCATCGTTGGTACAAATTTTTCCACCACCCAATCAAAGGGCGCCGGCACATACTCGCCAAAGGGAACCAGCTCCCGCTTGGCGTAATAATCGCGATACAGCCCCTTTTCAGGCTCGATCAAAAAGACCCCGTTTTCCCAGGTTCTGCCTTCCGCATTAAACGCTAAATTACCCATCAATAATGGGCGCTCCATGCGATCCGCAAGCATCTCAAGGCGCGTCCGCATCGCAGCATTGCCAAGCACCGGCCAAGGAGTCGCGGATTCCGGCCAAAGGATGAGGTCATTTTCCATCGACCCGACGAACTCGGTTTGCCGCTCCAAAATCGCCATGTTTTCCCGTTCCCGTCCCTCGTCCCATTTCAATTCCGGTAAAATGTAGGGCTGCACCACCCCCGCGCGAAAGAGGGTTTCAAAACTTCCCGGCGCGGGCAGGGTCTTGAAAAACAAGACGATGCAAAAAACAAGGAGCAGCATCCCGGCGTAAAGATCGGGACTGAACCATCCTGACCAGAATTTGCGCTCTTTCACGGTGGCGCGGAGCCAGAGGGTATGTGCGAGGCATGCGTTGAAAAGCATAAGGAGAAAGGAAACCCCGGAAGCGCCGGACCATGCTGCGATTTGCAAAACCACCGGTCGTTCCCATTGGCTCAACGCCAAAGGCGCCCAGGGGAAGCCATGAAAAATCCATTCGCGCAGCCATTCGAGAACGACCCAGCCGCCCGCAAGCGCCAACCATCCCAAGAGGCGCAGCGGAAAGGGACGCCCTCCAAAGCAGGGCAACAAGGCTCGGGCAAAAACCACCCAACCTAAAAAGAAAACCCCCAGGATCAATCCCAGCACGACCGTTCCCCCCAGGGTCACATGACGCAACCACACCAGAATCGCGAACCAGGCCGCTGACCCACTAAAGAAACCCACCACCAAACAAGTGCGCCACGCGGGCGCTGTTTTAAGCCAAAGCAAGAGCGGAACAAACGCTATGTAGGCCGCCTCGGGAAATTCAAAGGGCGGAAGCGAAAGCACCCATAAAAATGAACTTAGGAAAGATGCGAAGAGCCCCCATAGCAGTTCTTTTTTTCGACGCATGGCCTGTCCTTTTTGTAGTGGAAAAACCGATACGCTACTTGCTTACCAGTTCCCAGCCTTCGTTCGCAATCAAGGCCTCCGCCTTTTTAAACTTCATGGCTTTCTCCTCCGCGCCCTTCCGGATCGTAACAGTCTCATTGCGCCCGATCTTCGGAAGTTCACGGCGCACCGGTTCCACTTTCGGCAGGCTTATTTCTTTACCGGCACCCGCATTGGGGACGGCGGCCTGCTGGCCCGCCGCAGCCGCGAACGCACTGGGTTGTCCCTGCGCCGGCCCGGCCTGTTGCACCGGAGTCGCCATGCGGGAGAGCATTTTTTCGAAAGCCTCCGCGCTGGTCGCAGAACGGAAAATCGAATTACAAATCTCAGACCGGGCATTTTGCATCAGCTCCTCAAAGAAGACATACGCCTCGCTCTTGTATTCGTTGAGCGGATCCTTTTGACCGTAGCCCCGGAGGTTCACACTGCGGCGCAGTTCCTCCATTTCGGTGAGGTGATCCTGCCAGCGGCGGTCGAGGGAACGAATAATGACATAGCGCTCCAGCCCGACAAGCGCCTCCTTTTCCTCAATCGCTTCCCGCTGCGCATAGGCCTCCGCAATGCGTTCAAGAATGAGGCTTTGGCGGGCCTCGGCCTTCAATGATTCCAGATCTTCAGGCTTCAGCGCGAGCGGGAAATATGCATTCAGCCAACCCAAGAAGGTTTCCATTCCCTCTTCATTATTCTCCGCTTCCAGCGATTCCAGACGAAGCTCGACCTCTTCTTCGATCATCTCGTTAATGATGTCGCGGGGAGTTTCAGACTGAATGGCCTCGTTGCGAATGCCGTAGATGACCTCCCGCTGCAAATTCAGGACGTCGTCAAACTGGAGGAGGCGTTTGCGAATCGAAAAATTCTGCTGCTCCACTTTTTTCTGGGCGTTCTCAATCGACCAGTTGAGGGCCGCGTGCTCCAACTCCTCACCTTCACTGAAGGATTTTTCCAGAATGCGGGAAATCGGTCCTGCGCTCGCAAAGAGTCGCATCAAGTCGTCCTCAAGGGAAACGAAAAATTTGGAGGTGCCGGGATCCCCCTGGCGCGCACAACGGCCGCGAAGCTGGCGGTCGATACGGCGGGACTCGTGTCGTTCCGTGCCAATGACATACAGCCCACCGAGCGCGTGCACCCCTTCACCGAGTTTGATATCGGTCCCGCGTCCGGCCATATTGGTGGCGATGGTGACGGCGCCCTTTTGACCGGCGCGTGCCACAATGTCGGCCTCCTGCGCGTGGAATTTCGCATTGAGAACACTGTGGACAATGTTGGCGCGCTTGAGCATCCGGCTGAGCACCTCGGAGGCCTCCACCGAGGCAGTGCCAACGAGGACGGGTTGGCCGGACTGGTTGGCTTCCTCAATTTCCCGAACCACCGCGGCGTATTTCTCGCGGCGGGTCTTGTAAACAACGTCATTTCGGTCGGTGCGGATGCAAGGCCGGTTCGTGGGAATGATCATCACCGAGAGGCCATAGATTTCATTGAACTCGGCGGCCTCGGTCTCGGCGGTACCAGTCATGCCCGCAATCTTTTCATACATGCGGAAGTAATTCTGGATCGTGACGGAGGCGTAGGTCTTCGTCTCTTTTTCAATCGTGCAATTTTCTTTTGCCTCCACCGCTTGGTGCAAGCCGTCCGACCAACGGCGGCCCGGCATGACGCGCCCGGTGTTCTGGTCCACGATGTTGACCTTGCCGTTTTGCACGACGTATTCCTTGTCGCGCTCGTAAAGGCTGTAAGCACGCAGGAGCTGACTGATGCAGTGAATGCGCTCGCTGGTCTGCTGGAAGGTTTGCTCAGCGGCTTGTTTGGCAGCTTGTTTACCCTGCTGGTCGAGTTCCGCCTGCTTGTCGATCTCGATGAACTGCGAAGGCAGATCCGGCAGCATAAACGCATCCGGATCGGTGGGATTGATCAAGCTTCGGCCTTTTTCGGTAAGGTCCGCCTGTTGCTGCTTTTCGTCGATGACGTAAAAGAGCGACTCCTTGAGGGCGTAGCGCTGCTCCTTGTTAAAGTCGCTGTTCATTTCGAGGTCGAATTTGTCGAGCAAGCGGCGCACCGCCGGCACTTCCATCAAGCGGAGCAACTGCTTGTTCTTTGGCATACCCAACTTGACCTGATACAGATCCGAGATCGCCTCCTCCTGTTTGTCGGCATCAATCCCCTCATCCTCGAGCCGAATCTTCGCATCGGTCGCGAGCTTATTGCAGTAGCTCTGCTGTTTGGAAACCAGCTTTTGCACCACCGGGCGGTGCTCGTTAAAGGGCAACGGATTGTCGTCCTGCATCGGCCCCGAAATGATCAGCGGGGTGCGGGCCTCGTCCACCAGAATGGAATCAACCTCGTCGATGATACAAAAGAAATGGTCGCGCTGAACCTGATCCTCCTTGCGCGAAGCCATGCCATTGTCGCGGAGGTAATCAAAGCCGAATTCTGAAGCAGTGCCGTAGGTGATATTGCGGCTATACATTTCGCGGCGGGTGGCGGGGTCCATGCTGTTCTGGATGCAGCCAACCGTAAGCCCGAGAAATTTAAAAAGGTGCCCCATCCACTCCGAGTCACGGCGCGCAAGGTAATCATTAACGGTGACGAGTTGGCTGTTGCGCCCGCTCAGGGCGTTCAAATAAAGCGGGCAGGTCGAAACAAGGGTTTTGCCCTCGCCCGTTGCCATTTCCGCAATGCGCTTTTCATGCAGTGCGATCCCGCCGAGTAACTGCACATCATAATGCACCATATTCCAGGGCAATTCGTGGTCGCAAACCTCGTAACTTTGACCACACATGCGGCGGGCGGCATTCTTTACCGCCGCAAACGCCTCCGGTAAAAGATCATCCAAGCTCTCCCCCGCCTCAAAACGCCCCATGAACTCCGCCGTCTTGGCGCGCAAGTCCGCGTCGCTCAGGGATTGATACGCGGTTTCGTGCGCATTGATCTGCGCAATGATGGGCTGACACTTCTTGAAATACTTCTTGTAGTGATTGCCGGAAAATTTCTTTAGGATGGTGGTGATCATTGGAACAGTGCCGTTTTAAGCGGCGGGTCTGGATTTCCACAAGGATCGCTTAGGAAAATCAACCCAGTTGAAAAAACGCAAAGGATGGCAGGGACACCGGATGCTGGCAAGCGCGTTTCCGCCCCCGCAGATGTTATTCAGGTGACTCAGTCCTCCTTCAACCAGGCAATGGTCGCACCCCAACCCCCTTCTCCCGAACCCGCTAATTCAAAACGCGCCACCCGAGGTTCCCGTTTCAAGATCGCATGCACCGTTTCCCGCAGCGTCCCGATGCCTTTGCCGTGAATAATGCGTACCCGCCGCAATCCCTTTTCATGACAAAGCTCCAAATAGTCCGGCACTAATTCCCCCACCTCCTGGGGCCGAAAGGTGTGTAAGTCCAACTCCCCATTGATCGGGAATTCCACTGGATCCGGCTCTGTTTGCATAAAAAAGACATAAACAACAAAGCCAGAAATAGCCAGAAAATCAGGAGGAAATTTAACCGATAGAACGCGCCCTCCATCAAATACCTTGACATCAAGGCATTTGGGGCGTTTCGGGAATACGCCTACAAAAAAGCCTGCGCATGAATGACTTATGCGCAGGCTTGTAAATTCTATACTTAGCCCTTAACAGGAATAAGTTGTTTTTTCTGTTCTGAATCCAGTGCTTCTACACTTAAGATATGAAGACCTTTACCAATATTTGCAGACTCGCTGAAGCTCAGGACCGCACTTTCCGGCAACTTATACATCGCGCCGGTCGCTGGATCGATGATTAGAAGTCCAATTATACCACCAAAAAGCAAGTTGGCGAAATACCAACCGTCAATTTCGCTTCTAATAGTGGTAGAGGTCGATTCACCGTTCGGGAGTTTGGCATGCACGGTAAAGTCAGCCCCGTTGAAAAAACCCGTGCTCGCCTTCAAGGTAACCATTGTGGGGGTTGTTCCCTCGTGCACAATGGAGCCACGCTCATCAATAATTGTGATTTGTGCCCCCGATGGTGAGCTTTGAAGAGCAACTGCATACTCTGATTTACTAACTATGCTCGCACAGCCAGTCAGGCTTAAAGCCAACACTACTGCCAATGTTTTTTGTATATATTGTATCATCTTTATTTTCATATTTATAGAATTTATAAATATTTCTATGAATCGTTTATTTATAATGTCAAATTTTATTTGCACGAGATACTTGTATTTTAAGAAAGCTATTCCTCTCTCGGCAGGGTCGGGATCGTCTCGATGCTTTTTGTCTCCGGGAGTGCCTCGGCGCTGACACTTTCGAGTGCCTCGAATTTGCGTGCGGTGACGAGGAGGCGGCTCTCGGCAGAACTGATGGCCTTGTTGTAATGATTGACGGCCTGCCCGAGGCTTTTGCCGACGCTTGAGAAGTGCCCCACCACCACGCCAATGCGCTCATAGAGCTCCTTGCCAAGCGCGCTGATTTCCCGCGCCTCACGCGCGACCGCGTCCTGTTGCCAGCCGTAGGCGATCGCCTTGAGGAGCGCGATCAGGGTCGTGGGCGTGGCGAGAATGACGCGGTTCTCCACGCCCAACTCAATCAGCTGGGGATCGACCTCCAGCGCCGCGCTGAAGACCGCCTCGTTGGGAACAAACAGGACCACGAACTCCGGAGTGTTTTCAAACTGGTTCCAATACTTTTTCTGCGAGAGGCCTTTGATATGTTCACGGATGTGGCGGGCATGACGTTCCAATTGGGCGGATTTCGCGGCGGCATCGCCTTCTTCCAATGCCTCCAGGTAGGCTGCCAGTGGCACTTTTGAATCCACCACCACCTGTCGTTCATTCGGCAGGCGAATCAGCATGTCGGGGCGGAGACGTTCCCCCACATCATTTTCAACACTGGTTTGCTCCTCAAAATCGCAGTAATTGATCATGCCTGCCAATTCGACGGTGCGGCGCAGTTGGAGCTCGCCCCAGCGCCCGCGGCCCTCGGGCTTGCGGAGGGCATTCATGAGGCCGGTGGTGGTTTGGCTGAGGCGATGCTGGGACTGGGCAAGCAGTTCCAGTTGTTCCTTGAGCCCGGCATCGGTCTGGGTGCGGCGCTCTTCAAGATTATTGACCCGCTCCTCAAACTTCTCGAGCGCTTTACCAACGGGCTCGACCGTCTTCTGGATGGCTTGCTGACGTTTCTCGAGGTCGCCCCTCGCGCCCTCCTGATATTTTTCAAGCGACGCCTTGGCGAGTTCCAGAAAAGAGCGGTTGTTTTTATTCAGGGCCTCGGACGAAAGCGCTTGAAAACTCTCCATGAGTTTCTCGCGGGTGGCCTCCAAGAGGGCGAGCTTTTCCTCCGCGGCCTTGTTCTCCGCCTCGCGGCGGGCTTCGATGCGGGCAAGGGCCTCGCGCGCCTCCGCCAGTTCGCGCTGTAATACCATCTGCTCGCCCCCGCTTCCACTCGTAGCGCTGCGCATCACGAAATAAACCAGACCCCCACCGGCAAAAACGCCTGCCACCAATGCCATTAGAATTTCCATTTAAGAACTGTTGGCGTCTTTTTCCCGCATGGCAATTGCCTACTTGACAGCTTTTGGTATACTGTCGTCTTTTTTTACGCCCGATGTCCCCCTCCAAAAAGTTTAAGACCACTTGCTACTGCCTGCTCGCTGTTTTGCAGACAAGTATGGTCTTTGTATTGGGACTTGCCTCGGTCAATCCCGAGATACACCAAGCCCTGCATGCGGGAGAGGGATGCCCGCATCACAACTGCGGATCCTCGCACGGCGAGGAACCCCAAGAACGCGCTCCATCCGGGGCAGGCTGTGCCGTTGTTCTATACAGTGATGGGCTGGTCCTCGGTGTCGCGGCGGTCTTGCCCTCGCGAGCCGTTTTTTTCCGCAAGTCTCCTGAAATTCCGGAGCTCGCTTTCAAAATTGCCCGCGCCCCATTGAGCCAGCGCAGCCGGGCTCCCCCGACGGTGTTGTTCGCATAAATCAAGCAGGCCACGCAGGTGGCCCCCTTTTCGCAAACAACTTTTAACCGTCACAGATATGAATTATTATTTTCTGGGCACTGCCCTTGCAGGCAGTTTGCTCACTACACTTTTTATACACGCTGAACCCAAAGAGGACATTTACCTCCTTGAGGATTACATCGTTTCCGCGGGCCCCGGCCTGCGTGCCATTCAGGATTTTGCCGCCCCCGTGGAAGTATTGAACGCCGAGGCGCTGAAAGAAAAAAATGCGAGTAATCTCGGTGCCTTGCTCGATGGCATGCCCGGGGTTGCCGCCACCTCCTTCACGGCAGGCGCAAGTCGCCCGATCCTGCGCGGCTTCGACGGCCCCCGGGTACGGATTCTCGATTCCGGCATTCAAGCCTTCGACGTTTCGGAAACCAGTGCGGACCACGCCGTGGCCCTCGAGCCGCTGCTGATCGACCGGGTTGAAGTGCTGCGTGGCCCCAGCACCCTCCTCTACGGCGGTTCTGCGATCGGGGGTGCCATTAACGTGGTCGATAAATCCCTCCCCCGGGAACGCGCCCCGGCTTCAGGCTTTGGGGGTGCGGTCGAGACCCGTTATGACTCCGTCTCAAACGGGAAAACAAGCGCGGGGCACTTCAGCACCGGCAACCAAGACTGGGTGCTGCGAGCCACCGCGTTGGAACGCAAGAACGATAACTATCGCGTCCCTAAGTTCGAGGAGCCCAAATTGGATAATAGTTTCCAGGAGTCCCGTTATTACTCCCTCGGTGCGACCCGCTTCTTCGGGGAGGACCATTACTTCGGCCTCGCTT
>DKOX01000054.1 GCA_002470925.1 Opitutia bacterium UBA7350 | reverse complement strand
TACTAAACAAAAATTTAGCTGTCTATCATAAAATTAACATAAAATAACCATAAAATAAACGTAAAATTAACAGTCAGTCGCCCCCCTAATTCCGTTCCGGACGCGGAAAAAGAATCGCCTTTTCCCCTAGAGACGCACCTGCCAGACTAGTTCCCCAGTCCAGTTGACCCTTCAGGCTCTCAAAAGACTCCGCTCCAATCAAAGCACGCACTTTTGACGAAATTTCCGGCATCACCGGTGTCAAGAGTACCATACTCAAGCGCAGCGCCTCTGCCATCACCGCCAGCGAGGTCTCCAATTTCTCTCGGTCCTCCTCCGCCTCCGATTTCGCCAATTTCCAGGGCGCCCGCGTTTCCGCATACTTGTTGATCGCTGAGATAAAACCAAAAATCCGTTCCAAAGCGCGGTGAAATTGAAACCCCTCGTACAAGGGCACCAATTCCGCCTTTGTCACCTCCCAGACCGCTTTCAGGGCCTGCTCGGGTTCTCCCTCAATCGTGGCCTTCGGCACTTTTCCCTCGGTGTAGCGACCGCCCATATTCAACAATCGACTCACCAGGTTCCCCAGGTCATTCGCCAAATCGCTGTTGTAACGACTCATAAATAATTCCAGCGAAAACTCACTGTCCTGCCCCACGTTCATCTCGCGCGTCACAAAATATCGAAAGGCGTCTGCCCCGAATTGCTCAATCAATGTCAGGGGATCCACCACCTCACCCGTACTCTTCGACATCTTCGACCCCGAACTCAACCACCAACCGTGTACCAGATAATGGCGCGGCAGCTCCAAACCCAGGGCCTTCAGCATGATCGGCCAATAGACCGCGTGCGGTGGCACCAGGATATCCTTCCCGATCACATGGTAATCCGCAGGCCAATTCTCAGAAAACGCATCCGTGCCATAACCCGCCGCTGTAATGTAATTCGTCAGGGCATCAAACCAAACGTAGGTCACGAAATCCGCATCGAAGGGTAATTCAATCCCCCACTCGAGACGCGTCTTCGGACGCGAAATACACAAATCATTCAACGGTTCCTTTAGGAATTGTAAAACATCCGCCGCGCGAAAACGCGGGTAGATCATCGCCTCGTTCTCCCGAATCGTCTCAACCAACCAGTCCTGATACTGCGCCAGCTTGAAGAAATAGTTGGTTTCAACCACCTCCTCGACTTCCCCGAAGATCTCCGGCCATTCCCCGTCCACCTTTTCCTTTTCCGTCACAAATTGCTCCTGCCGTGGGCTATAAAACCCGGCATACTCTGCTTTATAGATCTCACCCTTTTCGTAGAGTTTTTGCAGCACCTCCTGCACCACCGCCTTGTGACGCCCCTCCGTGGTCCGAATGTAATCGTCATTTGAAATTCCCAAGCGCGCGCACAAACCCTGAAATTCGCCCGCCAAACGGTCGCACACCTCAATCGGTTCCACCCCGCACTTCTGTGCTGACATCTGCACCTTTTGCCCGTGTTCATCCAGGCCCGTCAGGAATTTCACCTCATCCCCTTGCAGACGGCGGAACCGTGCCACGATGTCGGTCAAAACCTTCTCGTAGGCATGCCCCAAGTGCGGCGAACCATTGGCGTAATCAATTGCGGTCGTGATATAGAAACGTTTGCTCATCTCAAAAGATCGCACCTTGGGCGATTCTCGCCACTTGTGCAAGCTTGGCATCGCCAAAGAATCCAACTGCCTGCTTGCTTCCGCCTCACCACACCGTTTCACTCCCTCCCCATGAAATCCAATCCCCTTGATGCAAACTCGCCTTTCTCACGCCCCGATGGCCGCTCCGTCGATGCCCTCCGCCCCGTCGCCTTTCAAACCGGGATCGCACCCCACGCCCCCGGCTCGGTCCTCGTCAGCTTCGGTGATACCCGCGTGATCTGCGCCGCCTCCATTGAAAACCGGGTTCCCGGTTGGATGCGCGCCCAGGGCGTCGAAGGCGGCTGGCTCACCGCCGAATATTCCATGCTGCCCTACAGTACCCTCGACCGCAAGGCGCGCGATAGCTCCCGTGGGAAAGTCGATGGACGCACCATCGAAATCCAACGCCTCATCGGGCGCGCCCTCCGGGCCGTCCTCGACCTCAAACAATTGCCCGCCCAATCACTCTGGATCGATTGCGACGTCCTTCAGGCCGATGGCGGCACCCGTACCGCCTCCATCACCGGGGCCTACGTCGCCGCTCAAATCGCCATTCAAAAGAAAATCGCTGCCGGAGAACTCGAGGAGAACCCCTTCAAGGATTCCGTCGCGGCAGTCTCGGTGGGAGTCTATCGCGACACCCCCGTCCTCGACCTCAATTACCCCGAGGACAAAGACGCCAGTGTCGATGCCAATCTCGTCATGACCGGAGGCGGGCAATTTGTCGAAGTCCAAAGCTCCGGTGAAGAAGCCACCTTTTCCCGTGAACAACTCGACACCCTCCTCGCCCTCGGCGCAGACGGGATTGCGGACCTCACCCGCATGCAAAACGATGCCATCGAAGCGGGTCTCACTTAATTCCTGTGAAACTTTAAACTACAAGTGGCGATTTGTTACCTGAAGCGGCTCTTCTGCCGTATAAAACAAATAAATACTGTAATCATGAAGTTATCCAAAACACTCGGCGCCGCCATATTGGCGGCAACCCTCCTCCCGCTTGCGCTCACCGCTCAAAGTGAGGATTTCTCCCGCAAGGGAAAACAAGGCGGCGGCAACCATGCTGAACGCATCGCAAAAATGCAGCAAATGGATGCCAACCGCGACGGCATCATCACCCGCGAGGAAGCCGAAAACAGCGGTAACCCGGAACGTGCTCAGCGTATGTTTGACCACCTCGACGCCGATGGAGACGGGCAAATCACCGCGAAGGAACGCCGCGCCGCCCGTGAACGCTTCAGCGGCGGAGAAGGCCGCAAGGGCCCGAGTGGCAAAAAAGGCGGGGGCTCCGGCTGCTCCAGCTGCGGGATATAAATCAAAACGCTTCTAAATACCGCGCTCAAGCCCGCTGTTCCCGCAGCGGGCTTTTTCATACCTACTCCGAACCCTTCCCGCTTGCCTCCGCGCCCACCATCTCACAATTTCCCTTATTTTCCTCCATATGATTACCATCAATCAAGTCACCCACCACTTTGGTAAAAAAACCCTCTATAACGCCATCAATGGCGTGATCGGCCCCCGCGACCGCATTGGCCTCGTCGGCGCCAACGGTTCCGGCAAGACCACCCTCCTGCGCATGATCATGGGCGAGATGGAGGCCGACAAGGGCACCTTCGATAAACCCGATTACGTCTCGGTTGGTTACCTCCCCCAGGACGGCATCGAAGTCGCCGGCAAATCCCTCTATGCCGAAGCTGAGAGCGCTTTTGGCGATATCCTTCAGTTACAGGAGAAAATTGCGAAAGCGGACGAGGCCATGCTGGAAATGGACACCGAATCCGAGGAATATTACGACCTCATCGACGCGGTCGGCGAATGGGAGCAACAACTGGAGGACTACGAGCCCCAAAA
>DKOX01000137.1 GCA_002470925.1 Opitutia bacterium UBA7350 | reverse complement strand
TGTTTGCGGGCTTCGCTTTCCTCAAAGCGAACCGAGCGGGCTTTGATATTAGGCGTGAAGAAGCCCGGTTCGGTGTAGTAGATCCGGGCGTTTTCAAGGGAGATATTCTCGGCTGTACCGCCGGCTTCCTGTCCTTTGGCGTAGAGCGGCCAGGCACCGGTGCGGGGTTCCTGTACCGTGAAGACGCGATCGTTGGCATCGTAGCTGATGCGATCCCCAATGATGCGATACCCCTCGCTCATGATGGCGGCATCCCCAAAGGCATCTGCCAAGCCATACTCTTGGTAGTAGGTTATTTGATCTGCACTGACTTCCGTTGTTTCCAGTTTGAGGCGGGCATCGCCACGGGCCACCAAGCGCTGCGCCGCCTCATCGTATTCAATCGGGTCGATTGAGCTCAGCTCAGGCAGGGTCGCCAATAGCGCTACCGGGAGGCATGGAAATAAGATTAAAGACCGCATTAAGACGTACACACCTCGGACTATGAATGTGGCATTTGACCGCACAAGCTTTTTGTCAGCTGAATCGAAACCGACCTGCTGCCCGGGGACTTATGACGCTTGCCAGAACCGATGCGAGGGCTTTGATGGAGGGGTGATATTAAGCCAAGCCGAATTTGAATCGATCACGCAGGTTAACTGCGGGGCACCGCATGATCTCCTCGGGATGCACCTGTTGGAAACGAAGCAGGGGAAGGCAACCGCACTGGTGGTGCGGGCCTACTTGCCGGGAGTGGAAGGGTGCGAGGTTGTGGACTTGGCGGATCCGAAAAAACGCTACCTGTTGGAGCGTTTGAGTGAGGACGGTTTATTTGAAGGTATGATCAAAGGGCGGTCAGAGGTCTTTCCCTACCGTTTGCGGAGCGAGCAATCGAACGGGGAAGTCCGGCAATTTCACGATCCCTATTGTTTCCTGCCGAGCCTCAGCGAGGAGGATGTGTATTATTTTTGTAGTGGGCACGACCCGCAGGCACACCACAAACTCGGGGCGCACCCCCGCAAAATGGAGGGTGTCCCCGGGGTGGCCTTTACGGTGTGGGCGCCCAATGCGCAGCGTGTTTCGGTGGTCGGCGATTTCAACCAATGGGATGGGCGCTACCATCCCATGCGCAGCCTCGGCGCTTCCGGTATCTGGGAACTCTTTATTCCCGGTTTGGAAGTTGGCGCAAAATATAAATTCGAGATGGGTTCACGGCAGGGCTACCCTTATCTCAAGACCGATCCCTACGGCACGTTTTTTGAGGCCCCGCCCCATAACGCCTCCATCGTTTGCGACCCGGGCGATTACCGTTGGAATGACGCCGACTGGTGCGCGCGCCGCGCTGCGACCGATTGGCACAAGGAAGCCCTTAGCATCTACGAAGTGCACCTCGGTTCCTGGCGGCGAATCGTGGAGGACGCGAACCGCCCCCTCAACTACCGCGAACTCGCCATCGAATTGGTCGACTATCTAAAAGACATGCATTACACGCACGTCGAGTTTATGCCCCTCGCGGAGCATCCCTTTGAAGGCTCCTGGGGTTATCAGGTCACGGGTTTCTTCGCACCGACCCATCGCTTCGGTTCCCCGCAGGATTTCATGTATTTGATCGATGCCCTCCACCAAAACGGGATAGGGGTAATCATGGACTGGGTTCCCGCTCATTTCCCCACCGATAGTTTCGCACTGGCTCAGTTTGACGGCACCGCACTCTATGAACACGCCGACCCCCGGCAGGGATTTCATCAGGATTGGGGAACCCTTATCTTTAACTACGGGCGCAGCGAGGTGCGTTCTTTCCTGATATCGAGTGCGCTGGCATGGTGTGAACGCTATCACATTGACGGCCTGCGGGTCGATGCGGTCGCCTCCATGCTCTATCTGGACTATTCCCGCAAAGAGGGCGAATGGATCCCCAACCGGCATGGGGGGCGCGAGAACCTCGAGGCCATTGATTTTCTGCGCACCGTCAACGATGCGGTGCACGCCGCCTATCCCGGCACCCTCATGATTGCCGAGGAATCAACCGCTTTTCCCGGGGTGACCGCAAGCACCGCCGATGGCGGACTCGGTTTTGACCTAAAGTGGAATATGGGCTGGATGCACGATACCCTTGAATACATGCAGAAGGATCCCATCCACCGCAAATACGCCCACCATCAACTTTCCTTCGGGATGCTGTATCAATACAGCGAGCAGTTTACGCAGGTTTTCTCACATGACGAGGTCGTGCACGGCAAGGGTTCGATGCTCTCCAAGATGCCCGGGGAACCGATCTCAAACAAGGCCCGGCAGTTGCGTTGCCTCTATGGCTTGATGTGGTTCTGGCCGGGCAAAAAGACGCTCTTCATGGGTTGCGATTTTGGTCAATCGAGTGAATGGGCCTACGCCCGGAGCCTCGACTGGCATCTCCTCCAATACCTCGACCACGAGGGCATTCAGCGCACAGTCCGCGATCTCAACCGGCTTTACTGCGAGACTCCCGGTCTCGCCGCCGCCGATTCCGACTCATCGAGCTTTGAATGGATCAACTGCACCGATGGCGACAACAGCACCCTCGCTTTCCTGCGCAAGGGGGTGGAGGGCGGTGACACCCTTGCGGTGGTCTGCAATTTTACCCCCGTCCTGCGGGATGGCTTCCGCGTCGGTGTGCCGGCCGCCGGTTACTGGGAGGAGATTTTCAACAGCGACGCCAAGGATTACGGCGGCCTGGGATTCGGGAACTGCGGCGGGCTTGAGAGTGAGCCGATCGAATGGGATGGACGCCCGCATTCTCTCTGCCTGCAGTTGCCACCTCATTCCGTGAGTGTTTTCCGTTTAAAACCCTAGG
>DKOX01000036.1 GCA_002470925.1 Opitutia bacterium UBA7350 | reverse complement strand
AGGTAGCCTTTGTCGAACTGCATGCCTTCTACGACGTCGAGGGAGGTCTCGATGGATTTGGCTTCTTCAACGGTGATGGTACCGTCTTTACCGACGCGGTCCATGGCCTCCGCGATGATGTCACCGATTTCGGTGTCCCAGTTCGCGGAAACAGTCGCGACCTGGCGGATTTCCTCGCGGTCTTTGACCTTCTTGCTTTGCTTGGCGAAAGCGGCGGTGGCGGAAGCAACCGCTTTGTCGATACCGCGCTTGAGGTAGATGGGATTCGCTCCGGCAGCGACGTTTTTGATACCTTCGCGGTAGATCGCCTCAGCGAGCACGGTGGCGGTGGTGGTACCATCACCGGCGGAATCGGCGGTTTTGGAAGCGACTTCGCGCACCATTTGAGCGCCCATGTTTTCGTAGGGATCGGAAAGTTCAATTTCCTTGGCAACCGTTACGCCGTCTTTTGTGACGGAGGGAGCGCCGAATTTTTTATCGAGCAGGACGTTCCGGCCTTTGGGACCGAGGGTGACCTTCACGGCTCGAGAGAGGGTCTCTACACCGGTGAGGATCTTTTTGCGTGCTGCTTCATCAAATAGGATTTGTTTAGCCATAATATTTTTTGTTATGAATCGTTTTTGTTTTGGGAAGGACCTAGGCAACTACGCCGAGGATGTCTTCTTCGTTAATGAGGGTGTATTCCACGCCGTCGATTTTGACTTGGCTACCACCGTAAGTGGGAAGGAGCACTTTGTCGCCAACCTTCACGTGGAAGGGCTTGTCATCGGCTTTACCGGTTCCAAGAGCAACAACTTCAGCTTCCTGTGATTTTTCCTTAGCGGAATCAGGAATGATGATGCCGCCGCGGATTTGTTCGTCTTCTTCAATGCGTTTTGTTAGCACGCGTTCTCCGAGTGGTTTGATTTTCATAGTTCTATTATTGGTTTGGTGAATATTGATTTTGATTTAAAAGGGCGTCCCGCAGAGTGGGGTCTGCAGAACGCAAAGGGTTATTTTAACTAGTCCTCTTTCTTTTCGTCATCGACGACTTCGAAATCGGCATCGACGGTGTCGGCATCAGGAGCTTTGGCAGCGCCCTCCCCTGCTGCGGCGGGATCGCCGGGTTGCGGTCCGGCGGCACCTTCGGCACCGGCCTGACCATAAAGGTCCTGAGCAAAGGATTGCATGATGTTCATGATCTTCTCCTTGGGCGCCTTGAGGGCGTCGACATCGGCGTCGCTGTTTTCAAGGACGGCTTTACCTTCCTTGATGGCGTCTTCGAGTTCGGTCTTTTTGTCGGCGGGGATTTTCTCGCCGAGTTCCTCGATTTGTTTCTCGGACTGGTAAACGATGTTGTCGAGTTCATTGCGTGCTTCGACCCCGGCCTTGATTTTTTCATCTTCGGCGGCGTGGGCTTCGGCTTCGCGTTTGAGTTTTTCGACTTCGTCTTTGTCGAGTCCGGAGGAACCGGAGATGGTGATCTTTTGTTCCTTGCCGGTACCCTGGTCCTTGGCGCTGACGTTGAGAATACCGTTGGCGTCGATATCAAAGGTCACTTCGATTTGCGGGACACCACGGGCGGCGGCAGGGATGCCGTCCAAACGGAAGGTGCCGAGCATTTTGTTATCCTTCGCCATGGGACGCTCGCCCTGGAGGACTTTAATATCCACCGCGGTTTGGTTATCGGCGTAGGTCGAGAAGGTTTGGCTCTTTTTGGAAGGGATGGTGGTGTTGCGCTCAATCATGGGAGTGGCAACTTCACCGGCGGTTTCGATCGCGAGCGTCAAGGGAGTGACGTCGAGGAGAAGGACATCGCGGACGTCGCCCTGAAGGACGCCCCCTTGAATGGCGGCACCAATCGCAACCACTTCATCGGGATTGACGCCCTGGTGGGGATCTTTACCGGTGAGGTTTTTTGCGATTTCGACGACCTTTGGCGCGCGGGTCATACCACCGACAAGCACGAGTTCCCCGATATCGGAGGCGCTGTGTCCGGAATCAGCGAGGCAAGACTCGAAGGGAGGAACGGTGCGCTGGTAGAGCTTGTCACAAATTTGCTCAAGCTTTGAGCGGGACAGAGTGACATTGAGGTGCTTCGGCCCCGAGGCATCAGCGGTGATGAAGGGCAAGTTGATATCGGTGCTCTGGGTTGAGGAGAGCGCGATTTTTGCTTTTTCCCCTTCTTCCTTGAGGCGTTGCAGTGCCATTTTATCGGTGCGCAGGTCAATGCCTTGTTCTTTTTTAAATTCCTCAAGGAGGTAGTCAATCAGGGCGCTGTCCCAGTTATCACCACCGAGGTGGGTATCGCCGTTGGTGGCTTTCACCTCGAAGACGCCGTCGCCGATTTCGAGAATGGAGATATCGAAGGTACCACCACCGAGGTCATAGACTGCGATCACCTCGTCCTGTCCCTTGTCGAGACCGTAGGCGAGCGCGGCGGCGGTGGGCTCATTGATAATCCGTTTTACTTCGAGGCCGGCGATTTGACCGGCATCCTTGGTGGCCTGACGTTGCGCGTCATTGAAGTAAGCGGGAACGGTGATGACGGCTTCGGTGACCTTTTCGCCGAGGTATGCTTCAGCGTCGGCCTTGAGCTTTTGAAGCACCATGGCGGAAATTTGCTCCGGAGCGAAAGTCTCGGTCTTGCCCTCGACTTCACACTCGATGTAAGCGTCCCCGTTTTTACCGGCGACCACTTTGTAGGGCAAGCTGGCGGATTCTTCCTGCACCTCATCGAATTTGCGCCCGATGAAGCGTTTTGCGGAGAAAATGGTGTTGTTTGGATTGGTGACAGCCTGGCGTTTCGCCGCCTGACCTACGAGGCGTTCGCCGTTTTTGGCAAATGCCACGATCGAAGGCGTGGTTCGCGCGCCCTCGGAATTGGGAATAACAACGGGTTCCCCGCCTTCCATGACGGACATGCAGGAATTCGTTGTTCCTAAGTCGATACCTATAATTTTTGACATGCCAATAGCTTTGCAATGCCCGTGCCAAGCTGAATAAAGATTTTTAAGTCGTTAATGATGAATATTTTAAAAAACAACCGCTTTTTTGATCTGTTTTTAAACGGCGCCATAAGCGCCGAAATGTCTCACTTTATGTCACAACTTGCGTCAGCGAAGGCGCCAGATGTCACATCAATCCTGCCTGAATTAAAAAAAGTGGGATTGCAGATTTGAGTTTTGTTGTGGAAGGTTTGCTTAAACCGTGATGCTGGAACCAAAACGCAAAAAAAAAGTTGATTACGAAGCGCTGAATTCGCCGTTGATGCAGATTCCGCGAATGAGCGTGGAGGCAACGCGCAACCTTTTGGATATTGGGATTCGTGAGATCTTTGAACTGCAGGGCCGGGCTCCTGAGGTGCTGCACGAGGAGGCGCGGCAAAAAAATGCCGGGCTACCTGCGGATCGCATTCGCTTTTTTCGCATGGCCGTGTATTATGCAGAAAATGAGCAACCGGATCCGAAATGCCTGCATCCGGACGCTTGGTCTTAAAGAGAAGTAACGATGCAACAGGAAATTGAAATACCACGCGAGGTACCGGTCATGACCATGAATGGGACGGTTCTATTCCCGCATGCGATGATGCCGCTTTATATTTTTGAGGAGCGTTATCGTGAAATGTTGCGTGCCGTCTTGGCAAAAGATCGCGTGTTTGCAGTTGCGGCATTGAACCCCCGGGCCGAAGCGGCCCAGGGGAGCGAGACCCCTCACATGGTGGCGGGCATTGGGGTCATTCGCGCCTGCAAAACCAATGAGGACGGGACTTCGAATCTCATCTTACAGGGCTTAACGCGGGTGGTCTTTGAAGCCATCACGCAGGAAGAACCCTACCGCATGGCGCGCATCCGCCCCATTACCAGCGAGCCGGGTGGTTCCTTTGACCTGATCGATACCATTGCAGACGAGATCATCGATCTTATCCAATTGCAAATTAAGTTTGGGGCCACGATCCCGAAGGAAGTCGTTCGTTTCCTGCAATCCGTCAAAGAGCCGGAAGGCGTTTTGGATTTAGCGATTCACACGCTCTGCACCTCGGGCGAATTAAAACAAACCCTGCTTGAAACCAGAGGCATCCTACCACGCTACAACCGATTCAAGGCACACCTAGAGGAAACAATAGCCTATCTTAAAGTTGAGCAGCAAATGGGTGATAACCTTGATGACAATACACTCGGAAAAAACTAAGGGGTCAAAATTTAGGCTTTTCAAAGAGAAAACTGTAAACGGTGGGATTCACCTCTATCGTATCCCAAATGTGGATCTGACTCTCACCCGTGGCTTTGGTGGTTTCCTTCCGGTGTGCCAAAGGGATGCCCCCAATTTTACGATAGTCGGAATAGACCGTTCCCTTCAACAAAGTTCCATCGGGATTCAAGACATCCAACCTTTCGAGATACAAAGAAACGCGGTTCAGAAAATACTTAATTGTCATACCTGAATCACTAGCGGCCACAATTACGTGCATAACACGCCCGCCCTCTTCCACATCTTCCAAAAGTCTCAAAGTGATACCGGGCTCACCCGCGAAAGCCCTCAATAAATAAGTCTGAAAGTTAGCGTTCTCCATGAGCCAGTCATAATCACCCGCTTCATAATCACGGATGCTCAACGAGTCACCTTTTTCACGGCGTTGCCAGCCAGTCTCACCATTAAAGGCAATGATTGTCTTAATCCCGTCTTCCTCATACTCATCACGCAATTTGTTTGGCGCTTTGCGGATCGTGGTAATTTGTATTTTTTTCCCATCATCCTGGTAGGTACCCTTCAGGATTAGCGTTTGAAGACCTTCCGGATGCAAAGCACTGCTTTGTGTCACTTTATAACGATGAAGAATATCCTGCAGTTTAGCATCAGTCGCTTGTGCCGTCCCCCAAAGCAAGGTCATCAAAAGTGAAAATATCAAAAAAGAGATTCGCATAACTACCTTGCAATACACGGTTGGATTTTCAAAGTTCCAAAGATAACTTAGATTTCTAAATTTTAACTCTCCAAAGTACAGTCTTTCAAGATTACATTTTTAAATTTTCACCGTGAACACACAAAATCTAACCCTTTGGATCAGCAATCAAGGTCTGCCCACTGAAACCGCTCATCTGATCGCACTACTCCTCGCCATGATCGCACTCTTGGCGGTTGCGATTGGCACGAATTTCCTGACCTGCGTCCTTATCCGCCACCTGCTCTACCCCATCATCCGCCACAGCAAGACCCAATGGGACGATATGCTGATTGAGCACCGAGTGCTACTGCGCTGCTCCCACCTCACTCCCGCGATTGCGCTTCACCTCCTCGCGCCCTCGGTATTCTCAAGCAACCCTGAACTCGCGGCCTTCCTGAAGATTTTGGTCAATGCTTACTTTGTAATCATTCTGCTTCTGGTCATTGACGGAGTTTTAAACTTTCTGCGCGACGCCTGGGAGACCGCCCCGGTTGGCAAGCGTTACCCCGCCAAAAGTTTCACGCAGGCTGCCAAACTTGTGATCAACCTCATTGGCTTCATCTTTATCCTCGCCGCCCTCCTCGATAAATCCCCGGTTGTTTTCTTTTCCGGACTCGGTGCCATAACTGCCATCCTTCTGCTCATTTTTAAAGATGCCATCCTCGGCTTGGTTGCGGGATTCCAGCTTTCGGTCGACAACATGGTGATGGTGGGCGACTGGATTGAAATGCCCGGACGCGGCGCGAACGGTAACGTCATTGACGTTTCCCTAACCACCGTAAAGGTACAAAATTGGGACAAGACCATAACTACAATCCCGACCTACGTACTGATAAGCGAATCCTTCAAGAACTGGCGCGGGATGAGTGACACCGGTGCTCGAAGAATCAAGCGCTCCATCATAATCGACCTTAACAGCATCCGTTTCCTGGACTCCAAACTTCTGGATCGTTTGCGTAATATACGCCTGCTTGCTAATTACCTCGACGGCAAAATTGCGGATCTCGAGCATTACAACACCGCCGCCCAGGTTGATCCAAGCGATTCGGTCAATGCCCGGCGCCTCACCAACATCGGCACCTTCCGTGCCTATTGCCTCGCCTACGTCAGTCAGCACCCCAAGATCCATCAGGAAATGACCCTCATGGTTCGGCAGTTACCGCCCACTGAAACGGGACTACCGCTTGAAATTTATGCCTTCACGAACGATACCGAGTGGGTGACCTACGAGGGCATTCAAAGTGACTTCTTCGATCACCTGCTTTCGGCATTACCCGAATTCGAGCTTCAGGCCTATCAGCACCCCACCGGGCGTGATTTTGCAAAAATCGGCTCGGTCGCAACACCCGCCGCAGAATAATTTCTGGGTGCTGACTTAGAGCGTGCCTAGCCTCCTGCCAGAACAGGCTTGAAACCACGAGCGGTCAATGCCGCACACACGCGCTCGCGTTCATCCCCCTGCAATTCCAGGACGCGTTCCTTGCGGGATCCACCGCAAGCACAGCATTGCTTCAATTCCTTTAAAAGTAAGTCCAAATCCCGTTGCGTATGATGCGTTTGAAAGGCACTCAAAGTCGTCACCGTTTTGCCGCCCCGACCGGCCTTTTCGCGACGCACCTCCACCCGACCGCCCTTGAGGGAAGGACTACTAACAGACGCAGGCTTCCGGAGGTTCCCAGAGGCAAGCCCCACACCCTCCAGCCCTGCGAACGGGTTGACATTAAGATCTGCCCCGCCCGAGGTCGGTCGCTTGTCCTGTTTTCTTCCACTCATCGCTGGTGCGGGAGTTCCGGATTCTCCAGCCACGCCAAGGCTTTGACGTAACTGCGCCGCAAGAGATAATGTTGAAGCTGTGCGGGCAGAGCGCTCTCTTTTGCAACAGCGTCCAACCGGCGCAAAGCCATGACCAAACTGTCCCCTTCCGGGACCGACACCAACTGCGTCACAATCTCCAAATCTGCCTTTATTGAATCCATGATCAAATCCGTATAGCTCATGCAACCGCATCCAAAAGCTCAATCCAAATTTGACATCCCAGTATTAGTAATTTGAATAACAAAACAAACTCCGCATAAGTAAATTGAAACTCGTCTTGAGAACCTTAAATTGCTGCTATAACTAATATTAAAGCGGATGAAGCATTCAAGCATCGCAAGTCGTTGGAACACAGACTTGATTGACCAAAATTACAGAATCTGGTTAACCGAGCCGACTAAACTAAACGCCGAATGGCGTGCTTTCTTTGAAGGCTTTGAACTTTCTCAAGGAGCGAGCCCGACAAGCAAAAATGGTGCTGCCCCTGCGGGAGACGAAGATTACATCACGAAGCAGTCTCGCGCCATCGGCCTGATCTATGCCTATCGTTCAAACGGCCATACCATCGCTAAAGTCAACCCCCTCGCCAAGGAACGCCCCACCAATCCACGTCTCACGCTCGAGCGCCTGGGCTTCACCGAGGCTGACCTCGACCGCCTCTTTCACACCGGCAATTATCTTGGCGGCGTTGAAATGTCCCTCCGCGAACTGATTGAACGCCTCGAGAAAACCTACTGTCACACCATCGGCGCGGAGTATATCCACATACAGGAAACTCCCAAACGCCGTTGGATTCAGGCAAGAATCGAACCCGAGTGCTTCATCCCCCGCTTCTCCAAAGACGAAAAGATGCGCATTCTGCGCGCCATTCTTGAAGCGGAAACCTTCGAACACTTCCTGCAAACCCGATTCGTTGGCCAAAAACGTTTCTCCCTTGAAGGTGGTGAAACCCTCATCGCTTGTCTCGAAAGTATCCTTGAACGTTCCGATAAAAATCAAGTCGATGAAATCGTGATGGGAATGGCACACCGCGGAAGACTCAACGTGCTCGCAAATTTTCTCGGAAAATCATTTGAATACATCCTGCGCGAGTTTTCTGAAAATTATATCCCCAACGCCATTTACGGTGACGGTGACGTAAAATACCATTTGGGCTTTGAGACCCGCCGCAAAACCTCCAGCGGTCACGAAGTCGAACTGCGACTGGCGGCAAACCCCAGCCACCTCGAGGCGGTGGACCCGGTCGTACAGGGCAAAGCCCGCGCCCGTCAGCGCATCCGGGGCGATCTCGAACGCAAACGCGTCCTTCCGGTACTTATTCATGGTGATGCCGCTATTGCGGGGCAGGGCGTCGTTGCGGAAGTTTTCAACTTTTCTCAACTCGGCGGGTACCGCACCGGCGGCACTATTCACATCGTCGTTAACAACCAGATCGGCTTTACCACCGGCCCTCAGGATGCCCGTTCCAGCCGCTACTGCACCGATGTTGCCAAAATCGTCGAGGCGCCCATTTTCCACGTCAACGGCAATGACCCCCTCGCAGCCATCGCCGCGGTTGAAACCGCATTTGACTACCGCCAAACTTTTGGATGCGACGTCGTGATCGACATGTATTGCTGGCGTAAGCACGGACACAATGAATCTGATGAACCCGCTTTCACCCAACCCGTCCTCTATAAAACCATTTCCAGCATGCCCCCGATCGGGCGTTCGCTCGCCGAGCGACTGGTCGCGAGCGGCGAGTTTGCTCAGGAGGAAGTAGACGCCGTCACAGAGAATTACCTCCAACGCCTCGAGACGGCATTCACCGCTGCCAAAGCGCTCGAACAGGAGGCTCCCCTCGACCCCTTCGAGGGTTCCAACGCCATGGAACAGGCACCCTACAACTTCAAGGGCTATGACACCTGCGTCTCCAAAAAAACACTGGCACACATCGTCAAAAAACACACCGAATTCCCGGAGAGTTTCAAATTAAACCGCAAGGTTCAGCGACAAATGGCGACCCGCTACAAATCGTTTGAAGAAGACAGCGGGATCGACTGGGGACTGGGAGAAGCACTCGCCATTGGAAGCCTTTTGATGGACGGAACCCCGGTCCGCATCAGCGGGCAAGACTCCAAACGCGGCACCTTCAGTCACCGACACGCCGTTGTTTATGACGAGGAAACCCGCGAACGCTACTGCAACCTCCTCGACCTAAGCGAAGATCAGGCTCAGTTTTGTGTCCATAATTCCCTGCTTTCAGAAGCGGCGGTTCTCGGCTTCGACTATGGCTATTCGCTGGATTACCCGCAAATGCTCTGTATCTGGGAAGCCCAGTTCGGCGACTTCGTCAACGGCGCACAGGTCATCATCGACCAATTCATTAGCAGTAGCGAATCCAAGTGGGGTCGCCTCAGCGGCATCGTGATGCTCCTGCCCCACGGCTATGAGGGACAGGGACCCGAACACTCCTCTGCCCGCCTGGAACGCTTCCTTCAAGCCTGTGCAGAAAACAACATTCAGGTCTGCAACCTCACGACCCCTGCTCAACTCTTTCATGTCCTCCGCAGGCAGATGAAACGCGCTTTCAAAAAGCCCCTTATCATCATGTCTCCCAAAAGCCTTCTGCGGCACAAAGAATGCGTCTCTAAAATCGCGGATTTTACGGACGATGAATTCTGGTCCATTCTCGACGACTCCAGCGTCACCAAGAAAAACATCAAGCGCCTCATCCTTTGCTCCGGAAAGGTTTACTATGACCTCAAGGCCTACCGCAGTGAACACAAGATCAAGGATGCCGCCCTCCTTCGCATAGAGCAATTTTACCCCTTCCACGACCAACTCCTGCAAAAAATCATCAACAAATATCCCGCCAATTCAGAAATCGTCTGGTGCCAGGAAGAACCCAAAAACATGGGCGGCTGGACCTTTATTGCCCCACGCCTAACCGAGACACTCGAACGTCCGGTGCGCTACGCCGGTCGCCGGAGCGCCGCCAGTCCCGCAGTCGGCAGCCTCGCCAAACACAAGCACGAACAAAACAAACTCATCAAAGCCGCCTTTGGCGTAAGCACCCAATAATTACCTCCCACTCCCGAACACCAAGAACATGGCTACCGAAGTAAAAATACCCGCAATGGGTGAATCCATCAGCAGCGGCATCCTCGCCTCCTGGCAGGTCAAGGATGGCGACTACGTAAGTGTTGGACAGGCACTCTTCGAACTCGAAACCGATAAAATCACCTCCGAGGGCAACGCCGAAGTCGCCGGAACCATCAGCTTAAAAGTTCAGGCCGATGAAGAGGTGGAAATCGGGCAAGTCGTTGCCTTGATTGATGAAAGCGCGACGGCACCTTCCGGTGCCGAATCGGACACCCCCAAGCCCGAAGCTGCACCTCAAGCAAACGCCCAACCCGAGGTCACACCAAAGCCGACTGCTGCGCAAACTCCACCCACCGCTGCCGCGCCCGCGCCTGCAGCCGCACCTTCCAGCGCAACGCCACCCCTTTCTCCCGCCCCCCGCAAAATTGCCGAAGAAACCGGAGTCGATCTCGCCACCATCTCCGGGAGCGGCAAAGACGGCCGCGTCACCAAGGGCGACATCCTCCAAAAAGCGCAGGCAAAAGAATCTGCGCCTGCTACCGCAACTCATGCAGTCGCCGATCCCGCCTCCCGCGAGACCCGCAAAAAGATGTCTCCCCTGCGTCGCAAGATCGCGGAACACCTTGTGGCCGCCACGCAGGAAGCCGCGATGCTCACGACTTTCAATGAGGTCGACATGAGCGCGGTCATGCAAATGCGCAAAACGCACCAGGAAGCCTTCGTCGAAAAACACGGCATCAAACTTGGCTTCATGTCATTCTTTACCAAGGCTGCAACCCACGCCTTGCAAGCAGTGCCCCAAGTCAATGCCCGCATTGAGGGTGACGCGATTGTCAGCCAGCATTATTACGATATCGGGGTGGCGGTTGGTACGCCCAAGGGCCTGATGGTGCCGGTCGTTCACGACTGTGACCGCAAAAATTTTGCAGAGATAGAGACCGATATTCTGAACTATGCCAAAGCAGCCCGCGAGGGTAGGATTGGGATACAGGATCTCCAAGGCGGGGTCTTCACCATCTCTAACGGCGGTATTTATGGCTCAATGCTCAGTACTCCTATTATCAACCATCCCCAACCCGCGATCCTCGGCCTCCACAACATTCAGGAACGCCCGGTTGTTCGCGATGGTGAAATCGTCGCTCGACCCATGATGTATCTAGCGCTCAGTTACGACCACCGCCTCATTGATGGCAAAGAAGCCGTCACCTTCCTTATCAAAATCAAAGAAGCCATTGAGGATCCCAGCCGCCTGCTCTTCGGAATCTAAGAAGGCCCATACCCCACACTCCAGCTTATGTCAGAAGCCAACTCTTTCGATTGCCTTGTCATCGGTTCGGGGCCCGGCGGCTATGTTGCCGCCATCCGCGCCGCCCAACTCGGTTTTAAGACCGCCCTTGTCGAAAAAAACGAGCACCTTGGCGGCACCTGCCTCAATGTCGGCTGCATCCCCAGCAAAGCACTCTTGCACTCAACCGAGCTGTTCCACTTTGCTGCACACGGCGCCGCCGCGCATGGTATTCAGATCAAAAAACCTGTCATTGATGTCAGTCAGTTGATGGTGAAAAAGTCCGCCACCGTCGATCAACTGCGCGGTGGTATTCAACACCTCATGAAAGCCAATAAAATAAAGGTCTTTCATGGACTTGGCAGTCTCCGGGGCGGCAATCAGATCTGCGTACACGGTAAGACCGAAACCACCCTTGAAGCAAAAAACATCATCCTTGCTACCGGTTCCAGCGTTATTGAACTCCCCTTCCTTCCCTTTGATGGCAAAACCGTCGTCAGCAGCGACGAAGCGATTGCCTTCAGCGAAGTACCTGACAAACTGGCGGTCGTTGGTGCCGGCGCGATCGGCCTTGAACTCGGCTCCGTCTGGGCGCGCCTTGGCGCCAAGGTCGAGGTCATCGAATTCCTCCCAAATATCGCGGCAGGGTTCGATAAGGATGTCTCTAAAACCGCCGAACGCCTCTTCAAAAAACAAGGCCTAAATTTTCACCTTGGCACTAAAGTGACCGGCCTCAACGAGGATGGTCCCCATACGATTCTCACGGCCGAAAAAGACGGCAAAAAGCTCGAGTTTAAAGCCGATAAAATCCTCGTGGCAGTTGGTCGCCGCCCGAACACCGAAGGCCTTGGTCTTGAAAAGGTCGGCATTGAATGCGACGAGAAAGGCCGCATCCCGATTGACCCACATTACCGCACCACCGCACCGGGTATCTACGCGATTGGCGATGTCACCACCGGTCCCATGCTTGCACATAAAGCCGAGGAAGAAGCGGTCGCCTGCGTCGAGCGCATTGCGGGTCAGGCAGGGCACGTTAATTATGACTGCATTCCCAACGTAATTTATACCGAACCTGAAATCGCGAGCGTTGGGCTCACTGAGGCTGCCGCCCAAGAAAAAGGACTCAAGGTCAAGGTGGGTAAATTCAACTTTCTCGCTAATGGTCGCGCCATTGCAACGGATGCGACCGATGGCTTTGCCAAAGTAATTGCCGATGCTGAAAGCGATCGCCTCCTCGGCATACAAATTATAGCCAAGAGCGCCTCCGAGATGATCGCCTCTGCGATTGCGCACATGGAATACGGCGGTAGCGCCGAAGACCTTGCCCGTACAGTCCACGCGCACCCCACCCTCAGCGAGACCCTCAAGGAAGCCGCCCTTGCGGTCGACGGTCGCGCCCTCCATAGTTGAGGCTTAAGGCTACATCTGCTGGTTTTTGACGCTTTTTTATTGCCCACCCAAGGCAATATTTAAGCATCTTTCTAGTTGCGCAGGCCCGCTTATCGCTTTGCGATATAAGGCATGAGTTCGCCTAACCCATTTACTGGAGTCTTCACCGCCCTCGCGACCCCGATGCGCGATGGTAATGTTGCCTATGACGACCTTGAAAAGCTTATTGCCCACCAAATTGAAGGCGGCATCAACGGCCTCGTCTCCGTTGGCACTACCGGCGAATCACCTACTCTCAATCCCGACGAGCACATCGGAGTCATTCGCGCCACTGTTGAGGCCGCCAACGGTTGCGTCCCCGTCTACGCCGGGACGGGATCCAACGCGACTGAGGAAGCGGTGAAGCTAACCCGTCAAGCAGAAGCTGCCGGGGCCGATGGCTTCCTCCTGGTTGCACCCTATTACAACAAGCCCAACGACGAAGGCCTCTTCCTTCACTTCAGCAAAATCGCGGCCGCAACCGAAAAACCCATCATCCTTTACTCCATTCCCTCCCGCTGTGGAATTGAAATCTCGGTCGAGGTAACCGCCCGCCTACACGAAGCCTATCCGCATGTATGTTGCATGAAAGCCGCCGAGGGTTCCTGCGATAAAGTTGCCCGTTATATCAACGCTCTGGGTAGCGACTTCAGGGTCATGAGCGGCGACGATGCCCTCACCCTTCCCTTTATGTCAGCCGGTGCCACAGGAGTTATCAGCGTCGCCTCAAATCTGGTCGTGGCGCCCCTTGTTGCAATGGTCCGCGCCGCCAACGCAAACGACTTTGCAACTGCCCGCGAAAGCTTCCTCAAATACTATCCCCTCTTCAAAGCTATCTTTGTGGAGCCAAATCCAGTGCCCATCAAATACGCCCTCCAGCGCGCCGGTATTATTCAATGCCCCTCCGTGCGCCTGCCCCTTGCGCCCCTCAGTGAGCCCAATCGTGCCAGCCTCGAAGCCCTCCTGCAGGAACTTGGACTGATCTAGCCCCTCCAAAAAAAACAACTCCATCCCGCTCATGCCATTAAATATCCTCCTCAACGGTGCCCAAGGCCGTATGGGCCTTGCCATAACAGAAGTCGCTCTGGAGCACGATGCCCGGATCGCCTGCGCCTGTGATGCCGGAGACGACCCCGCCGCCGGAATTGCGGATTGTGAGGTTGTTATCGATTTCAGCTTTCACGAAGTAACGCCAGCAATCGCAAAACTTGCCGCCACTCACCAACGCCCGCTTATCATTGGCACAACCGGGCATACCGCGGACGAGCGCAAGGCAATCCTCGCTGCAACCACAGACCAAATTCCGGTTGTTTGGGCCGGCAATTACTCCATCGGCGTCAACACCCTCAATTACCTTACCCGCAAAGCGGCACCGATCCTTTCCCAGGACTACGAGGCCGAAGTCCTCGAACTGCATCATCACCATAAAAAGGATGCGCCCAGTGGAACCGCCGCCCGCCTCCTCGAAATCCTGCAATCCGCCTACAAGCTCGACGACAGCAAACTCACCCATGGTCGCGAGGGACTGGTCGGTGCGCGACCCCGCGATGAAATCGGCGTCCACGCCATCCGCGGTGGCGACATCGTCGGCGAACACACCGTTTATTTCTGCGGACAAGGCGAGCGCCTCGAACTCACCCACCGCGCCACGGATCGCCGCATCTTCGCCCGCGGGGCCATCCATGCCGCTCGCTGGGCCCTCGTGCAAAAACCCGGCCTTTACGACATGGAAGCGGTCCTTGGACTCGTGGATTAAAACATGATCGCCCGCATTCAAGGAACGGTTATTGAAGCCTCGCCCCTGCGTTGCGTCCTTGATATCAACGGCATCGGTTATGAGATCCACATCCCCGTTACAACCGCTGAGAAAATTCCACCCCTCGGCCAAAGCACGACCCTTTTTATTCACGCCGTTTACCGCGAGGACAGCGCCACCCTTTACGGCTTCGCCACTAACGAGGACCGCGACTTTTTCCGCCTCCTGGTAGAACGCGTCTCCGGCATCGGTCCCAAGATCGGCATCAGCATCCTCAGCCGTATGTCGGTTGAACTCCTTCGCGGCGCCATTGCCGCCTCCGATGTTGCCCTTCTTGCCAAGTGCCCCGGTATTGGCCGAAAAACCGCGGAACGCCTTGTCATCGAGCTCAAGGACAAAGTTTTTGCTGATAGTGTCGGCGCGGCATCCGGGAGCGCCAGCGTTAGCCCGACTTCCGAAGGAAACGGCATTCCCACCAGCAATTATCAAGACGCCGTCGCCAGTCTTATTACCCTGGGCTACAAACCCGCCGAGGCCGACAAACTCATCCGCAAGGCCAGTACACAGCTTCCCGCCGAAGCAAACGTCGAATTACTCATCCGCACTGCCCTGAGTTAGGGACTCCGTGCAGACGCTTCGCACCATTTCTAATAACCTACCAGCGATCCCGATACCCCAATTTTTTGCACATGGTTCACGATCGGGTCAAAGCCTGGAAAATTCGCCCTGGAGGCATGAAACCCCGAGCCCTCAACCAAGAAATCAGTTAAAATCAATCGGGCAGCCTGTTCCTCGAAATTGACTTCACTTAAACGCACCGATCGTTTGCGCAAATACGCCTCAATTTCCAAAGGCAGTAATGCACGATCTGCAGGGGCCACGGTTGGCTCTAAACCCTGAAGTCGGAAATGCGCCGCTAAACAAGCAGTTGGGTGACCGTGAGCCTCATGTGCCGCCTTTTCCTTCGTCGCGCGTTCAATCTCTGTTTGGCTCAAAACCGGATCCTTGGAACAAAGGGGCACACTGATATGCGCCGCCTCATCGTTAATAACACATGGCATTAAAAACATTGCACCCAACACCGCGCAGGACGCCGCCGCAAAGCCCATGAATAAACGCGACCAAAAATATCGCTGATTCAAATCGTTGGGTTGTAAGGCTTGTGGATTCAACGCCATCTGTGTCGCTCCATGCAAACGACAGGCCTCCATAAATTCAGCCCGAAGTTCCGCATCCGAAGCAAGGTATTCCGCCAAGCGAGCCTCCTCCGCGGCGGACAACTCCCCATCCAGATAAAGATTCAATAAATCCCTGAACGAATCATCCTTCATGAAAAATCAACTCCCATGAGCGCACGGAGCGTCTCGCGGGCCCGTGCAATACGGCTTTTTACCGTCCCCACACTGATTCCCAGTTCCTCAGCAATCGCATCATAAGAAAGATTTTTAACATTTCGCATGATCAAGACCTCCCGGTGTTTCTCATTCAGGCCAGACATACACTCCGTGACTCGATCCACAAACTCCTGCGTCACGGTGGCCTCGGCAGGTGTTTCACTGCGGCTGGGTATGACACTCTCCAATGTCATCGTTCCATCCTCCCCGATCGGCTGGTCAAAGGAAATCGACAGGTCACGCTTGCGGCGAAACCAATACCAATAACGATTGTGAGCTAGATTTGTCGCAATCTGGTACAGCCAAGTGGAAAATGAAGCGTCCCCACGGAAATTCTCCAAGCCCCGGTGCGCCCGAATGAAGGCATCTTGTGTCACTTCCTCGGCATCCTGCTTGTTTTTCAACAATTGATGCACCCGTGCATAGATTCGATCCCAATGACGCACAACCATGTCATCATACGCCGCCGAATCCCCCTGACGGATCCGTTCAATCAGCAGGTCATCTGCCAATGCGCTTTCTGATTTTGAAATCATACTATTGATAATGTACCTCTGTTAATAACATAGCAAAAGGAAAATGGTTCCATCAATACACTCAAAATTAAAATTAAATTAATAAATTTTTAACATCAATATATTAAATTTTGATCCACTCCTACACTGGGTTGGTAAACCGCGAAGGCAAGACCAGTGCTTCGGCGACTTGCTGAGGGTCAATGCCCGCGCTGGGGGTACTTCCACTGGTAGGTCGTCGGGGACTCGAACCCCGAACCAATTGATTAAAAGTCAACTGCTCTACCGATTGAGCTAACGACCCCTGTGGAAGCGGGACATACAAAGTGTAGCTGGCAGAACTGTCAAGCGCAAGGGCAGCAGTTTTAACACGCTATTTTCACAGGTAAACCAAGCGGCCACACTGGTCGCAGAAGTGGGGTTCACGGGGATCGCGAATTGCCTGTGCGACTTCGTTGGAAACACGGAGGTGGCAACCGGAGCAGATGTGATTCTCAATGCGGGCGACGTAGGGCGGGCGTTTGCTGAGCTTGCGGACACGGTCGTAATGTTGCAAATAATCGGAATCGACCTCCGCGCGGGCTTCATCCAAGGCGGCCCGGGCCGCATCAAGGCTGGCCTTGAGGTTGGTTTCGCGCTCCTGAAGTTGCGAGATGCTGTGCTTTTGAAGCTCGATGCGGGCATCGATCTCGGTTTTGGCGGCCTCAAACGCTTCTTGTTCAGTATCAATCTCGAGGAGGAGTTGTATTTCCTGCTCCTCAAGGGTAGCGATGCTTGCCTCCGCCTGGTCGATCTGTTGGGTCAGGGCACGGTATTCCTCATTCTTTTTAACCTCGAGTTGCAGGGTGCGGAATTTTTGAATGGCTACCTCCTGGATCTTTACCTCGGAATCAATTTCTTTGCGGGCGAGTTCCTTTGCCTTGAGGGCGGCACGGGCGTTCTCAATATTCTCAGTCTCGGCGGTTATTTTGGCGTCGAGGGCAGCTCGCTCGCGGGGAAGCCGCGCCAACTCCTGTTCGGTCTTTTGAAGGGTCGCATCGCGATCCTGAACAATTAAAAGTTTTTCGATTTGCGGCGCGGCCATTAGCCAACACTCTTTGCTCATTTACGAACGGGCAACCCAAAACATCCGATCATGAGCGAAACTTCCCTACAGGACCGTATTGATGCGGCCACTTTTGACTTCACCATGGGCGACAGCGCCGCGGCGGAAAGGTGCCTGCGCGAGCTCCTCGCGGAGAATCCGGACTGTTTTGCGGCCTGGCATGCCCTCACCGAAGTCTGTTATGCCGAACAAAATTATGAGGCCGCCCTTGAGGCCGCCGAGACCGCCCACCGCCTCCGCCCGGAGGACATCCACATAAATACCAGTCTCTCGCGGATCTGGGTGCAGCGGGGGGATAAGGATAAAGCGGAGCATTACGGCGCGCAGGCACGCATGCTCGGTTGGAAGGAAGAATTAAAAAGTCCGCCGCCGGAAGGCAGCAACCCGTAATATTGACAGTTCAGAGGCGAAGTATTTGTATTTAGATAGATGGAAGATGTAACCTATACACTCGAATTTGAAAAACCGCTGCGTGAGTTGGAGAAACAGCTCATCACTCTACAGTCCGTTTCCGAGGAATCCAAAGTAGACGTCAGCAGTGAAATCTCAGCGATTGAGAAAAAAATCGAAGCGCTCAAGACGGAGATCTACTCAAATCTGACGGCTTGGCAACGGGTGCAACTTTCACGGCACCCCAAGCGCCCTTACTCCCTGGACTACATTGAGCGGGTCTTTACCGGTTTTGAAGCGCTTCACGGCGACCGGCGTTTTCGGGAGGATGCCGCCATTGTGGGTGGACCTGCCTTACTGGAGGACCAACCCGTTATGGTGATTGGCCAACAAAAGGGCCGCAACACCAAGGACAATTTAAAACGCAACTTTGGTTGCCCGAATCCGGAGGGCTACCGCAAGGCCATGCGCCTCATGGAACTCGCCGAGAAATTTGAACTGCCGGTGGTGACTTTTATCGACACCCCGGGAGCCTACCCCGGCATTGGAGCGGAGGAACGCCACGTCGCGGAAGCAATCGCCGTGAACATTCGCGAGATGAGCTGCCTGAAAGTACCGATCATCACGATTGTGATTGGTGAGGGCGGTTCGGGTGGAGCACTGGGCATGGCGGTGGCTGATAAAGTCATGATTTTGGAGAATTGCTATTACTCCGTCATTTCGCCCGAAGGTTGTGCGGCAATTCTATGGAAAGACCGAGCCGCCGCTCCCAAAGCCGCCGAAGCTTTGAAGTTCAGTCCCAAGCACCTGCTGGAATTTGAAGTGGTCGACTCTGTTCTGCCCGAACCGCTGGGCGGAGCCCATCGCGATTACGAAAAAGCCGCCAGCACTATTAAATCTGCCATCAAGGAAAGTCTCAAGAGCCTGAAACGTAAACCCATTGAAAAACTGCTGGATGAACGCTACGCCCGCTATCGCAAGCTCGGAATGTTCGAGGACCGCGAAGCCGCCAACGCTTAGCTACAAATCGAACACCGCCTACCAATTCAAGCGCAGGCCGTCATGGGCGAGATGCACCTTGTCCGGAAGATCGGCTGAGGTACTTTCGTGATCCACCATATAGGTCATATGCGTCAGATAAGTTAGGGGAGCCGCCATGTCGACCGCCGTTTGGGTCGCTTCCTCGACAGTCATATGTGAGGGGTGCGGGTTGGGCCGCAGCGCATCCAGGACAACAACATCCGCGCCATCAGCAAGCGCACGTGCTTCGGTATTGACCTCCTTACAGTCCGTAAAGTAGGCCAATTTTTTCCCGCTCGAAGCCTCCGTAAAGACCAAGCCCAGAACCTCGATAGGCCCGTGCGGTAGTGCGACGGATTCCACACGCCCGCCCGGCAGTTCAAGGCTTGGGGGCATAATTTGCAGGTCAAATGCCGGATAGCCCCGCACTCTGGGTTTATCCAGAATCGCGTAGGGAAAGATCGCCCGCACCCGCTCAAGGCCATCTGCACTACTATAAACCGGGAGCGCCACCCCACCCTTTAAATCGCAAAAACGCCGCAAATCATCCATCCCCAGAATATGATCGGCATGATGGTGCGTAAGGATGAAAGTATCCAAGGCCTCAATCCCGCACTGAAGGCATTGCATGCGAAACTCCGGGCTGGCATCGACTTGGATATGATGCCCGTCCATGACGACATGAATCGAAGTACGCGTGCGCCAATTCTTCGGATTATCCAGATCACAACCCCCTTCCGGATGCGCGATCATCGGCACCCCCTGCGAAGTTCCTGTTCCCATGAAAACCAATTCCATAAGAACGAACAGTGGCAAGCTCAGCATGACTTGCAACTGAGGAAGCACCCCGTCGCAAAGTTTTAACGCGCTACCCGCGAAAAATCGAAATCGGCGTAAACAAGGCGGTGGTCACTGCCCTCCGGCGGCTGGAGCAGGTCCACGACCCCGGCGGCTTGGACGGCGGGTATGAGTTGCGGGGCAGCGAGGAGGCCGTCGACGGTAGAGTAACTGGCTGCCTTGCGGTAGAAATGGGTCCAGAGCTCCCCGCGGCTATCGGTGGCAGGGAGGCGTTTCGCAATTTCGATCTTGCCGCGTTTCTGAAAACGGCGGAGCGCTGCGCTGCCGGGATGATCGTTAAAATCGCCGAGGATGAGGTAATGAGAACGGCGCTGTTCGAGGGTGCGCTGGATAATACGGTTGCGGCAGGCTTCCGCTTCACGGGTGCGTTGAAGCGCGGCTTCGGGATCGTCTTTGCGGAGAGTCCAACGGCTCTTGAGGTGAAGGTTGAAGATCTGGAGACTCAATCCCGGACGGGGATGAATCTCGACTTCGAGCAAGCCCCGGCGAACGGTTTCGCGGTCGTCGAAATATTTAAAATCGAGGTCGGTATGGCGGGTAACTTCATGGAGGGGCAAACGACTGAGAACCGCAAGGCAGCGGTCGGGGTCGGGTCCTTGCAGATGCGCGCTGTGCGGGTAATCGAGGCCATCGGCGCGAAGGTCCTTGCGAAGTTCGCTCAGATATGCCGGATTGCCAATTTCCTGAATGGCGAGGAGGTCGGGCTTTACTTCAAGAATTGCGCGCCGCAGAGCGGATTTCTCCCTCTCGGGCTTGGGATAATCTTTGCGCCATTGTCCATCGACGCTGCGATCCATGGATAGGTAGTTATACAGGTTGTAAGTAGCAATGCGGAGGGTTTGAGCCGGGGCGACAAGGGGCGCAAGGAGCACCAATCCTGGCAGAGCGATGCGAACAAGGCGCTGAAAAAGCCTGCGACTGAACTCAATCCTTGGCATGGCGCAGGGCACCTTCGCGTTCCGGCAGCGTGGGGTGTGAATAATGAAATGCGCTGTATAGGGGATGGGGAGTCAAATTGCTGAGATTTTCCTTGTGGAGTTTGCGCAGGGCCGCGATCAGGGCTTCGGGACCCTGCATGGCGCGGCGGGCAAAGGCATCTGCTTCGTATTCGTGTTTACGGGAAAGACGACTGGAAAGCGGGCCAAACCAAAATCCCACAAGGCCGCCGAGGAGCGCGACGAGGAGGAAGACCGGGACAAGGCTTTGCACGAAAGCGGGGTCAAAGTAAAAGGCGCTGACAAACCAGTCGGCGTGGGTCAACCAACCGAGGGTTGCAAACATGACAAAGGTACTGACCGCAGAAAGCAGGATCATCTTGGGAATGTGACCGAGTTTGTAATGACCGATTTCATGAGCGAGAACCGCCTCGATTTCTTCGGTATTCATTTGCTCGATTAGGGTATCAAAAAGGACGATGCGGCGGAAGCGCCCAAATCCGGCAAAGAAAGCATTGGAGTGACCGGAGCGTTTGCTGCCGTCCATCACAAGAATGGTTTGTGCCTTGAATCCGGTGCGATCGGCGAGCGCAAAGAGTCGGGTCTTCAAGTCGCCTTCCCCGAGCGGTTCAAGTTTGTTAAAGAGTGGCATGATAAACATGGGATAAGCCACGACCATGACGAGTTGGAAGAGAAAGAAGATGCCATAACCCCATAGCCACCAGTAAGTACCAAGAGCCCCCACGAGCCATAAGAGAAGCGAGAGGAGCGGCAAGCCAATCGCCAGACCAATAAGGCTCCCTTTAATTTTATCGGTAACCCAGAGCTTTAGGGTGCTTTTGTTGAAGCCGAAACGCGCCTCGATACGGAAGGTGCTCCACCAATCGAAGGGCAGACCCGGCAGACCGAGAATAAAGAGGATCGCGATCAGGACAAAACTCTGCCCCCAAACGCCCGCGCCCAACCAAGTGCCGAGACCTCCATAAAGCCAGGGCAGTACTCCGAAAAGAAGGATCAGCGTCAGGATGAGGGCATCAAAGACTTCGCTGAGCATACCAAAGCGGGTGCGGGCCTCGGTGTAGGCGGTGGACTTCGCGTAGGTTTCCGCATCAATGAAGTCGCGAAAGCTCTCGGGAACGCTTCCGGCGTTTTTACGCACATGGCCTAAATTCATCCAATCCAGCGCGAGGGAAACCATTGTTTTGAGGGCAAGAAGCGCGAGAACTGCAATGAGTACGGAATGCATGATAAAAAAGAGGCGGCCTGTCGCATGGGACAGACCGCCATCGTTGATTCAATTAAGAGAGTTGTTTGATGATTTCGATAATCGGCAGGAAGAGTGCGATCACAATAAAGCCCACAACTACCGCCAGGAAGACAATCATGACGGGCTCAATGATGGAGGTGATACCACCGACGGCATTGTCGACGTCTTCGTCGTAATTATCGGCGACCCGATTGAGCATCTCGGCGAGCGCGCCGGTTTCCTCACCCACGTCGATCATACTGGTGACCATATTGGGAAAGACTTTCTCGCGTTCCATGGGTGCGGCAAGGGTCTGACCGTCCCGCACATGGTCGTGAATGCGGCTGAGCGCGTTGGCGTAGTTGCCGTTATTCGAAATGTCCTTGGTGATGGTGATGGCCTCAAGGATGGGCACACCACTGGAGAGCAGGGTCCCAAAGGTACGCGTAATACGAGCGATGTTTACCTTGCGCACAAGGTCGCCAACCTTGGGTGTGTTGATAGAGAGCCAGTCAAAGAGGCTGCGCCCCAGGGAGGTCTTAAGGAAGAACTTAAAAGCAAAGAAAAGCACCACGAGCAGCGCAATGGAAACCGCAATATTTTCGCGGATTCCGTTACTGACGTTGATGACAAACTGAGTCGGTCCCGGCAGGGCAGCACCGTCCAGCATGTCGTCAAAAATGGACTGGAACTTGGGGACCACCACAACCATGAGGAGCGCAACAATCGAAACCGCGACCCCCACCACGACGATGGGATAGATCATGGCAGACTGAACTTTGCCTTTTGTACGCTGGGCTTTTTCCATAAAGGTGGCAAGGCGTGAGAGCACCACTGCCAGTACCCCACCCGCTTCACCGGCGCGAATCATATTGACGTATAAGCGGTCGAAAACCTTCGGGAATTGCGCAAGGCCGTCCGAAAAGGAATTACCAGACTTCACCTGATCCGCAACTTGTTCAAGAACGCTGCGGAAACGCAGGTTGCGCTCCTGTCGGATCATGACCTCCAGCGAGCGCAGCAAGGGAAGCCCCGCCTCGAGGAGGGTTGCCAATTGGCGCGTGAAGATCGCAAGCCCCTGCGGCTTGATAACCTTGCCAAAGCCGCCCGCACCCTTCTTGGTGCCTTTCTTGCTCTTTTTGGATCCAGGTTTTTTTGTCTTCGTATTCGCATCAGCGGAGCCCGCAACGAAGACCTGAGTTGGCATCAGGCCCATACCGGTTAGTTTGGCGTTGGCGGACTCCACGGAGTCAGAATCAACAGTTCCAGTCTTTTGTTTGCCGTTGCTATCGATTGCGGTGTATTTGAATTTGGGCATTTTTAGCAGGGTTATGTATATTTAAGAACTTCCTCAATGGTAGATTTACCATCAAAAATGGCGCGTAAGCCATCATCACGCAAGCTTCGCATTCCTTGCTCCAGCGCTTTTTGCTTAATGGCAAGGGTGGGCGCTCGCCGGTTGATGAGTTCGCGAATGGCATCGGTCACGACAACCATCTCAAAGAGGCCGACGCGCCCGCGGTAACCGGTCTTGCTGCATTCCGGGCAACCCTCGCCGTAAAAGAAGTCCTTATCGGCGATTTCCAGCGGATCAACATCGAGCATTTCAATCAGTTCCTGACTGGGTTCGTAGGCCGTTCTACAAGCAGGGCAAATTTTCCGAACCAGTCGCTGTGCAAGAATCGCCTCCAGGGAGGCGGAAATAAGGAAGGGCTCCAGCCCCATATCGATGAGACGGGTAACCGCGCCGGGGGCATCATTTGTGTGCAGGGTGCTCAATACCACGTGCCCAGTCAGGGAAGCCTGGACTGAGATCTGGGCGGTTTCGAGGTCTCGAATCTCGCCAACCATTATTTTATCGGGATCCTGACGCAGGAAAGCGCGGAGCGCGCGGGCGAAGTCGAGACCAACCTGATGATTCACCGCGACCTGCATGATGCCGTCGATTTCGTATTCAACGGGATCCTCCGCGGTGAGGATCTTGGTTTCCACTTTGTTCACTTCGCGCAAGGCGCTGTAGAGCGTGGTGGTCTTACCGGAACCGGTCGGTCCCGTGACGATAAAGATACCATTCGGTCGGTCAACGAGCTCACGAATCTTGGCGAGGATATCATCTGAAAGACTCAGCGCCTCGAGATCGAGGTTAACCACCGACTTATCGAGCACCCGCAATACCACGCTTTCCCCGAAACGGGTCGGGAGGGTTGAAACCCGCAGGTCAACCGGACGGCCTGCAATCGTCATCTTGATACGTCCATCCTGCGGGATGCGGGTTTCGGAAATATTCATATTGGACAGCACCTTGACTCGCGAAATAACCGGAATCGCGAGGTTCTTGGGCGGGGGCGCCATTTCATAGAGGGCACCATCAATGCGATAACGAATACGGAACTCATCCTCAAAGGGTTCAAAGTGAATATCGGAAGCTTTATCCTTGATGGCTTGCTGTAAGACGAGATTCACAAAGCGAATAATGGGCGTCTGGTTTGCCATATCAGCAGGATCCATTTCCTCATCCTCCGCCTCGGTCTCCACAAAACTCTCTCCGAGATCACCCAGGATATCATCGATTGAGGAATCCTCTTCGCCGTAGGTATTGGTTAGGAGGGTTTGTACACTACGGGGATCCCCCACCACAACCGTAACATCTTTGTTCAAGGTAAAGGTCAAATCATCTATAATACTGGCATTGAAAGGATCGCAGGCCAGAAGCCGTATAGAGGTATTGTCCGATGCGAGTGGAACCACGGCATACATGCGGGCAACATTGGGACGCATTTGAGATGAAAGAGCCTCTGGAACATTTGCGGGAACTTCCTCAAGGTAATCAAAGCCAAGGAATTCAGCAATCGCCTTCAGAACGGCAGGGCGCTCAATCAACCCGGCATCAATCACGGCGTTGGCAAGGGACTTGCCGGTATTCCGGTGTGACTCATTTAATTCCTGCAATTGCTCAATGCTGAGCAAATTGGAATTTTTGATTATCTCGTAGATTGTATCGTTATGGTCTTCAAACATGGGGAAATTGAGGCTGAAGCATTTGAGGCTAATGGTCAGTCAAGCTGCGCACCGCCCTGAATGAGGCGATTTCGCAAATCATCAGGCGTCTGCGATTTATTCAGGGCAACTTCCGCGCTGATGTGATTTTCTTGGAAGAGTTTATATAGATAGGCATCGAGACCGATCATGCCCTTGTTCGCTCCGGTTTGTATATCAGATGCGATACGGAAGGTCTTATTTTCGCGAATCAATTGAGCTATGGCATTCGTCATGACCATAATCTCAAAAGCTGCGATGCGTCCACCACCATTCTTTTCGCATAGTACTTGCGAAACGACTGCCAAAAGGGAGGAAGCCAACTGCGTGCGGATCTGCTCCTTACTACTGGAGGGAAAGGCATCGACGATGCGGTCGACCGTACGGGCAGCTCCGGTAGTATGGAGGGTTCCGAAAACAAGGTGTCCGGTTTCAGCGGCAGTGACCGCCGCTTCGATGGTTTCCAGATCACGCATCTCACCCACCAGGATAACGTCCGGATCCTGTCGCAATGCCCCCCGAAGGGCGGCGGCAAAACTCGGGACATCCTCCCCCACCTGGCGCTGCGTCACGATGCATTGCTTATGGCTGTGGTAATATTCCAGCGGATCTTCAATCGTTATGATATGGTCATTTCGATTGGTATTAATCCAATCAATCATGGAAGCAAGCGTCGTGGACTTACCCGACCCGGTCGGGCCCGTGACAAGAAAGAGACCCCGGGGACGGGCAATGAGATCCTTGATCGTTTCGGGTAGGCCAATCGTTTCCAGCGACAATAATTCGTTGGGAATCAGACGCAGCACCATTCCGATATTTCGCTTTGAACGCAGGACACTAACCCGCAAACGAGCCTTCTCACCAAACGCGATCGCGAAGTCTGCCCCACCGGTTTCATTAAAAGATTCCAGCGCTGCCGGAGGAGCGATGGACTCCATCAGTGCCTTGGTGTCGGCGGGCGTCAGTTTTTCACCTTCGATAGGTTTTAGGCTTCCATGAATCCGAAGCGCAGGGGCTTCGTGCACCTGTAGGTGGAGGTCTGAGGCGCCCGCCTCAAACATTGCTTCCAGCAGTTGATTCATTTCATACGCCATCGTTTCTGTGCTTTCTTTTGTTTGTTATACCTGAGTTTTAGTCGGCGTCGGAAACGGTTGCATGGAGCACCTCGTTGGGAGTTGTGACGCCTGCCAAGACTTTGCGAACCCCATCTTCACGCATGGCACGCATTCCGATTTCGCGAGCCTTATTGCGAAGCACTACCAAACTGGCTTCCTCATA
>DKOX01000013.1 GCA_002470925.1 Opitutia bacterium UBA7350 | reverse complement strand
GGCGGGCATCGCCTCGGTGCGGTAGCTTTCGCTGGCGCAGTCGATCCGGACAAGGGCGTTGCGCTCGCCGAAGGCGGAGACCCCCTGGTCGAGAATACCACAGGGCATTCCGACAAATTCGTTTTCGGCCTTTCGCCCAATGCGGGCAAATCCGGCTTTGTCGCTCTCATAACGGTAAAGGGCTGCGAGCGCGTAGGCGGTGGAGAGTTCAAAGGCAGCGCTGCTGCTCATGCCCGCACCACTCGGGAGGGTACTGGTCACCGCGATATCACAGCCCACCGGCATTTCCATGCCCGCCTCGCGGAGCACCTGAATGACGCCCAGGGGATAGTTGGCCCACGATGCCTTGCTGCTTGAGGGACGGATCGCATTGAGGTTGGCGACCACCGGTTCCATTCCATCACTTGCAAAATGGAGCTCCCGGTCCTCGCGCCGGCGCACCGCCAGCGTTATCCCCTCCGCAACCGCCGCACCCATCACAAGGCCGCCGTTGTAATCGGTGTGATTCCCAATGAATTCAATGCGCCCGGGAGCAAATGCCATTTGTTCCGGCGACGCGCCGTATTGTTCCTGAAAGAGAGTTAGCGTTGCTTCTGACATAAAGTAGTTCCCTAGTTCTTTTTAGCCCAGGTATCGCGGAGACCGACGGTGCGGTTAAAGACCGGTTGTCCGGGTTTTGAAAGTTCGCTATCGGCACAGAAATACCCCACTCGCTCAAACTGGCAGGTCGTGCCCGCTTCGATCCCGGCGAGGCTCGGTTCACAATAAGCAATCCCTTCCTCCAGTGAGTCGGGATTCACGAACTCGGTGAACTCCACCGCTTTATCTGCCTCCGGTTTTTCCTCGGAGAAGAGGCGGTCAAAAAGCCGGACCGGCGCTTCGATGGCATGCGCGGCGCTCACCCAGTGGATCACGCCCTTCACTTTGCGATCTTCGGGGTTCTTGTTCAACGTATCCAAATCAACACTACAAAGCAGCTTGGTGACCTTGCCGTCCGCGTCTTTTTCGATGGAATCGCATTTAATAATGTAGGCACCCCGGAGGCGCACTTCCCCATCGAGCTTGAGGCGGAAGAATTTGCGATTGGCCTCCTCGCGGAAATCTTCCTGTTCAATCAGGAGCCGCTTTGCAAATGGTATTTTACGGGTTCCGGCATCGGGATCCTCGGGATTATTGACTCCCTCAACTTCGATCACTTCATCCTCGGGCCAGTTAGTGAGTTCGACTTCAAGCGGGTTGAGGACGGCCATCCGGCGGGAGGCGGTGCGGTTCAAGACCTCGCGCACCGCATGTTCCAAAAGGGCGACATCACTGGTGGAAGGCACCTTTGTCACGCCAACCGTGGCACAGAAATTGCGGATCGCCTCGGCAGGGTAACCCCGACGACGCATCCCGCGCAAGGTCGGCAAACGCGGATCGTCCCAACCGGAGACGTAGCCCCCTTCCACGAGGGTGCGCAGTTTGCGCTTACTGACGACGGTGTAGGTCAGGTTCAGGCGGGCAAATTCGGTTTGCTTGGAGGGAAAGATGCCGAGCTTTTCGATGAACCAATCATAAAGGGGGCGGTGATCTTCAAACTCCAATGAGCAAAGCGAATGGGTTACTTGCTCGAGCGAATCGCTTTGCCCGTGGGTGAAGTCATAACTCGGATAAATACACCAGGCATCCCCGACGCGGTGGTGATGCATTCGCTTGATGCGATACATCACGGGATCGCGCATATTCATATTGGGATGCGCCATGTCGATTTTCGCGCGCAGGACTTTCTCGCCATCGGCAAACTCCCCCGCCCGCATCCGCTTAAAGAGGTCGAGGCTTTCGGCGGCGGGTCGCTCGCGGTAGGGGCTGGCCTTGCCGGGGGCGGTGATGCTGCCACGGTATTCCCGCATTTCATCAAAGCTCAAGTCGTCCACGTAGGCATCGCCGGATTCTATCAGCTGACAGGCCCAATCAAAGAGCTGTTCAAAGTAATCACTCGCAAAACAAACCTTTGCCCATTCAAAACCAAGCCAGCGAATATCGTCCTCGATGGCCTGCACAAACTCCTCGCTCTCCTTCTCGGGGTTGGTGTCGTCAAAACGCAGGTTGCAAAGCCCCTTGAATTCGCGGGCGATTTCAAAATTCAGGCAAATTGCCTTGGCGTGCCCAATCTGCAGGTAGCCGTTCGGTTCCGGCGGGAAACGTGTCTGCACCCGCCCATCGTGTTTCCCGGCGGCTACGTCGGCAGCCACCATCTGGCGAACGAAATCAATCGGCTTTTCTTTGGATTCAGACATCTTGGCAATAGAAAGACAGCAAAGAGAACTGCGCCAGATTAAAACAAGCGGCGGACGGCTTACGTTACAAAAGCGCGGATGCGGTCAAGGACCCGATCGCGCCCCAACACCGCCAACAAGGGCAGGAGATCCGGTCCACCGGCACGCCCGCTCACCGCGTAGCGCAAGGCCGGAAAGTACGCAAAAACCTTCTGATCCTGCGCGGCGGCATGCGCTTCCAAGACGCCCTGCAGGCCTTCCGCATCAAAACTGGCAAGCCCTTCAAGTAACGGTAGCAGTTCACGGAGGACCACTTTCGGGTCGCCCTTCTTCGCGAGCTTCTCCCCCTGCTTGGCATCCAGTTCATAGCTATCGCTAAAAAAATAATCACACAATTCCCCGAGGCTGTCGAGCGAACGGGCTTTCGGTTGACAGAGCCTCAGGACCGCCTGTAGGTAATCCTCATCGGTGTCCTCGGGAACCAATCCGGCGGCGTTGAGACGGGGACGCGCGAGAAAAGCGAAGCTCTCGAGGTTCAATTCCCGCAGATATTCCGCGTTGAGGGCGGCGAGTTTGCGTTCATCAAAACGGGCATTGCCCTT
>DKOX01000042.1 GCA_002470925.1 Opitutia bacterium UBA7350 | reverse complement strand
GTTCCCGCAATGGGGCGGATTTCAACCTGTTCCCCGGTAAGGCGAACATGCACCTCGGGTGAAGCTCCTACGACCGCGAATTCAGGGTCTTCAACCAAGAACATATAAGGGGAAGGGTTTACGGTGCGCAGGGCGCGGTAAAGGTCGAGGGGCGCGGGTTTAAAATCTTTTTCAAAACGTTGTGAGAGAACGGTTTGTATAACATCTCCAGCGCGGATATAGTCCTTGACGGTTTCAACTGCAGCTTCGAATTGCGGGCGGGTAAAATTCCCTTCCGGCACCTCGACCGCTCCGGGTTCCGCCAAGGGGCGATGTGAAAGCTGTCCCGGTGCCTCCAGCAGGTGATAGATGCGTTGAATTTCCTCGACGGCAGCGGCGTAGGCTGCGGCAGGGGTGGTCGCTTCGGTGTGTGCCTGCACGCAGATGCGCAATACTTGTCGGGCGTGGTCAAAAATAAGGACCGAGTCGGTCAGCAAGTAGTAGAGTACTGGCATTTGCAGGGGGTTTTCTGCAGGCTTTGGGACGCTGGGTTCTACACTGTGAACAAATTCGTGACCGACAAAGCCAACTGCGCCGCCCGAGAAGGGAGGCATGCCCTCCATTTCCACCGGATGGTAGCGCGCCATTTCGTTTTCGATCAAACTCAGGGGGTCAATAGGGGTAGGAATCTGCTCGGTTGAACCATCCTGATGGGTTATGTGCGTTGCCGCTTCAAAGATGCGGAAAATTTTACGGGGATTAGCCCCGACGAAGGAATATCGACTGATACGCTCACCGCCCACAATCGATTCAAAAAGGAATGCGGGACAGCCTTCTCGAATTTTAGCGTAGGCACCAAGGGGGGTTTCACAGTCGGCGGTTAAATCGAGATAAACGGGAATGGTGTTGCCCTGTTGTGCCAACACATCGAATTCTTCGCGACTGGGATGAATCTCCATCAAGGCAGAAAATTGAAGATCCCGCCCGCGAGGTCGAATCTTTTATTTCAACGCAAGGGGGTATGGAAATTAAAGACAGAGCCGCAAAGGAGCGGAGCACACTTAAACGGGTAATCTGGCGGACATTGGAAGCGGCAATCCTACCGCTTTTTGGGATTTGAAAAGCGACAAGAGTGTCGCTTCCACGGTATAATGCACGATGGGTGGCTCGAGGCTTGTTCGCCCTAGCCTTGGCGAAGGCGGAGGCGAGACGGGGTTGTTCTGCTATCTTCCAGCTTCTGACTTCGAATTCCTTAAAAGAGCCAGCCTAGCAGGCGATCGATAAAATGGGTAAAAGGCGGGAAGGCCTTTCGACGATCAACAAGCAAGCATCAACGCACAACCAATATATTCGTGGGCATTAGCGAGGATTAGCGGTTTCCGGCTATGCCGGACTGACAGGTATGCTTGGTGCCTGAATGCTAAAAAATTAAGTTATTTTTTTAAAAACCGCTTGCGACTAAATAACGGAAAGGATTACTCTGCGGGGTTAGATTTACCCAAATGTCTACTCGTGCTTGCAGTCGTGTCTATAATGAGGCCACCCTCGAACGCTGGTTTGAGTATGTGGTGCTTGATTGGGAGAGGCATTTCTCGGAAGCGGAATTGGAGCGCGGGCGGGAGATTTACCGTCTCGGTCAGGTAACGGGCCTGGAGTTGGGCGCGGAGGATGCGGTCATCCATTGTGCCTTTGCCCGGAAGGACACCTGTTACGCGGTGGCGGAATGGGCGAATGAAACCATCACGGTGCGAGCCTCCACGGAGGACGTCGCACGGGGGCGCTCGGTCGCGGTGGCGGGGTTATACGAGATTGAGGAATTGATCGCCGATGAGATTGCGCCGCTTCCCTACGTGCCGAAGAAAAAGCAAGCCGGGGCGGTTCCGGCGGAGGTCGTTGAGCAGCAGGAAGCGCGCCCCAAGGATGCTGCTAAAGCAAAAAAGGAAGCCGAGGGGAGTGCGCCGGAGCGAGCCCTGCGGGTTTGCCTGGAGGGGAAGGGTACCGGTTTGCGGATGAAGGCTTTTTGGGAAAGGGGATCCGGGAAACGGATTTCTGCGATGACGGAAAAAGGGGCGGCATCGAGCAGTGAAGAGCGTGAACGGTTGGTGCGTTTGACGGTTCTGGCGAAAGAAGCCGGGTTTAGCTACCGGCGTTCGCAACGTGATTTCATGATGAACGATGCGGACCGGATCATGGGATTTTTCAAACGCGGCTTGAGTCGTTTGAAGCAACGGTTTGGGGAGATAGAATTGGATGTCGAAGCGAAACGGATGTCAGAGGGTGTGCATTCGGTGGAAGTCTTGGGACGGGTCAGCGCGGCGGGGGCTTCAACGATTGCCCTGGATTGGGAGATGCGACTGGGGGAAGATTTGTTGACGGAGGGGGTCATGCAGCGCTTGGCACGGGCGGGACGGGGCACGCACGTGGTCAAGGGCTTGGGTTTGGTGCGCATTGAAGCGGAGCAATCGGCGGCACTTACGGAATGGAAAGTGGGGTCTGGAGTACAGGGGCAACTCTGGCCGCGCTATATGATATTTTCGCTTTTTGGCGAGCGGGGTGCGCACTTGGAATTGGGCGGTGCGCTGGAACAATGGCGGAAGGGTATGGACCCGAAGCAAAGCAACGCGGTGGGGGAAGTCGACTTGCCGGACTTTCTGCGGGACTATCAGCGGCACGGGGTGCGTTGGCTTGCCAATTTACAGCGCCATGGATGCCACGGCCTCCTCGCAGATGAGATGGGTTTGGGAAAAACCCTCCAGGTATTGACCCTGCTGAAGCATTTTCCGATAGCGGGGAAGCAGAATTTGATCGTATGCCCGGCAAGCGTGGTGCCGGTCTGGGAAAGCGAGGCCGCCCGTTGGTATCCGGAATTAAAGATCTCGGTGCTGCGCACGGGGGCGGATTTTAAGGTACCGGAGGGGGAGGTGGCAGACGAGCATCGCCTGTGGATTGCGAGTTACACGCAATTACGCCGACACAAACATTTGCTGGAGAGTTCGGAGTTTGGTTATTCGGTTTTGGACGAAGCGCAGCAGATCAAGAACCCGGAGGCGAAGGTGACGCATGCCTGTTGCGCGATCGAGGCGGAATGCCGCTTTGCACTGACCGGTACCCCGCTGGAAAACCGAATGTTGGATTTATGGACCATTTTCCGCTATTTAATGCCCGGCTTATTGGGGACCCGGACTAAGTTTGAGGCGGCGCTGCAAGAAAAGGAACCGGCGCGCCTTACCGGTTTCGAGCAGCGCTTGCGCCGGCAAATCTCGCCCTTCATATTGCGCCGCTTGAAGGATGCGGTGGGCAAGGATCTGCCGCCCAAAGTGGAGATGGATTTAATTTGCCCGATCACGGATTTGCAGCGGAGCACCTATCAGGGCTTGTTGACGGAGGGTCTGGATACACTGGGCGGGGATTTGCAGGCGGCGATGCAAACCCAGTCGATGCATTTCTTTTCTTTGCTGACGCGTTTGCGTCAGGCATGTTGTGATCCGGGGCTTGTCCCCGGAGTGGAGGCAGACCTAATGCAAAGCGGGAAAGTTCAAACGCTGCTGGTTCATTTGGAGGAGGCGCTCAATGGAGACGGTGCGCGCAAGGTGGTGGTCTTCAGTCAATTCGTACAACTCTTGCGGCGCTTGAAGCCGGTCTTGAAAAAGAGTTTCCCGAAGGTGGCTTTGCTGGAGTTGACCGGAAATACAAAGGACCGCGAAAAGCCGGTGCGGGAATTTCAGGAATCGGAGGGAGCGTCCGTCATTCTGGTGAGCCTGCGGGCGGGGGGAACGGGTATAACCTTAAATGCCGCGGATTATTGTTTCCTGTTGGATCCCTGGTGGAATCCCGCGGTGGAAAATCAGGCGGTGGACCGGATTCACCGGATTGGGCAGAGGCGTCGGGTCTTTGTTTATCGGATGATCACGCAGGGCACGGTGGAAGCGCGCATCCAGCAATTGAAGCGCGAAAAGCGGATGCTCTTCGAGAACACTCTGGGTGGTTTGAAGGGGGCGAGTGACCTGAAGGAACACTTCTCCGATTTGGAGGATTTGGCGCGGCTCTTACCCGCGAATGGAGCGCAAGGGGTCGCGGCTCAGTCCAACGCGGCGAGATAGCGAAGGGCGGCAAGGTAGCCATCGAAGCCGAGGCCCGAGACAACCGCAAGGCAGGCTTCTGCGGTGATGGAGTGCTGGCGGATTTCCTCGCGCCGGTAAATATTGCTAATGTGGACCTCAATCGCGGGGATTTCAGCACCTGCGAGGGCATCGCGAAGGGCGAGGCTGGTATGGGTGAGGGCGCCGGGGTTAATGATGATACCGTGCACCTCACCGTCGGCGTAAACCGTATTGATTTCATCGATGATAAAACCCTCGTGGTTTGACTGGTAAAATTGCACGGCAACGCCGAGAGCTTCGGCTTCTTCGGTGAGTCGGTTTTGAAGATCTGTGAGGGTTTCGTTTCCGTAGATTTCGGGCTCACGAACGCCGAGGCGATCGAGGTTGGGGCCGTTGATGATGGCAATGCGTTTCATTTGAGTTTTATTTTGACAGGTGGGTAGCGTAATTGGCAATCGCTTAAAGCGGGCAAGGTTGGTCGAGGAAAACCCAGTCGAGCTTGAATTGCCGGGCGACCTCCGCGGCAAGGGCTTGGACGCCGAAGATTTCAGTTGCGTAGTGACCGCAGGGATAAAGGTTGAGGCCTAATTCCTGTGCCATGGAGAAATGATGTTGCCGCAGCTCTCCGGTGATGAGGGTATCGGTTCCGTTGGGGAGTAGGTGTGGAATGGCGCTCTGTCCGCTTCCGGTGAGAATGGCGACGCGTTGCGGGCGTTCGCTTCCATATTCAATCGCTTGGTAGGTTTCAGAGAAACAGGCCTCGAGCTTTTGGGCGAGCTCGCGGCGTCCGCCCTCCGGGGCGTTGGTGAGGACCGCGATATCCTGACCCTCGTAGGGTAAAAAAGTATCAACGGGGTTGAGGCCAAGGGTTTTGGCGAGGAGGGCGTTGTTGCCGATTTCGGGGTGGCAATCGAGCGGGAGGTGTGAACCGTAAACCGCGAGGTTATGATCGAGCGCGAGCTTGATTTTTGCGTGCGCGGGACCGGTTAGGGGAACGGGGGGATTCCAGTAGACGCCGTGATGGCAAATGAGGAAATCGGCATCGGCCTCGATGGCGGCCTGAAAAGAGGCCCGGCTTCCATCGACGCTCGCGGCAATTTTTTTGACGGAGCCATTGTTTTCAATTTGGAGCCCGTTGTGGGCGCCTTCGAAATCGCGGATTTCGGTGCGCCGGGTGCGGGCATCACAGAAAGCGATGATTTCTTGGAGGGTGGACATAATTTGAAGAGTGAGGATAGCGGGGCAGGTTGTGAAGTGTTTTTTGGCTTCAAAATATGGGCGGGAGCGGGCTAACTGCACATGTGATGTCGGATTATGAAACACGTTTTGGCGCCTTGGGGCGTTTGTATGGAGCACCGGGGTTATCACGCCTCCGAGCGGCACGGGTCGCGGTGATTGGATTGGGCGGGGTGGGTTCCTGGGCGGTGGAAGCGCTGGCGCGTTCGGGGATTGGAGCGTTGACCTTGGTGGACATGGACGAAGTGTGTCTGAGCAATGTGAACCGGCAATTGCACGCGCTGGATGAAACGGTGGGTCGATCGAAGGCGGCGGTGCTGGCGCAACGCGTGGCGGGGATCGCGCCGGAATGTGCAGTGACGGTGGAGGAGCGTTTTTTTACGGAGGGGACGGCGGAGGCCCTCTTGGAACCGGATTACGACTGGGTGGTGGATGCCATTGATGTGACGAGGCACAAATGTTTGTTGATTGCGCGGGCGCGGGAAGGCGGACAGGCCTTGTTGACCTGCGGCGGTGGCGGTGGACGTATCGACCCGACCCGCGTTAAGGTCGCGGATTTGTCGCGCTCCATCAACGACCCGCTTTTGTTGCAAGTGCGCAAGCGTTTGCGGCGAGATTATGGCTTCCCGCGCCTCAGTCGAATGAAGTTTGGGATTGATTGTGTATACACGGATGAATTTCCGGTTTTTCCGCAAAGCGATGGCACGGTTTCGGCGGAGCGGGAGGCGGGGGAGGATTACCGCCTGAATTGTGACGCGGGGTTTGGTTCGGCGACCTTTGTGACGGGCACGATGGGTTTTCTGCTGGCGTCGGAGGTGGTGCGCCGAGTCGCCACGGCTACCGGCGCAGGAGGGTAAAGACGATTGCAAGGGTGGTAAAGATCGCCATCGCAATGGCCATACCCGGTCGTTCGGTGTAGAGATTGACGCGAATCAAGAGGTAACCGAGAGCGGCGTAAGCAAGGACGCGCGCATAGGGGAGGACAGTTTGGAGTCGCATGGATCAATCTTCGGCGGGGGAGTCTTTGGCGTTGCGAAGGCGCGCCTGCAGGTGGGTGCGGCGGATTTCGGTTTTGTTATTGCGGACCGCCATGGCATAGGCCTCGAGGTCACCGATGAGATAAACTTTTTGGCGGGCGCGGGTGATGCCGGTATAGACAAGGTTGCGTTGGAGCATCATGAAGTGCTGTTTGAGCAGGGGGATAATCACCGCGGGGTATTCGCTGCCCTGGCTTTTGTGGATGCTGATGGCATAGGCGAGTTGGATTTCACTGAGTTCGCCCTTGGTGTACTCGAGGTGCTCGCCGTTGAAATTAATGGTGAGCCCCGATTTGTCGGGGGCGATGCGCGCAACGATACCGGTGTCGCCATTGAAGATGTTTTTATCGTAGTTATTTCGGTTTTGGATGATTTTATCGCCGATGCGGTAGGTAACGCTGCCGTATTCGAGGGTCGCGGGCAGGGGCTTGCGGGTCTTCTCGCGAAAATGTGACTGGCGGGCGGGGGCGTAATCGGGATCGGATTTCAGGCGTGAAAGGGCCTTGGACTCGGGGTTGAGAGCTTCCTGCAGCTCGGGGTTGAGGGCGCTGATTCCGCTGGAGCCGCGGTGCATGGGAGAGAGGATTTGTAATTCTCGAATGGGGTCGAGGCGGTGGGTTTTGGGAATGTATTCGGAGGCGAGGTAGCGGATCGCTTGAGCGGTTTGCTCGGGAGAGTCGGCTTCGATAAAAACAAAGTCATCCTCGGGATTGAGTTCGCGGAGGCTTTGGAGGGTTTTTTCGGGGCGGGTTTCGCCAGCCCGGATAGCGTGGGCGGTGCGAATGATGCCACTGGTTTCACCCTGACGAAAGATGGTGTCGAGGCGGGCCACGCGGGCGGGCGGGGCCGCCATGAGGTCACCGAGGACGTTGCCGGGTCCGACGGAGGGGAGTTGGTCGGAGTCGCCCACGAGCAGGAGGTGTGCGGGCGAGGGGATCGCTTGAAAGAGGTGGGCGGCGAGGCGGGTATCGAGCATACTCGCTTCGTCGACGATTAGAAAATCACAGGGGAGGGGGTTTTCGGCGTCGTGGGTAAAGCCACGGGTCGCGCCATCGTATTTGAGGAGCCGGTGGATGGTGGATGCGGGCGCCCCGGCAGCCTCGGAGAGTCGCTGGGCCGCGCGCCCGGTGGGGGAGGCGAGCGCGATGCGGGCCCGTTTGGCTCGAAGAATATCAACCACGGCACGCAGGATTGTGGTTTTGCCGGTGCCGGGACCCCCGGTAATGATACTGAATTTTGATTGCAAGGCCTGGCGAAGAGCCGCGGTTTGTTGGGGGGCAAACTCGAGGTTTGCTTTTTCCTGTGCCCATTTGAGTGCGGCATCGAGTTTGATCGGCGGGATGGTGGACTCGGTTTGATCGATGCGATGAATGGCCTCGGCAATGCGTTTTTCGGCACCGGCGAGGTTGGGGCGCTGGCAGGCGGGGCCGAGGAGTTCCTGTTTTTCATCAAGGGCCTGAAGGGAGTAGAGGCGTTCTTCGTCGCAGAGGGCGCGGATGCGTTGTTGGATAAGGGTGGGTTCAACGCGGAGGAGTTGGAGGGCTTGTTCAGTGATGGCGGCATGGGTGCCCAGGGTATGACCGTCATCCTCGAGGTTCTGAAGGGTGTGGAGGATGCCGGCATCAATGCGCTCCTTGCAATTGGTAGGAAAACCGAGGTTGAGTGCCAATTTATCGGCAGTTTTAAAACCGATACGTTCGATGTCTTCGGCGAGGCGGTAGGGTTGATCCTGTAGGAGCCGTTTTGCCCCGGCACCGTATTTTTTAACAAGACGGACGCATTGACTGGGTGTGACGCCATAAGTTTGGAGAAAGATCATGAGATCACGCACCGCGACTTGCTCTTCCCAGGCGGCTTTGATGGATTTGGCACGCTGGCTCCCAATACCGGGAACCTCGCGGAGGCGTCCGGAGTCCTCACTGATGACCCGTAGGGTTTCGGCGCCGAAGTGGTCGACAATTTTCCGGGCGTAGGATTTCCCAATGCCGTGGACCATTCCGCTGCCGAGATACTTGCGAATACCGTGAATGGAGGCGGGAAGTTCGGATTTGAATCCACTGACTTTGAACTGGTCGCCGTGACTCGGATGTCGGGTCCATTCGCCCGTCAGGGCGAGGGTTTCGCCGCATTGGATGCCGGGCAGGTTTCCGAGAACCGTGACCGGAGGCCGCCCTTCGGCGACCGAGATTTCTGCGACGCAGTAGGCGTTTTCTTCGTTAAAGAAGATGATGCGCTCCAAGACTCCACTGATCTTTTGTTTTGGTATGTCAGGGGCGCTCATTATGTAGGTTGTTGATTAAGATAAGCTTAAGAATGAACCCTATCGCTGGTTGGTCAATTGGGGTGCTTTACTCAGTATTATATAACTGACATAAGGCGGGAATGAGACATAGGTGAGTATAAAAAATATTTCATAAGATGAATCAAGGATATCCTAGAGACGGCGGCAATGGTGGCAGACGAAGACGTAAGTCGGCTCGCCGAACAAGACCGGGAAGAAGTTCCAGAAAGTCGCAGCGGCCTTCTTCGGTGTCAAAATCCACGGGGAGACGATCTGTATTTGCGAAGCCGGCTTTGCCGAAGACCCCCATCCGAATCACCAGCAAATTCAAGGCCGAACCCATGAGGGGCATGGACTTTATTTATGCCTTGGTAGGAATCGCGATCTTAATTCTTCTTGGGGGAGGGGGTCCTGTGTTAGCGCAGGGCTTTGCGTTATTGCTGACGGGTATTCTTTTGTTGAGGTGCCCGCCTCAGGCCAGCTTGGGTCGCTGGTTTAATGTGGGGGCTTTGGTTTTCCTCTTGGGCGGATTAATGGGATTTTTGCCGGGAGGCTTGGGTTTGCAGTCGGGATGGCGTGAGATTGGCACCGGGGTACACCAACTGGACTTGCCCTTCACCTCAACGATCCGGCCGATGCAAAGTGTGGAAGCCTTTCTCAAGCTGGCGGCTTGTTTGTGCTGGTTTTACTGCTTGAGCCAGATCCGGCTCAATGCAAGCAGTCGCAAATGGATCCTGTTTTGGATTTCGGTTTTTTGTTTATGCATTGGCGCGGTGGCAATCCTGGGCTTGCGCTATGGATGGAGCTACCCGGGCAGTAGCTTGGAAGGGTCTTTTAGTTTTTTTAGTGAACCGGGGCAGATGGGATTCTTGTTGCTGGTGTGCGGGGTCTTTGCCTTTGGGTTTGGTTTCGAGAGTCTAACGCATCGCAGCGGGCTCTACTTAATAGGGTTACCCGCTGCGGCGGGATGTTTCACCGCGCTGATTCTGGGAGGACACTTTACCGCGCTACTTTTGTTTTTTGTGGGAATGGGGCTTTATTGCGGGCTTAGAATTTTTGGGGCAGATCTCAAGTTAAGGCTGAGGCTCCTCGCGGTCATTTCATTATACAGCGTAGTTATTTTTACCCTCAGCCTCAACGGTGGTCTCCTGGACCTTGCCCAGCAAATACGGTTACCGATCAAGGCATGGCAAATGTTCATTGAAACGCCGCTCACGGGTATTGGCTTGGGAAATTTCCCGATTGTGATGGTGCATTATTACGAGACCTGGCAATCCGGAATCCCGTCAGTGGATTATCCGAATGATTTTATGTGGGTGGCCTGCACCATGGGAATCGTTGGCTTATTGGGCTTTTTAATGATGTGGGTGGGCATCGTGAAGGGGATAGAGCTTTCTAAAATTGCACGGGTGGGGTCACTGCGTTGGATCACATTACTCGCCTGCTTCATTTATCTTTTGATTGGCTTTACCGGTGAAGAACGCCACGCGCTGGCATTGGTCTATTTTGCCTTACTCTTGCTGGCGCTCTCTTTCCCGATGAGTGATCGTTTTAAGGGTCGGGTGCCATCATGGTTGTGGCGTGGGTGCGGGTACATATTTCTTATTGCCGGAAGCGTATGGATGTTGGGAAGTCTTGCCCGGATGCCGGTACACAGCCAATTGATCTCAGAAGCGGAGGAGGTTCAATATAGGAGGGCGCAGGCCGAGGAGGATTTATTGCAATCGCTCAATTCGCTCAACCGATTGATCGAGCTGGAGCCAGCTTACTGGTATTGGTTTCATGAACGCGCGAAACTGATGTTGGAGATTCGTGAACTCGGAAAAGCGGAACTCGACTTTAATCGCGCGGGTTTCTTGGAGCCGTATTTAACGGGACCGGTATTCCTGGAAGGGGAGGCCTGGTTTGGTCAAATGGGTGTTAAGGCGGAGCATGCCTGGCGTGAGGCACTCAAACGGGCGGGAAGAGAGGCTCCGGAATTATTTAAACGGATGGTTCAGGGCGGTAAAAGTAGTCCTTATAAAGCACCGGTTTTATTGAAGCTTTCGCGGGAAGATCCCCGATACGGGGTTATTTGTCTAGAGCAGGTTGAGAAGGCCGTCTTTTTTCAGGAGTTGAACCGATATTTGAAGGCGGATCCAGCGCTGGGGCAATTTAATCGCGAGCAACGCACTCGGATTATGCTGCGCTGGGTACGACTCGGTGAATTTCAGGAACCGGCACGTTACATGGAGCAATATGCGAGCAGCTTAAACTATGCTTGGTATTTGCAGTCGTATATTTACCAAAATGGGGCGCGTTTTAAGGAAGCGTTAAGTTTGCTGCGTTCAGGATTAACGATGCCGGACTTGCCTGAGCCGGAAGTTGAGTCTGCAAAGATTGCTCTGCTGGAAAGGGAGATGGCAAGTCAGGGACGCAATTATAAAGTGGGATTGCAGTTAATCAGCATTTGTTTGGCGGAGGAGGCTTATGAAGCGGGTATTAACTTAACACAACAAATGCTGGAGTATTCAGATGCGCCGCCGGAGATCCTATATTGGCAAGCGGAGTTTTATTTTCGGAAAGGAAATATGGTCGAGAGCTGGTTGTCCTTTGAGCTCTATGCCCAGAAAGTACTTAGTCTACAAAAATAATGAGGGCGAGGGTGCTTTGGTAAACCATCCAGCCCAGTAAAATGAGCACGCCGAGCAAGGCGATACGACGAAGCCAAAGAAGCATTTGCGCGGGGAGTGGTTGCGCTTTGGGCCTTCCTCGAACGGATGTTTGAGAAAGATAGCTGGAGAAGTTGATGCGGGCCTGACCGATTTCGCGGTCGCGTTCTCCGGGCAAACGGAAGGCGCCGATTCGATGGGCGCGTCGGTGCTTCCACCGATAATAAAATTTAAACATTTAAGTCTTAACGCGGGAAGGCTGAAATTTTTAGGAAAGAATTATACTCAAGTTAATACGGGGGATATTGAACTGCCAGAAAAATATGAAAGGGTTAAAATTTTTATCGCACGCGCGGACTTCGTGACAAAGCTGAGAGCATGAACATTTGTATTCTGGGCGCAGGCGGTTGGGGGACCGCGATGGCATTGCACCTCCATCGTAGCGGGCATACCGTAACCTTGGTGCCGCGACGTTATGAGGTGGCATTAAGCCTTGCCAGTTCCAGGGAAAACACGGCTTACCTGCCGGGATATGAATTGCCGGGGAGTATACAGATCGCGGCAGAGAGAGCGCCCGCGCTAATGGAGGCGGAGGTTGTGTGTCTCGCTTGTCCATCCAAAGGTCTGCGGGAACTGTGCCGGCAATTAGTGGGAGACCTGGGCGGGGCAAGGCAGTTACGGTTATTTATGGTCCTATGTAAGGGGTTGGAATTAGAGAGTTTTAAGACGCCAACCGAGCTCGTGGGGGAATATTTCCCGGATTATCCGTGCGCGGTTTTGTCCGGACCGACTTTTGCGGGGGATGTCGCCGCCGGTTTGCCCGGGGCAATCACGCTTGCCTTGCAAGAAGGCGTGCCGGATGCGGGGCGCTATCAAGCGGCGTTTAGCTCGGATGCGATGCGAGTGTATCGTTCGCTGGATGTTCGGGGGACTGAGCTTGGAGGAACCTTAAAGAATATATACGCCATTGCGGCGGGCTTATGTGACGGCCTGCGCTTGGGTGATAACGCCAAGGCGGCCTTATTGACGCGCAGTATGCACGAGATGACCCAACTGGGGGTATCGCTTGGCGGGCAACCTGCCACGTTTAACGGCTTGAGTGGTTTTGGGGATTTGATCGCGACCTGTACGGGAAGCTGGAGCCGCAACCGGAGCTTTGGTCAACTGATCGGGGAAGGCAGGGATCCGGAAGCCATCCTGGAAGAACAAAACACGGTGGTTGAGGGTTACCGAGCGACGCGTTGCTTGTTTGGAATGGCTGCGGAAAAAGGACTGCAACCTCCGATTTTAAGTGAGGTGTATGCGATTCTTTTTGAGGGGAAGTCTCCCAAGAATGCCTTGCAGTCATTGATGGCGCGTGAATTAAAAGCGGAATAAGAGCTTGCGCCCGATCGACCGCATCTCTGAATGACGAGCTATGCCCAAACTGTGTAAAGTCGCATCATCCTCCATTCACGCACGTGGACTTTTTGCCACTTGCGACATCGAGCCTGACACAAAGGTGATTCAATATTTAGGGGAGAAAATCACCAAGAAAGAATCGCAACGCCGGGCTTTGGAATGGGAGGAGAAAGCGCGTAAAAAAGGAGCAGGTCTGGTTTATATCTTTGAGCTAAACAAGAAATGGGACATCGATGGGCAGGTTGGGAAAAACCCTGCGCGGTATATCAATCATTCCTGTGACGGGAATTGCGAGGCGGTGAATGAGGACGATGAAATTTGGATCATAGCGCGCAAGGCAATCGTGAAAGGGGAGGAACTCACCTATGATTATGGCTACGATATGGAGCACTTCATGGATCATCCCTGTGAATGCGGTTCAGAAAATTGCGTGGGGTACATCGTGCGCGAAGACCAGCGCAAGAAAGTTAAACAACTCCTGAAGCGGAAGAAGCAGGGCAAAACCAAGAAGTCTTCCAAAAAGAAATAAAACCGCCGCGGGGCAACGGGTTTAAATCAGCATGAGGGCGGGATTTTCAAGGATTACCTTGAGGGCCTGTAGGTATTGCGCGCCGACCGCGCCATCAATGGTGCGGTGATCGCCCGATAGACCAACCTTCATGGTTTGCCCTATGACGATTTGATCGTGCTCATTGACCACCGGTTTTTTGAGGGTGGCTCCAATGCTGAGAATTGCGGCATTGTTGGGATTTATGATCCCGTAGAAATCCGATATGCCGAACATCCCCAAATTGGTGACGGTGAGGGTTGAGCCGCTCATTTCTTCCGGGGTGAGTTTTTTATCGCGGGCTTTTCTAATAAGGGATTTCGCTTCACCGCTGATTTGGTGGAGTGATTTGTTTTCGGCCTCGCGAATGACGGGCGTGAGGAGGCCGTCGTCGATGGCGACTCCAAAGGCGAGGTGAACATTGCCGTGTTGCGTGATGGTTTCGCCTTCCCAGGAGCGGTTCATGGCGGGCACTTGGCGGATTGCTTCAGCGGCGGCCTTAAGAGTGAGGTCATTGACCGAAAATTTCATGCCCCCCTGTTCGGCGGGCAGATCGGCGTATTTCGCATTGAGTGCTTTGCGGAAAGCGGCGAGTGGTGCGCCATCGACTTCTATTTGAAGATAGAAATGGGGCGCTTGGGTTTTGGAACCGACGAGCGCGCGGGCGATGCTTTTGCGCATATTGGTGACCGGAATGCTGAGGGCCTCAAGGCTTGGTGTCGCCGGACCGGCGCTGCGGCTGCCGGGCTTGGCATTGAGGACATCGGCTTTTACGATGCGTCCACCCGGGCCGGATCCTTGAATTGCGGCGAGGTCGAGACCTTTGTCGGCCGCAATTTTTTTAGCGAGAGGGGAGGCTTTGATTTTTGCGCCCGGGGCGGCGGGTGCAGGCGGCACCGGCGCAGGGGTCGCCACCGCGGGGGCGGGTGCAACCGGAACCGGCTCAGGCGCGGCTTCCGCTTTGGGCGCGGGGGCTTCAGTTGCGGCTTCGGCGGGGGCTTCGGTTGCGGCTTCGGCGGGCGCGACCTCCGGGGCTGCCTCGCCCGCTTCGCCGATTGCGGCGATCGCGCCACCGACCGGAACTTCGTCACCGGCTCCACAGTATTGTTTGAGTAAAACCCCATCTTCAAAGCATTCGACTTCCATCGTGGCTTTATCGGTTTCGACCTCCGCGATCATGTCACCGTTCGCGACGGCGTCGCCTTCTTTTTTCAACCATTTGACAAGCGTACCAACGGTCATGGTATCGCTGAGTTTGGGCATATCGATAAGGGTGGCCATAGCGGTAAGGGTCGTCTGGTTGTGGTGTATTGGAGAGTTAAGTTAAGCGAGGCACTTGAGGGCACCTTCAATAATGCGTTCTTCGTTGGGGATTTGCCAATCCTCCAGCGGTTTGGCGTAAATTTGCGGGGCATCGATCGCGGAGACGCGGTGAACAGGGGCGTCAAGGTAGTCGAAAGCCTTGAGCTGGATAAGGTGGGAAATCTGTGCGTCGACGCCGCAGAAGGGTTTATTCTCCTCCACGAGGAGGGCACGTCCGGTCTTTTTGACGGAATTGAGAATGGTCTCCTCGTCAAGGGGGCGGATGGAGCGGAGGTCCACGAGTTCGACATTGATCCCGTGTTGCGCTTGCAGCGTTTCGGCGGCCTTTAGGGCGATCATGGCGCAGCGTCCGTGTGCAACAATCGTGAGGTCACTCCCTTCGCGGAGGATATTGGCGACGCCGAGTTCGATGAGGTATTCCTCTTCGGGTACTTCCCATTTTTCGCCGTAAAGCAGGGTATTTTCCATTACGAAGACCGGGTCGTTGTCGCGGATCGCGGTTTTCATAAGCCCCTTGACGTCGTAGGCGTTGGAGGGGCAGACAACCTTGAGCCCCGGGTGGTTGGCCACCATGTTTTCGGGGGTGTGGGAATGGGTGGCGCCGACATTGGTGCCGCCGTTTGCCGGACCACGAACCACAATGGGAACGTTCATGAGCCCGCCGGACATGTAGCGGCAGAAAGAGGCGTTATTGAAGAGCTGGTCAATCGCGACGTAGCTAAAGGACATGAACATCATTTCCACGACGGGGCGGATGCCAAGACAGGAGGCTCCAATCGCGAGACCTGAAAAGGCTGCCTCGGAAATGGGAGTGTCGATGACGCGCTTGTCGCCGTATTTTTCCCAGAGGCCTTCGGTGACTTTATAGGCGCCGTTGTACTGCGCGACTTCTTCGCCCATAATGCAGACGTTTTCGTCGTGTTCGATTTCCTCGGCGAGTGCTTGCTTGATCGCTTCGCGGTAAGTGATGAGTGGCATATCGGGAAAGGTTTAGACTAGTCGTTAAAGAAGTAGGTGCCTTTGAGGGAATTGGAGGTATCGTTATCGACCTCCCAATAGACATCGGTCTGAATTTCGGAGCGGGGGGCAACGGGGCTTTGCTCGGCAAATTTAGCGGCGGCCTCAGCCTCGCTTTTGACTTCCAGATTGATTTTACCGGCGTCTTCTTCGGTGAGGCTCCCGTCCGCAAGGAGTTGTGCCTTGAGGACATTGATGGGGTCCTTGTTTTTCTTGTATTCCTCGATTTCCTCTTTGGTGCGGTATTTTTCGTGGTTGGCGTCTGCGACGGAGTGTCCGCGGTAACGGTAGGTACGAATTTCGAGGAGGAAGGGTTTCATTTCCTCGCGGGCGCGGGTCATGGCGCGATTGGCGTATTCGCGGACTTCAAAAACATCGTGGCCTTCACAGACATCCCACTCGATATCGAAACCGTCGGCGCGGTGGGCGAGGTTTTCTTCGGCGGAAGAACGGGCCAGACTGGTACCCATTGAGTAACCGTTGTTCTCGATGACAAAGACAACCGGGATGCCCCAGAGCGAGACAAGGTTGAGGGTTTCCATAAAGGAACCCTGATTGACCGCGCCATCCCCCAGGAAGCAGACGCAGCAACCTTTGAGGCCTTTGTATTTGAGGGCAAAGGCGAGTCCGGCGCCGAGCGGGGTCTGGCCTGCAACGATCCCGTGGCCGCCCCAATAATTTTTTTCGGGCGCAAAGAAGTGCATGGAACCACCCTTGCCTTTGGAGCAACCGGTGTGCTTGCCGTACATTTCAGCCATGCATTCGTTCATCGACATCCCCACCGCGAGGGCATGACCGTGATCGCGATAGGCGGTGATGATGTGGTCATTTTCCTCCATGAGGGAAACGACGCCGGCGGCAACCGCCTCCTGTCCAATGTAGAGGTGAAGAAAGCCGCCTATTTTACCTTGGTTGTAAGCCTGGAGGGAGCGTTCCTCAAAGCGGCGAATCCCCAGAATGGTGCGGTAAAGGTCGCGTTTCTCCTCACTGGAAAGATTGGCGTTAATCGGCGCCTGCAGAAAATTCTCGGCAGGGCTTCCTTTGGTGGTAGATTTTTTCTTGGCGGCTGGCATAGGTTGGAAAGATCTTAAATTTGCGGATTTCCACACAATGACAAGTAAATACCTGAACTGTCTGCGGGGTGGTCCGGCAAATCCAAGGCACCGACTGTGGGAGAATCACCGCTTCTCAGCGGGGCTTTGGCAGGATGGCGGAGAGGCCGCCGTCGCTGACAAAGGTTTGTCCGGTTACCATTCTGGCTTCATCGCTGAGGAGCCAGGCCGCCAAGCTGGCGATTTCGTCGGGATCTCCAATGCCGCCCAGCGGATGCATTTTTTCAGACATTTGCCGGGCTTGCTCGCTGGCAAGGAGCGGTTGGGCGAGGGGAGTGTCGGTAAGGGAGGGGGCGATTGCGTTGATCCGGAGTCCGCGGCTGGCGTAGGTCGCGGCGGCCGAGCGAACCATTGCTTCAATTCCTCCCTTGGCGGCGGCGATCGCTTCATGATTGGCGATGCCTACTTGTGCGGCGGCAGAGCTAAAGAAGAGGAGGTTACCATAACTGTTGCCCTGCATCCGTTTCGCGCAGGAACGCAGGGCGTAGAAGGCGGAACCCAAGTTCTGCAAGAGGGTGGCATTCCAGTCTTCAGGCGGAGTCAGGTGTGCGGGCTTCAAGTAGATGGAACCCAGAGCATGCGCGTAGGCATCGATTTTGCCGTGTGCGGCAATGATTTGATCGAAGTAGGCATCGAGCTGTGCGGGGTCGGTGGCGTCGCAGGCCGCTACTTCACCGGAGTCCCCGGTTCCGCCATTGCGGGAGAATCCGGTCACGATGGCTCCCGCCGCTTGGAGGCGTGCCGCGAGTTTGGAGCCGATGCCCCCCGTAATCCCTCCAATGACGATAAATTTTCCTTTTAGAGTATTAGTCATAATAGTGTATCGCAAAAGTGGGGGCATTCATTACCCGCAAAGCGATGAATGGCTTGCCATGATGCGCTGTGCCTCTATGCATAGCCGAGATGTCTGAAATTGCAAAAGCTTATGAGCCGCAAGCGGTGGAAGCCCGCTGGTACGCCAAATGGTTGGAGTCCGGTTGCTTTAAAGCGTCCGTTCAAACCGAGCGTGAACCCTACGCAATCATGATTCCGCCGCCCAATGTGACCGGGATGTTGCATATGGGGCACGTGCTGGACAACACCTTGCAGGATATCTTCGTAAGGCGGGCACGTTTGGAAGGGAAGTCGGTGCTCTGGCAACCCGGAACGGACCACGCGGGTATTGCGACACAAACGAAGGTGGAGCGCCAATTGCGCGAGACCACCGGGGAGAGCAAATATGACCTCGGGCGCGAGGCTTTTTTGGAAAAAGTTTGGGCGTTCCGCGAAGAATCGGGTGGAGTGATCTTGAAACAGTTGCAAAAGCTGGGGGCTTCCTGTGATTGGGATCGGACCAGTTTCACACTGGATGAGCACTATTCAAAGGCGGTGCTGGAAGCGTTTGTACGATTGTATAAACGCGGTTATGTTTATCGGGGGAAACGCATGGTAAACTGGTGTCCGGCGACGCACACCGCTATTTCGGACGAAGAGGTCAACATGAAGCCGCAACAGGGCTTTTTCTACAAGATGCGCTATGAATTGGTGGAAGCGGACGGGGAGCGCACCCATCTGGAAATCTCGACGACGCGACCGGAGACCTTGATGGGCGACACCGCGGTAGCGGTACATCCGGAAGACGAACGGTATAAACATTTAATCGGAAAGACCGTTTGGCGACCTTTCCCGCGCGCCGCGATTCCAATCATTGGAGATGCCTATGTGGATCGCGAATTTGGGACGGGTTGCCTGAAGGTGACGCCCGCGCACGACAAGAACGACTTTGAGATTGGGCAGCGCCACGATCTGGAGGTGATTGAAGTGATCGACCATGACGGTTGTATGAATGCCTTGGCAGGCGAGGAATTTGCCGGGATGGAACGCTTTGCGGCGCGCAAAGTGGCAGCAAACAAACTTGAGGCGATGGGGCTTTTAATTGAGCGCGAGCCCTATGAAAATGTGGTGGGGTTTTCAGAACGCGGGGATGTCCCGATTGAGCCGCGGCTTTCGGAGCAATGGTTCTTGAAATATCCCAAGGTGGATGCGGCGAAGCGGGCGGTGGAGGCCGGCATCATAAAATTTCATCCCGATCGTTGGAAGAAGACCTATTTGCATTGGCTCAACGGGATTCAGGATTGGTGTATCAGTCGCCAGTTGTGGTGGGGGCATCGCATTCCGGTGTGGTATAGGAAGGGGATTCCCCGTACGGACTTGGATTTTAGCGACCCTGCGCAGGTGCATGTTTCGGTCGCAGGGCCGCCGGATCCGGAGAATTGGGAACAGGAAGAGGATGTGCTCGATACCTGGGCTTCGTCCTACCTTTGGCCGATGGCGAATTTGGGTTGGCCGGAACCGGACGCCGCCGCGCAAAAAGAATTGGCGCATTGGTACCCGACCTCGACCCTCGTGACCGGTTTTGATATTATTTTCTTCTGGGTGGCGCGCATGATTATGGCGGGCCTTGAACTCTACGGGGAGGATAAGGCGACATTGAGTGATGCGGAAATTGCAGCCCGTATACCCTTTAAAAACATCTTCATTCACGGACTGATTCGCGATGAAAAGGGCCGCAAGATGTCCAAGTCCTTGGGTAATTCCCCGGATCCTTTGGATTTAATTGATAAATTCGGGGCAGATGGCCTCCGTTTTGGGATTTGTAATATCGCGCCGACGGGGTCGGACATTTTGTTCTCGGAGGAGCGGATCCAAATCGGGCGGAATTTCTGCAACAAATTATGGAATGCCTCGCGCTTCCGTCAGATGTCAGGACCGATGTCGGACAACACCAGCCTCAAAGGCATTCATTCGCGAATTCAGGTGGATCTTTTTGACGATTATGACCATTGGATTTTGGCGCGCCTGGGGGCAGTTACCGCCGCGGTGGAAGCGTGTTTTACCGAATACGATTTGGCGCCCTATACGCATAAGCTCTATGCCTTTTTCTGGAGCGATTTCTGTGATTGGTATGTCGAGGCGTCCAAAGGCAAACTCAAGGGTGAAGCGAGCGTGCGGGATAATTGTCTGGCGATTCAGGACCTGGTGTTGCGACAGGTTTTACAGTTGGCGCACCCCGTGATGCCGCATATTACCGAGGAGTTGTGGTCAGGCTTGGGTTATGCCGGTGCAGCGTCTTTCATTCACGAGAGCCCCATCCCCGATGCCAGGGCCTTACTGGCGGAAATTTCAATTGATCGCGGAGCCACGGAGCGGGTTGCACTGCTTCAGGGTTTAATCTCAGAGGCGCGGGCTTTAAAGGCAAAATACAACTTGGCGAGTAAGCGGGATGTCTCGGTCTTTTACGGCGCGGAGGGTTCAGCGGCGGCGGTCATTGCCGACAATGCCGGATTGATCGCTTCCCTTGCGGGCCTCGGCAGTTTGGAACGCTTGGGCCACAAAAGCCCCGAGGGCTTACCGGCGGCGGTAACTCCCCTTGGGACGCTCTATCTGGACTTGAGCAGTAGTATTGATGTGGCGGCAGAAAAAGCCCGACTGGAAAAAGAATTGGCTCGGTTGGATAAACTGGTCGCCCTTGGGGAAAACAAATTAAAGAACCCGAAGTTTGTCGAAAGCGCGCCAGAGCAGGTTGTTGCCGGGGCGCGCAAGCAATTGGCGGAGACCTGTGCGCAGCGCGATGAGACCAAGCAGATCCTGAAAAGCCTTTAGGACTTGCGACAAAAAAGCCCCGAAGCACTCGGCTTTGGGGCTTTTGTTTTAAAGAGAATGTCTCTTTTTTGAATTAGGCGGCGCCTGATGGACTCACAATTTCGCTGTCATCTTCGGTCTTTGGCGGAAATATTGGCGGTAATGGAAGGATCCCATCTGTAGCCCCGGGAGCGATATTCTTCTCAAGGTCAACGATTTGCTTGGCCATCGGGTCATCGAGTGGCAGGGTGACGGACACCACGTGTGCGGGAGGGACCGCAATCATCACCGTGGAGGCATCCCCTGCGGTAGCGAGTCGCAGATTGACATTATTTTGCGTCCCATAATCAATATCCTGACCTTCAGTGTCGGTAATAACATCGACAATGCCGTCGATGTTTTGGCTGACGAAGCGGAAATGGTTCGAGAGGGAGTCGTAGTTGAAGGCAACGCGAAAACGGGTGCCTCGCACCACGGTGACCCCCAGTGGAGTTTTGACGTTGAACTTCGAAGCATCGGTAAGTTTCTTAACATGACCCAGGAGAGAGCCATAATTCAAATTCAAGAGTGTGATGGATTGACTGGGATCGCGATCCCAGTGCTGGTAGGTTTTTTGCCCTCTGTAAGGCTTCTGTGTGACAACCTCTAGCTCTACTTGTGAATTGGGGTCGAGATCAATGACGGAGCCATTCGAAAATGCGATCTTGACCGTGCTTTGCGAGCCAGTGCTGACAACATCGCCCTGTTTGATGATGGCACCGACTTTCAAGGCTTTTGCCGAGGCGACATCCTCGCCCTGATGGACAGTGACCGTACCGCTAAGATTTAGAATCTTTGCATTGGCAAGAGGCACCCCTTGAACTGCTTGGGCGAACAATGCGAGGATCCCCGAAAAAACGAGAACAATTGATATTTTCATGATATATAGCTTGGTTGAATTGCCTATTTGTGAAAGCATATAAGTTTACAAAAATATAAATTGCAACAAATAAATAGGCTTAAAGCTATATAAAATTATGTAAAATAAACTTAATCTGGGTGTATAAACCTTAGTATAAATGTATTTTAAGGGATGTCTCTTGGGCTTGGGCTTGGG
>DKOX01000139.1:4258-7033 GCA_002470925.1 Opitutia bacterium UBA7350 | reverse complement strand
ATCAAATGATCCGCCGCCCGCATCGTGTCGCCGTCGTGCTCCACCACCACCACCGTGTTGCCCCGATCCCGCAAGCCCTCCAGCGTCTTAATCAAGCGCTGGTTGTCCAGCGGGTGTAGCCCGATGCTCGGTTCATCCAAGACATAAATCACCCCGACCAACGACATCCCCAATTGCGTCGCCAAGCGCACCCGTTGCGCCTCGCCCCCGCTCAAAGTCGAATAGGCCCGGTTTAAACTTAAATAACTCAAGCCCACCTCGTTTAAAAACTTCAAACGCGTCGCGAGACCCCGCAACGCATCCCCCACCGTTTGATACGCCTTTTTCTTTGCGAGCTTCCCCACAAATGCCTCCGCTTCACTCAAGGGCATCCCCAGAAAATCCGTCACCGAGAGCCCCTCGATCAAAACACTCAAACTTTCCGGCTTCAAACGCCGCCCCCCGCATTCCTCACAAACACTGCTCGTTTGAAACGCCATCAAGCGCGCCCGCAAACCATCGCTGCTCGTCTCCTGTCGCGTCCGTTCCAAATCCTTAAGCACCCCCTCAAAACGCATCAGCTCGGGCTTTGTATTCCCGCCCTTCAGTTTAAAACTGAACAAGCGTTCCCCCGTCCCATGCAAAATCTGCTCCCGCACTTCCTCCTCCAGTTCCCCCCACGCCACCGTCGGGTCAAAGGGCAACTGCTCCGCCAACTGTTTCAAAATCGCATTCCGTTTGATGATCATTTGCTTCGACCCGAGCCGCCAGGGCTTCAACGCCCCGCCTTTCACGCTCTTGCTCGCATCCGGCACCAACAACTCCGGTTGAAACTGCAAGGTCTCACCCAATCCCCCACAACTCCCGCACGCCCCCTCTGCGTGATTCCATGAAAAATGCCGCGGGCTCACCGCATCGTAAACCGTCCCACATTCGACACAGGCAAGCCGATTGCTCAACGCCACTTCCCGCCACCCCCCCTTCACTTGCTCGTCCTCCACCAATACCAGGGCCCGGTCCTCACCTTCACTGAACGCCAACTCCAGCGAGTCCGCCAGACGACTCCGCTGACCCTTGTCCAGTTTCAACCGGTCCACCACAATTTCCACCTCAATCGCCTTCGCCTTTGAATCAATCAAATCGCGCTCGTCCAGACGCCGCACCTCCCCGTTCAAACGCACCCGTTGAAACCCGCGCTGTTGCAATCGCGGCAACTCCTCCCGCAAAACCGCCGGCTTCGCTGTCAACCAAGGCGCCAGTATCAACAAACGACTCCCCTCCGCTTCCGCATAAACCCGCGCCAAACAATCATCCATCGAGCGCCGTTCAATAAGGCCCCCGTCCTTCGGACAATACGCCGTCCCGCACACCGCCCAAAGCACCCGCGCAAAATCCGCGATCTCCGTGACCGTCGCCACCGTGCTGCGGGGATTACTCGAACCACCGGTCCGTTGCTCCACCGCAATCACCGGCGATAACCCCTCAATAAAATCCACATCCGGTCGCGGCATCTGTTCCAATACCTGACGCGCCTTCGTCGAGAGACTGTCGATATATTTGCGGTGACCCTCCGCGTATAAAGTATCAAATGCCAGCGAGGATTTTCCTGAACCGCTCACCCCCGTCACCACCACAAAATGATGCCGCGGAATCTCCAGGCTGAGATTGCGTAAATTGTGTTCCCGCGCCCCCGATATTTTGATGGTTGCCGCTGGTGATGCCGTTTTTTTCGCCATAAAATAAACCTTCTAATAAGGCATAGCTTTGCGAAGGCGCAAGCCAAGCTCCCGCTTTTAAAATTGCCAAATCAGCGCCCCGCCCTTATCGTTTTATCCATGACTCAAGATGCAAAACCGATTCTTTACGTCAAAAGCGGATGCCCCTGGTGCACCGAAGCAATCAGCTATTTCAACAATCAGGGCGTGGAGCTTGAAATACGCAACGTCACCAAAACGCACGAATACATGAATGCCATGGTCGCCGTCAGCGGTCAGACCAAAGCACCCACCTTTGAATACGGTGAATTCGTCGTTGCCGATTTCTCAGTTGATGAATTCCTCGCCGAATTAAACGCCTTCCCCGAGGTCCGCCAAAAACTCGGCCTCAACGATGACGAAAATTAAGGGCTCCGGTTGCCCCCGCCGGAAACTGCTGAAGAACGTTCGATGTTCTAGCCAAGCCCTAGAAGCGGCACTCTTGTCGCTTTCTATCCCAAGCCGTACAAGCAAAGCGGCAGGATTGCCGCTTCCACTGTACCCAGCGTGCTGTCCTGAATCCGGCAGAGCCAGAAACCGCTAATCCTCACTAATTAAACACTAATATTTTTGTTTTAAGGATTAGCGAAAATAAGCGCCCATCAGCGGTCGCCAGCTAAGCTGGCCCTAATTAGGAATCAGTAGTTAGGAGCTAGAAGATAGAATTAAAGCAACCACCCAATCTCCGTGTTCTCAATGTCTCGGTGGTAAAAACAAAACCTTGATTCCAAAGCGGCAGGATTGCCGCTTCCACTGTATACAATATTTTTCTTATTAAGATTATGATTAAGAGTAAGACTAATCCCAACTAACAACCTTCAACTAATAACTCCTTTTGAACTCACCACAAAGACACCAAGTGCACAGAGATTTTCATTAAAGATTCAACGTCCAAGCTTCACTCCTTGCTCTCCGCGCCTCCGTGGTGAATATTCCGGCAGAGCTATGGGGTTGAAAGTTGTTAGTTGGAAAGCCAAATTCACCACAGAGACTACGCAGTTGTTCGATGTTCAATGTTCAATGTTCGACGTTCCCCCACCTT
>DKOX01000139.1:0-4173 GCA_002470925.1 Opitutia bacterium UBA7350 | reverse complement strand
TTCCCACTTTCCCACCATATAACCCCCTCCCCATGCTACCAATCCAACGCCTCCTTCTCGCGCTCGCGCTCCTTTTCAATGCCCTCCATACTTATGGGGCGCAGTCCTATCATCGGGAGATTGGGGGTGACTCGAATTACGTCTATAAAAGCGTGGACGGTTATGATTTGAAGATCTGGGTATTCAGTCCGCAAGGGGGAACGGAGCCCGCCGTCCCGGCGATGTTGTTTTTCTTTGGCGGGGGTTGGAATGGCGGTTCCCCATCGCAATTCGTGAAATATTGTGAGTATTTGAAACAACGCGGGATGGTCGGAATCGTGGCAGACTACCGCGTGAAGTCGCGTCAGGGGGTGCAGGCCGTAAGTTGCGTAGAGGATGCCCTCGATGCCTTGCGTTACGTGACGGCACATGCCGATAAACTTGGGATTGACCGCGACCGGATCGGAGTTGGGGGCGGCAGCGCGGGGGGTCACCTCGCGGCGTGTCTCGGCACGATTCATGCCGACGATCCCGCCGCCCCGAAAGCGATGGCATTGTTTAATCCCGCCACGGTCTTAGCACCGATTGCCTCCGACTTTATCCAAGCGCCGAAGTTTACCGAAATAATTGAGGCAATCAAAGCGAAGATGGGGTCAAGAAAAGGCGAACTGCGCGCCCGACTGGGCGTTGAACCCGTCGAGCTTTCGCCCTTTCATCATGTCGTAAAGACAACCCCACCCGCCATTATTTTTCACGGCACAAACGACAAGACCGTCCCCTACGGAACGGCGGTGCTTTTTACGATGCATTTGAAGGCGAAGGGCGTGCCGGTTGACCTCAAGACCTACCCGCGCGCGGGTCATGGCTTCTTTAACCGCGAGCCCTATTTCAGTCAAAGCACCAAACAACTGGACGCCTTTCTGGTGGATTTGGGCTGGCTGCCATAAAGTGCGGATCGAATTCGCTTCCGGGGTTGTCAGTTTGCCTGCGATGGGCGAGGTTTAGGGTTTTCACAACCCGCATGAGCACACCCGAGCGAAACGACGCCGAAGCAACTTACCGCCGCGACAAATGGCGCGCGCCTTTTCAGGGAATCCTGGAGGCCGGTTGGCAGGCCTTTCCGCTCCTCATCGCGATCCGATATTTTGAAGCGCCGGAGACCGTGAAGGCGTTCATCGCGGGCGCGGGACCGGTGGGTTTTTTGCTCACCCCCCTCACCCTTTTCCTGGCGGCACGACTCGCGGCGCGCCCGAGTTATGCCTGCGCGGTCGTTTTTGTGATGAGCGCCGCCCTCATTCTGGGGGCGATCCTCGCGAGCAACCTCCTGCTCTTTACCCTTTGTATCATCGCGAGCCAGATGGCGATGGTGCAACACGGTCCCCTCATGGTGCAGGTCTATACCATGAATTACGGGGCGCATGAACGCGGGCGCCGCGTCACCACGCCCCTCATGCTCACCGCGGGCTTCTCGGTGGGCTTCGCCTGGCTCGGAGGGGAAGTCCTCGACCTCGATCTCCTTAACTACAAATACCTCTTCGGATTCATGGCGCTCTGTGCCCTTGCCTGCGCCTGCGCGGTGCGGGGTGTTCCCAGTGCGCCCCTTTCCACCAAGCACGTCGGCAATCCCTGGCAAAGTTTTAGCCTCATCTGGAAAGACCGCCTCTTTGGATTTATCCTCAGCGCATGGATGCTCCTCGGCCTCGGCAACCTCATCACAATCCCGATCCGGGTTGAATATCTCGCCAACCCTGCCTTTGGAATCAATGCCAACAATGCCACCATCGCCCTCCTCCTCGTGGTGGTCCCCGCTCTGGCACGCCTCGCCTCCACTAAATTTTGGGGCCGCCGCTTCGACCAACTCCATTTTGTCACGACCCGCAACAGCCTCAACCTTTGCTTCTTCCTCAGCATCGCGCTCTTCTTTTTTACCACCAATGTTTGGCTGCTCGCAATCGCGATGGCGTTTCAGGGAATCGCGATGGGGGGCGGTAAAATCTTCTGGGGGCTCTGGGTTACCAAGATCGCCCCGCCGGAAAAGGCCTCCGCTTACATGAGTATTCACATGGCGCTGACGGGATTCCGCGGGACCCTCGCCCCCTTCCTCGGGTATTGGATCCTGGCGAGCTCCAGCCCTGCGCTCGTGGCATGGGTCGGGCTCGCCCTCATCGCCGCCGCGATACTCCTTTTTCAAACCCTACGCCGTCACGCCCGCCTCACTACCTAGGCCATGCAGATTGATCCCCTCGATCGTTCCATACAGCTCAGCGTCGGTGAACTGGCGTGCTTCCGCAATGCCCCGCCCGCCTCCCGTCCCAGCGGAGGGTCCTGGCGCGCCGCCCTCGGACAGGAATGGCACCAAACCGCTGCCGAACAAACCGCTCAACAATTCCCGGAAGCGCGTTTTGAAGTCCCCCTTGAAGCGATCTGGCGACACCGCGACTGGACCTTTCGCATTCAGGGCCGCATCGATCAAATCATTCCCTCCCCTCAGGGAAGCCTCACCCTGCGCGAAGTCAAAACCATCCGCGCCAGCCTTCCCGCCCCCGCGGAGGAACTCGCCACCCGCTACCCGCAACACCTTGCCCAAGCCGCCACCTACCTCGCCCTCGCCCGCGTCCTCCCTGAATTCCAAACCGCCACCCTTCGCGCCGAGCTCGCCTGGATCGATATCGATACCGGCACTGTCCAAATCCATACCCTCAATTCCGGCGACGAGGCACGCTTCACCCAACAACTCGACGCCCTCATCCCTTTCCTCGAAGACCGCCGCACTGCCCGCGGTCGCCTACTGAACGCCGAACTCAAACCGCCCTTCGAAACCCTGCGCGAGGGGCAGGCCCAATTCCAAAACGCCCTGCGAGCCGCCGCTCTCGAAGCCCCCACCCTCTTCCTGCAAGCCCCTACCGGATTCGGCAAGACCGGCCTGGTGCTCGAGCACGCCCTGCAATCCCTCCTCGATGGAGTCCATGAACGCCTCATCTATCTCAGCAGCCAATCCACCGGACAAGTCCAAACCCGCGTGCAGCTCGAGGCGATGCTCGGCACCGGCCTGCGCTCCATCCAAATGCGCAACCGCCGCGAGCACCGCATCGAGAGTGCCACCCATACCTGCACCGGTGATACCCGTTGCGAAGATAACCTCGCCGACCATTGGCAACGCGCCGACCTCCGCCCGGAGACTTTCTTCCAATCCGGCACCTTTGAATTGGAACAGGCGAAGTCCCTCGGTCGCAAAACCGGCATCTGTCCCTACGCCCTGACTAAAAGTTGCCTGCCCTATGCGGAGATTTGGATCGGGGATTTCAATTATCTCTTCAACCCCGCGAGCCGAAACGTTTTTGAACAAAGCTACGGCTTTGACCCGGCCCGCACCTGCCTCGTGGTGGACGAGGCGCACAACCTTCCCCGCCGTGCCGCCGATGCCCTCAGTCACACCCTCCGCGCCACCGAGTGGCTCTTTGCCCTTGAAGCCCTCGAATCCGCCGGAGCGAAACGCCAAGTCCTCGCGGTGGGACGCGCCCTCGCCCATTGGATCGATAGGCAAAAACCGGGTAAACCCCTTCCCGCCAATAGACAATACGAAGCCCTTGACCTCTGCGAGGATTTCAGCCGCGGCTTTCGTGAGGCGCGCCTCGATTACACCGCCACCCCGCCCTTTGCCCTCGACCTCGCCCACCGCATTCAAGACCTCGCCGAGGCCCTCGCCCGACCCCAACAGGAATACCTCGCATGGGTTCCCAACGCCGGAACCCTCCGCGTCGAATGTCTTCAGCCCGCCCCCTGGATCCGCGACTGCCTGCGCCCTTTCGCCCGGCAAATTCTCATGTCTGCCACTCTCGCCCCCTACCCCGAATTCATGGCGCGCTGCGGGCTCGAGACCGAGGCCCTGCAGGTGGTCGAAGGTCACGCCCCCTGGCGCGAGGGCGCCTACCGCGTCGCGGTCGATACCCGCGTCGATACGCGACTGAAAAACCGCCACCTTCATTTTGAAACCACCGCCCGCTCAGTAGCTGCCTGCATCGCCCACAGTCCGGGTGTTCCCGTTGCAGTCTTTTTCAGTTCCTATCAATACGCCGAAAACGTCCGCGCCTATCTTGAAACCCTTGAACCCCAAGCGCGCGCCGCGATTCAACCGCGCGGCCTTGAACTCGCCGAACAGGAGGCCTTCATTCAATCCGCCCTCCTCACGGAGGA
>DKOX01000134.1 GCA_002470925.1 Opitutia bacterium UBA7350 | reverse complement strand
CGCCGGGGCACCGCCGCCGGTTCGCAGGGCTGCGTATGCGAGTTCAAGGCAGGGAAAGCGCTGCGGATCGGGTGGGCTGAAGTCAAGTTGAAGGGCGGTTTTAAAATCGAGGGTCGGTTCCACTGCGGGGGCACGGTCGGGATAGAGGAGGCAATGTTGAATCGGAAAGGTCATGGAGGGCGGGCTCATTTGCGCCAGAATGGAACCGTCTACAAATTGCACAAAAGAATGGGCGATGCTCTGCGGATGAATGACTACTTCCAGGCGCTCGGCCGGCAGAGCAAAGAGCCAGTGCGCCTCAATGAGTTCGAGGCCTTTGTTTGCCATCGTAGCGGAGTCCACTGAGATCTTGTGACCCATAGACCAGTTGGGGTGACGCACCGCATCGGCGGGACTGACTGCGGCTAGGTCGGCGAGCGGAGTGTCGCGGAAGGGGCCACCCGAAGCCGTCAAAATGAACCGTTCTACCTGTTCCATCGGATGCCCTTCAAGGCATTGGAAGATAGCGTTGTGCTCGCTGTCGGTCGGCAGGAGGCGGACGCCCTTCGCGCGGGCGCGCTCGATGACAAAGGCTCCGCCGAGGACGAGCGCTTCCTTGTTGGCGAGGGCGATGTCCTTGCCGGCTTCAATCGCCGCAAGGGTCGGTTGCAGGCCGCAGGCACCCACCACCGCGACCAGCACCGTGTCGGCGGCGGGGAGGCTCGCCAATTCTGCAAGGGCGGCCTCGCCGGAGGCGAGCTGTGTTGGGTTTTCAAAAACGTTTTCCGCCCGCGCTTTTACATAGGCATGAGGATCGGTCAGGACGGCGTGCGGTACTTTAAATTCCGCACAGATTGCCGCCAATTCGCGGTAGTTGCTCCGAGCGGAGACGCCCACCAATTCCAAACGGTCTGCATGTTCCCGTATGACCCGCAAGGTGTTGCTACCGATGGAACCGGTTGCGCCGAGGAGCACGATTTTCTTGCGGGTGCAATCGGACATGGCAGGGGTCAGGTAAAGAGAAAGTATTTAAAGAGGAGGTAGCCGAGCGGGGCACTCAGGATGAGGCTATCGCTTAGATCAAAGACGCCCCCGATGCCCGGTATCAGGCTCCCCGAATCTTTGACCGCCGCCTGTCGTTTGAAGGCAGATTCTACGAGGTCCGAGGCAATCGCCGCCACCGCAATAGGAATCGCAAAAAGGGCGGCCAGTCCGTAACCAAAGGCTTCGAGGCCTTCGGGACGGAAAAAGAAATGCAGGACCAGTCCGACGAGCACAGAGGTTAGAATCCCGCCGACTGCGCCTTCATAGGTTTTGGCGGGACTTATTTTCGAAAGGGGGGTCCTGCCAAATTTCATCCCGAGCAGGAGACCCCCGACATCACTGGCTTTCGCCACTGTAATCAGCCAAACCCCCAGATAAATCCCGCCAGCACTCCCGAGTCCATTGAGCTCGGCATGCTTCAAGCTCAGGAGAATATAATGTAATAAAAAGGGGACGTAGGTGAGCCCAAAGAGGGTGGGAAGGATGCTACGCAGCGCATCGGTGCGCAAGTCGCCACAGGCAAGCACAAGCGCGAGGATCAGGTAGCTCAGCAGGAAGAGCTCAATGCCGCTATTGAGGCCAGGTAAATAATATCCGCCCAGCAAGATGCCCGCACCGCATAAAAGTCCAAGGCGCACCTTGGGCTGCAGATCCATCTTTTCCAGAAGTTGATACAATTCCAGCTGGGTCATGAGTGCCAAGGTTGCAACCAGAAGAACTGCACCGTTTGAGCCTAGAAAGCCGAGGGCTACAACGATGATGAGCCAGAGGATGGTAAAACTGTAGAGCCGTTGTTTCATTGCTTAGGGTAAAGTAAATTCAGGAAAGGGGCGGCTGCAATTGTTCGGAGGTTTTCCCGTAGCGGCGTTCGCGTTGGGCGTAATCTTCCAGGGCGGCTTCGAAACAGGCGCGGTCGAAATCCGGCCAAAGCACCGGGCTGAAATGAATCTCGGAATAGGCGGATTGCAGGAGTAGGAAATTGCTGAGGCGCGATTCGCCGGAAGTCCGTATGACGAGGTCGGGGTCGGGCATCTCATCGGTATACAGAAAGCTGCGGAACTGCGCGTAGTCGAGCTGGTTGGGCTCGAGGGTGCCATCCTGGGCGGCTTTGGCGATGGCGCGGGCTGCATCGACCACCTCGGTGCGTGAACCGTAATTGAGCGCAAGGCCTACCGTAAAATCCGTGAAGTCGGCGGTTTGGATTTCGGCATCGCGGAGGCGATCCTGAATGTTTGTGGGTAGCTCGTGATAGCGACCGATCACGCGCAAACGGATTTTGTTTTTCAGCAGGTGCTGGAGGTGCTCTTTCAGGAAGCGGTCAAGGAGATCCATGAGGGCATGGATTTCTTCCTTGGGGCGGTTCCAATTTTCCACACTGAAGGCGTAGAGGGTGAGGTAGCGCAGACCCAGGTCGCGGGCTGCCTCAAGGCTGTGCCGGACTGCCTGCGCGCCACGGCGATGCCCTTCGATGCGCGGCAAGCCGTGCTCTTTCGCCCAACGTCCGTTACCATCCATAATGATGGCAACATGGCGGGGGTGTTTGTTTGTGGAATCCTGCTGCATGAAAAGTTCCCTATCTAGAACCGCAGCGGCGCGGGGAGCAAGATTAGAGGCAAGGATTGATTGAACTCTAAATTTGGTAGTCGGTTCCGCCGGTGGTCTCATGTAAGCCACATTCGCGCTTCAGTCCGCCAAAGCGCGTGTCTTCGGCCTGCATCCCCTCGCTTAGCTTGGTGGTGCTGTGCCAGTCGCCCACCGAGACATAACCCTGCTCCCAGAGGGGATGGTAGGGCAGGTTATTTTCGCTGAGGTATTGGTAAATGTCGCGGTCCGACCAATCGAGGATCGGGTAGATTTTCCAGGTCTTGTTTTGTTTTTGAGCGACCGGACGCTCCAGCCGCGAGCTCGCTTGCTGGCGGCGCAGGCCGGAAAGCCAAGCAGTCGCGCCCAGTTCTTTGACGGCGCGGTTCATCGGTTCTACTTTGTTGATCCGGTTGTATTGCTCGAGACCGGCGAGTCCCTGCTCCCACAATTTACCCTGGGTCGCTTCCTGGTGCGCAGCGGATTTTAGGGGGTGGTAGATCTTGAGGTTGAGTTGGAGGCGTTCGCTGAGGGTTTCCACAAAGCGATAGGTCTCGGGAAAGAGGTAGCCCGTATCAATAAAAATGACCGGAATGCCCGGGATGACGCTGTTCACCAAATGGAGCATCACCGCGCTTTGCACCCCAAAACTGGTGCTCAGTACCAGCCCGTCGCCAAATTGCTCGTAGGCCCAACGAACCCGATCCGTCGCAGCGGTTTGCTCCAGAGATTCAAGTGCTTCCTTGTCTAGGCTAGGCAGTTCCAAGCTCATTAACCTTTATAAAATAGGTTTTTGAGTCAATAAGTCAAGAATTAGCGGATTCGCGTTATGGAGGTGGACAACTTATTCTTCTACAGGAAGTTCAATGATTTCCCAGGGCAGCCCGCGCTGGTTTAATTCTTCCATAAAAGGATCGGGATCGCGTTCCTCCATATTCCACACCCCCGGTGCTTTCCAGAGCCCACGCAGGATCATTTGGGCGCCGATCATGGCGGGCACTCCGGTGGTGTAGCTGATCGCCTGACTGGAAACCTCCGCATAACAGGCCTCGTGATCACAGGAATTATAGATGAAGATGCGTTTGGTTTTACCGTCCTTGACCCCCACGATATCGCAACCGATGCAAGTCTTGCCCTTTGTGCGCGGACCAAGGCTCGCGGGGTCCGGCAAGACCGCCTTTAAAAATTCCAGAGGCGCGATTTTTGAACCTTTATAATCGACCGGTTCAATCGCGGTCATGCCGACATTTTCCAGAACCCGCAAATGCGTCAGGTATTTTTCGGAAAAAGTCATCCAGAAACGAATACGCTTCAGACCTGGAATATTTTGCGAGAGCGATTCCAGTTCCTCGTGATAGAGAAGGTAGGCATCCTGTGGACCGACCACCGGAAAGTCGTAAACCTGTTGCACGCTCATCGGTTCGACTTCCTTCCATTCCCCGTCTTCCCAATACCGCCCGTTCTGCGTGATTTCGCGGATGTTGATCTCGGGGTTAAAATTGGTGGCGAAGTGATGCCCGTGGTCGCCGGCATTTGCGTCGAGAATATCAATGGTCTCGATCCTATCAAAATGATGCTTGAGGGCGTAGGCGCAAAAAACATTCGTCACGCCCGGGTCGAACCCGGAACCCAGCAAGGCCGTCAGCCCCGCCTCACGGAAACGCTCGCGGTAGGCCCATTGCCATTTGTATTCAAACTTTGCCTCGTTGGGCGGTTCGTAATTCGCGGTGTCGAGGTAGTCTACCCCCGCCGCGAGACAGGCGTCCATCAAGGGCAAATCCTGATAGGGAAGGGCGACATTGATCAAAAGCGCCGGTTCTTCCGCTTTGAGAAAGGCGGTGGTCGCGGCGACATCATCGGCGTCCAGTTGCGCGGTGCGTATCGTTACACCCTGTTTAACAAGGATGTCCGCGGCGATCGCATCGCATTTCTCGATAGTGCGCGATGCCAGTACAATCTCGCTGAAGATTTCCGGAACTTGCGCACATTTATGGGCAGTGACGTTGCCGACTCCGCCGGCCCCTACAATGATGACTTTCGACATACTGTAGCTTAAGGCGGCACTTTGCCCCGCTCGCAAGTTTTATTCATGTCAGCGGGACCTTTGCTATCACGGACATTGACAGCGCATCGACCCCGCACACATTAGCGGTATGGTCTTTGACGAAGAACTCATCCTTACCCGCGAAACGAACGCCACCATTATTCCGGAGGGAACCGAGCAGGTGCTCCCCGCCGGAACCCGTGCCAGTATTTCCCAAGCTCTGGGCGGCACTGTCACCATCCGTACCGATTCGGGACTTTTCCGTCTCGCGAGCAAGGATTGGGATGCCCTTGGCGCCGCCGCGGCCGCTGAATTGGCCGCTGCCAATTCCCAAGCGGAGGCCGAAGCCGATATTTCCGCCGAGCCTTTCAGCGAGGCCATTGTTTGGGAAGCCATGAAGCAATGCTTCGATCCTGAAATTCCAGTCAACATCGTCGATCTCGGTTTGATTTATGATCTGAGTATTGCCGAGCCCGACGCGGAGGGACGCCATGCCATTGCGGTAAAAATGACCCTCACTGCGCAGGGTTGCGGCATGGGGCCCGTAATTGCAGACGACGCCCGTCAACGTATCGAAGCCCTGCCCGCCGTTTCAAGTGCGGAGGTCGAGATCGTTTGGGAACCCGCTTGGACCCCGCATATGATCTCCGGGGCGGGGCGCGCCAAGCTCGGTCTCGAATAAAGCTGCAAGGCACGCGCGGTTCTGGCTCGCAAAATGCAGCAGACGCGTGGAGGATTGGACTTATTCCAGCTATGCCAACGCACTCAAAAAAGAACACGCACTCGACCTACGAAAAAGCCCTCGCGCTGAATCTCGATGAATCGATCTACGGCGTCTTTGCTGAAATCGGGGCAGGGCAGGAAACCGCCAACTGGTTCTTTCGCGTCTCCGCCAGCGCCGGCACGGTCGCGAAGACCATCTCGGCTTACGATATGACTATGAGCGATGTGCTTTACGGCAAGGCGAAGCGCTACGTCTCGCAGGAACGCCTCAGCTCCATGCTGGAATACGAATACCAGCTCCTGGAGGAACGCCTCGGGCTCCAGCGCGGTGAGAGCACCACCTTCTTTGCTTTTTGTAATACCGTGCGGGCCCGCGGTTATCAGGACAAGGGCGAGTGCCACGGTTGGATCGGCGTCCGCTTCCAGCTCAAGCCCCAAACCGAGCCGGTCGAAATCGTCCTCCACCTCCGCCTCCTCGATGAGACCAATTCCGAGCAAATGGAAGTCCTTGGCAAGGTCGGGGTCAACCTGATCTACGCCGCCTTTTACCACCGTGACAGCCTCGAGGATTTTGTCGGATCCCTTGCCGATAACCTCACGCCTGGCACGATGGAAATCGACATGCTGCGCTTCAGCGGCACAGGCTTCCGTTACGTCGACAACCGCCTCTGTGCCCTGCAGCTCGTCCAGAATGGGCTCACCGATGCCGCCATGTTCGACAAGAACGGCGAGGTCGTGCAGGCCGCCGACGCCCTCCACCGTCGCCCCATCCTCCTCCTGCGCGGCAGTTTTAATCCCGTCCTCAAGCTCCACCTCGATATGGTCTCACAAGGCCGCGCCGTTTTTGAATCCGAGATGGAGAAAGGCGAAGCCGATAAGGCCATCGAGTTGTGCGAAATCAGTACCAATAACCTCCTCCGCGACGGCGCCCTCGACCACGAGGAATTCATCGACCGCGCCGACGCCCTGCAGGCCCTCGGCAAAACCGTCCTTATTTCAAGTAGTGCGGAGTTTCATCGCATCGCCACCTACCTCAGTCGCTACACCGCGGAGCCCATCGGGATCATCCTCAGCATCGGACTCCTCAACGAACTCTTTAAAAGCAAATGGTCCGCCAACCTTTCCGGCGGCGTCCTCGAGTCCTTCGGGCGTCTCTTCAAGAACCGGGTGCAACTCTACGTCTACCCCTGGCACAACACCCGCAGTAAGGAACTCGTCAGCGCCGACAATTTCAAGGCCCCCGAAAACTGGCAGTATTTCTATCGACACCTCATGCAGAACAAACGCGTCTGTGCCATTGGGGTGGGCGACCCCGTTCTCCTTAGCAAAACCGGCCGCACCATCCTCAAGGAAATCGAATCCGGCACGCCGGGTTGGGAAGACTGGGTGCCGGTCGAAGCACATGCCATGGTGCGCCGCCGCATCAAACGCACCGAATAAATCCCGGGCCCTTATTCCCCGCCGAGGCGGCGATCCCATTCCTTCCAGCTCACCTCCGTAAAGGTTGGCTTGCCGTCCGGTGCGGTATGGGGATTCCCACATGCTAACAAGGCTCCCACCAAGGCTTCGGCCTGTGTCAGGTTTAAGGCATCCCCGCTCCGGTAACTGTCCTTCACCGCCAGTTGCGCCACCTCTTCCCAGATGACTGCCCCCGCGCTTTTCCCCCGTTGCCGCAGCAAGTCGATCAAATCGCGGATGAAATTTTCCGCCGCCTCCATCGCCAACCAGGCCGGGATTGTTTCGACCCGATAAAAATTCCGCCCGAAGGCCTCAATTTCAAAACCCTGTTCCCGCAGGAATTTCTTGTGGCGTTCGAGCGCTTCTGCCGCGAGGGGTTCCAGTTCCAACGGAACCGGCAAGAGCAGACTCTGGCGCGGAGCTTTGCCTGCCTCGCGCTCTGCTAAGATCCGTTCAAAGCGTACCCGTTGATCCGCCCGTCGCAAGTCCAGCAAGACCAGACCGCGGCGCGTCTCAAAAAGCGCCAGGCGTTTCTTGAACAGGCGCAGGCATTCCCAATCCTTTGGTTTTGGCGCCATTTTTTCCGGTGCGGGCGGTGCCGGGACAAGTGTCTTTTCCGGGAGCTTCACCGCGGGTAGAGTCGGGCGCACGGTGGCCGGCTTGGTCGCGGTCGGTTTTACTGGAAGGATCGGTTTCGGAAGGATTGGCGAAACCTGCGGGATCGGTTCTATTTGTGGGATCGCAGCAGGTTTTGGTGTGACTGCCTTTACCCCCTCAAATTGCTGCAAGGCATGTGTGACCGCTTCCAATACAAAACGCCGCACTTCCCCCTCGTTGCGAAAACGTACCTCCCGCTTCGCGGGATGCACATTCACATCCACCGCCCGCGAATCAATCTCCAGAAAAAGAAATGTCGGTGGGTAGCGGCCTTTTTGAATGCGTCCATGGTAGGCGTCCAGCACCGCAAAGCCCAGCGTCCGGCTGTCGACCGGTCGGCGGTTCACCATCGTTACCAATTCCCGCCGCGTGCTCCGTCCGACCCCCGGTTTCGCGGCCAAGCCCGTCAAGCGCAGCCCTTTCTCCGCATCCTCCGCATCCACTGGAATGAGATCGTCCACCAAACGGCGACCCCAGATTTCCCCAATGCGATCTCCCAGTGTTTGACAGGCGGGCGATTGAAACACAACCCGCCCGTTTTCCGTCAGGCGAAAGGCGAGCTTCGGATGGGCGAGGGCGATCAGGCGGCAATTGTAGGTGATGTGCGCGGTTTCGGTGCTGGTGGCCTTCAAGAATTTGCGCCGCGCCGGCACCGCGTTAAAGAGTTGCGCCACCTCGATGACCGTCCCGACCGGCATCCCGCAATCCTTCCGGTCAAGGAGCTTCCCACCGTTCACCGTGATTTCCGTGCCGTGTTCCGAACCCGCCTCCCGCGTCCGCAAAACGAAGCGCGATACCGAGGCAATCGACGGCAGGGCCTCCCCCCGAAATCCGAAACTCGCGATCGTGTCGAGGTCGGCGGTCTCCCGAATCTTACTGGTGGCGTGCCGTTCCAGCGAGAGCAGCGCCGCGTCCGGTGCCATCCCACAACCATTGTCCTCCACCCGAATATAGGATTTTCCACCTTCGCGAAATTCCACTTCCACCCGCGTTGCGCCCGCATCAATACTGTTCTCTACCAATTCCTTTACCACCGCAACCGGGCGTTCAATCACCTCGCCCGCCGCGATTTGATTGGCAACCCGATCCGATAATATCCGAATAGTAGACATCTTAAAGCCCTCAACTCTGCCGCTCCCGCGCCGACCTGCAATGTCAATTTCCCCTTGGGTTGACCTGCGCTCGATTTTCCAAAACCTTTGCCCTAGCGAATGCCAAACGAACTCCACTCTTCCAGTAGTCTTTACTTGCGCCAACACGCCGAGAACCCCGTGCATTGGCTCCCTTGGGGCGAGGCCGCCCTCGCGCAGGCCCGCGCCGAGGATAAACCTCTCCTCGTTTCAATCGGCTACTCCGCCTGTCACTGGTGTCATGTCATGGCACACGAATGTTTTGAAGACGACTATATCGCGGGTCTCATGAATCGTAATTTCGTCTGCGTGAAAGTCGACCGCGAGGAACGGCCCGACGTCGATCAAATTTACATGGAGGCGGTGCAAATGCTCCAGCATCAGGGCGGCTGGCCCCTTAATGTTTTTTGCCTCCCCGACGGACGTCCCTTTTTTGGCGGCACCTATTTCCCGTCCGAGGATCGCGGCAACGGACTCATCCCCTGGCCGCAACTCCTGATGCGCATCGCGGATTTCTATAAACGCTCCAAGGGCGAACTCCTCGAAAATGCCGAGTCCATCCAAAAGAACATCATGGCCGCCAACCAAGAGGGCGGTTCGGAATGGAAGGAGGCCGTTCTCGTGAAGGCGGCGCAGGGCATATGCGGAAATCACGACGATCAATACGGAGGCTTCGGCGGCGCCCCTAAATTCCCACCCGCCATGACCCTCAATTTCCTCGACACCGTCCGCCATTTGCCCGCCCTTCACGAGGCGGACCCCGAACTCCCGAAACGCATCGCAGAAGTCCGCAACATCACCCTCCGCGCGATGGCACACGGGGGCCTCTTCGATCAGTTTGGCGGGGGCTTCGCTCGTTACAGCGTCGATGCGCACTGGCTCATTCCGCACTTCGAGAAAATGCTCTACGACAACGCCCTCCTCCTCGAGGCCTACACCCGCGCTTGGGTCGAGACTCAGGAACCCCTCTATGCCGCGGTGGTCGCCGAAACCATCAACTGGCTGGAACGCGAAATGTCCGCCCCGGGAGGCGGGTTCTACGCCGCCCTCGATGCCGACAGCGACGGCGAGGAAGGCCGCTATTACGTCTGGCATCCCGAGGAAATCGACTCGGTCCTCGGGCCAAGCCGTTCCCGCGAAGTGCGCGCCGCCTACAATATCACTCCCGGGGGCAACTTTGAAAACGGC
>DKOX01000147.1 GCA_002470925.1 Opitutia bacterium UBA7350 | reverse complement strand
CACCCCAAAGAACTTTCCGCACTGCGAAAAGAACGCCGCGCCAAGCGCCAGAAGAAGAATCCCAAGCGCTGATGCTGCACTGCGCTTATACAATTTTAAAGACTCTAGCCACCTGTATTATACGCGCCACCCGAATCAACAGGCCCTTCATTTGCCTGAGGTCAAACATCCTTCCCACCTACCCCGATTTTTGACTTGCGCCCGTCCAAACCCTCCCCTTTGCTTCTCCGCTTAAATTTAAACCATACTTCCATGACACAACATAACAGCTTCAAGGCCTCCGGTGGAGGTGGCAAAAAGAACCGCACCGTTCTCAAACGTTTCGAACGCGTCGACCTGCTCAAAAAACGCGGACAGTGGAAAGATGGTGACCGCGTCCTCGGCCTCAAGAAAACCACTCCGGAAGCATAACCGAGACTTTAAACCCCTCCCACAAAACCCTTCGCTTGCCGCGTAGGGTTTTTTTATGTCTCTTTTCGATTCAAGGTTCGACCTCGCCCCACCCCTTCACACACTCCCCATCATGCAGCAATCACTTTATCTCTTGGATGGTATGGCACTTGCATATCGCGCCCACTTCGCCTTCATGCGCAACCCCATCACCACCTCCAAAGGCTTCAACACCTCTGCCATCTACGGCTTTACCGCCACCCTCGTTGAACTCATTTCAAAGCAAAAACCCACCCACCTAGCTCTCGTCTTTGATACCTCCGCACCCACCGAGCGACACCGTATCCATCCCGAATACAAAGCCAACCGCGACGCCATGCCTGAGGAATTGGCCGCGGCCTTACCTCATCTCGACCGAGTCACCAAGGCCTTCGGCATCCCCTCCATCCGCCTCGATGGCTATGAGGCCGACGATATCATCGGTACCCTTGCCCATCGCGCCGAAGCGGAGGGCTTTCACGAAATCTTCATGGTGACGCCAGACAAGGACTTCGGCCAGCTTGTCACCGATCGCATCCGTATGTATCGCCCCGGCAGAGGCGGCGATGATCCTGAAATCCTTGACCCAGCCGCCATCTGCGCAAAATGGGACATCGCCCGCGTTGATCAGGTCATCGATATGTTAGGGCTTTGTGGCGACACCGCCGACAATATACCCGGCGTCCCCGGAATCGGCCCCAAGACCGCCGCCAAACTCCTTGACCAGTATGACTCCCTCGAAAACCTACTGGAACACACCGCTGAGCTCAAAGGCAAACAACAGGAACGCCTTCGCGAAAACGCCGATCAAGCACGCCTCTCCAAAAAACTGGCAACCATTCAGCTCGATGTCCCCTACACCTGCAATTGGGATGACCTGCAAGTGCATGCCCCCGATCCCGCGAAAATTACCCCCCTTCTCGCAGAATTCGAGTTTCGCACCCTCGGCAAACGCATCTTCGGCTCCGACTACGTCCACCAGCAAGTTGCCGAAGACCTCGTCCTGCACGGCGAAGATCCCGCGCCCAACCAAGAGGCACCGGACGCCGGTCAACTTGACCTTCCGGGAACCACCACCTTCAAAACCCTCGCTGATCTGGAAGTTGATTATCGCACCATCAAAAATGACGCCGAGCTCCAGGCAATGCTTGCCGCCCTCCGCGAGAACGGTTCCTTCGCCTTTGATACCGAAACCACCAGCCTCAACCCGCGACGCGCCCAACTCGTTGGCCTCTCCTTTTCCAATGCCCCGCAATCCGGTTACTATGTTCCCGCCAGCCCCCAAGCCCTCGAGGCCCTCAAACCCCTCTTTGCAGACCCTACCCTCGATAAAATCGGTCACAACCTCAAATACGATCTCGCGGTGCTCGCGCTGCACGACTGCCCCGTTTCCGGTGCCTGCTACGACACCATGCTCGCACACGCTCTCCTCGACCCAGGACAACGACACGCCCTCGATACCCTCGCCGAAGATTACCTCCAATACCAAACCATTCCCTTCAGCGAGCTCCTGCCCAATGCCAAAAAAGGCGAGGATGTAGACTTTACCGATGTCGACCCGCTTCGCCTCGCTCAGTATGCTATCGAGGATGCCGACGTCGCCCTCCAACTATGGGAACATTTTAAGCCCCGCCTCAAACGATCCGGGCAGGATAAAATCTTCTTTGAAATTGAAACACCCCTTCTACCGGTGCTCGTCGCCATCGAGAACGAAGGCATTACCCTCAATGCCGAAACTCTTCAGGAAATTGGGGGCGAATTCAAATCCCACATCGCAGCGCTCGAAGCACGCCTTTACACCGCCGCCGGACGCGAGTTCAACCTCAACTCACCCAAACAACTCGGCGAAGTCCTCTTCGATGAACTCAAACTCGTCGAAAAACCCAAAAAAACCAAGACCGGTCAATACGCCACCAACGAGCAGGTCCTCACCGCCCTCGCCTCCGAGCACCCCATCGTCTCAGACCTCCTCGAATACCGTCAGCTCACAAAACTCAAGAGCACCTACATCGAGGCCCTTCCCCTCGCGGTCGATCCTGCTACCCACCGTATCCACACCCATTTCGGGCAACTCCAAACTGCCACCGGGCGTCTCACCTCCAACGAACCGAACCTTCAAAATATCCCCGTCCGCAGTGAACGGGGTCGCGCGATCCGCAAAGCCTTTATCCCCCGTTCCCCGGACTGGCAATTACTCGCGGCGGACTATTCCCAAATCGAACTGCGAATCCTCGCCGCCCTCACTCAGGACGAGGGCCTCTTAAACGCTTTCCGTAAGGGTCAGGATATCCACACCGCCACCGCTGCTAAAATTTTCCAGACCGATCCTCAGGCCGTCAACCGCGAACAACGCAGCACCGCAAAAATGGTGAATTTCGGAATCCCCTACGGCATCTCCGCCTACGGTCTCTCCCAGCGACTCGGCAACACCAGCCGCACCGAGGCTCAGGAAATCATCGATGCTTACTTCCTACAATTTCCCGGCATCCCCGGCTACATGGAAGCACAAAAAGAATTTGCCCGCCGCAACGGCTATGTCGAAACGCGTTGCGGCCGCCGCCGGGCCCTCCCCGATATTGATTCCCGGAACGCCACCGTCCGCGCCGCCGCTGAACGCAATGCCATCAATATGCCCATCCAAGGTACCGCCGCCGACATGATTAAGCTTGCCATGATTCGCGTCCAAAAAGCACTCACCGAGGCCCAACTCCAGTCGCGCCTCCTCCTTCAGGTTCACGACGAACTCGTCTTCGATCTCGCCCCCGGCGAAGAAGCACCCCTCCGGGAAATTGTCACCGAGAGTATGACTCAGGCCCTCCCCCTCGAGTGCCCCATCGAAATCGAAATCGGACTCGGGCATAACTGGATCGAGGCGCACTAAATCCTCTCGACTCACAGATATGCCAACTCAAAAGAACAAGCAGGGTGAACGCACCGAAGCATGGATCGGTGACGCCGTCCTTGCCCTCTTTGCCCGCCAATGGATTCTCCAGCGAGCCGACATCCCGCCCACCCAGCGCGCCGAAGCATTCACCCAAATGACTTCCAATCAATTCCTTGCTTCTCTGGGCGAGCCCACTTCCGTCGAAGCCGCCATTGGTAAAATCTACCAGTCCAAGGGACTCCAAGCTGCCTTTGACTGGATCAATGCAAACTGCGTCCCGCTCTATCTGAAACAACGCAAAAACCGCCAGCCTCCCAAAGGCACTCACCGCAACAAAAACAAGTAGGATCCCGCAAAACACCGGCGATCAATACCTGCGCTCCAAATCAATCAACCAGTGGCTCGTTTAGTAAATAAGCGCGTTGCCGATCCATCTCACCACTCAAATTCGCCGAAAATAAAGATGTGGTCGCGAAAAAGCCCAGAATCGCATTAGTCACCGCGTCCTTTTCCATCGTCCCCTGCAAACGCCGCGCAAAATTTTGATTCAACTGCGCCAAGTGCGAAAATATTTCGGACAGGCGCTCCAAAGCCCAGTCGGGTTGCCCCCCGTCCCGCATCACAAAATATTGCTCCATTAAGTGGGCCCCGACGACCCGCCGCAGGGTCTCCTTCGTTGAACAAAACGGAATATGGAAATTTACCAGCTTGCGCATACTCTCCATATGCGAACAACCACAGGTCGCCATTAATAGACCCAGCAAGGAGTGAATCCCCGTCTGCAAATCACAAACCCGCGAGAAAACCCGCTGCGGGGTCTGCACCCTGACATGAACCAATTCAGTCGATACATTGCTTCCAAAGGCCTGGATCACCTCCTCTACCCGCATCGCTATCGGACAAATGATATCTTCTTCCGAACTGCTCACGCAATTCAAACACTTCCGGTCATCCTGAAGCGCCCACTCTGGTAAATCCTTCACTGATGGCTCAAGTTCTGTCTCTACAGTATTGATCTCGAAGGAAACCTGCCGCTCTCCGAAATCAAAAGTGTAA
>DKOX01000103.1 GCA_002470925.1 Opitutia bacterium UBA7350 | reverse complement strand
GTTCCGGCGTATAGTTCGGCTTCGGTAGCACAGCACACCGTGGCCCTTCTACTGGAACTGTGTAATCAATGTGGTCTTCACAATGAAAGTATACAGGCGGGGGATTGGGTGCGATCTCGGCAGTTTTGCTATTGGAAGCAGGCACCGATTGAATTGACGGGGCTTACAGTGGGTTTGATGGGTTTTGGGGATATCGGTCGTCGGGTGGGTGCGATCCTGCATGCGATGGGCGCAAGGATTCAGGCCTGTGTCAGGAATCCGCGTGATACTCCGGATTGGGAAGGATTTGAATGGGTCGATCGCGAAAAACTTTTTGCGACTTCAGATGTGGTGAGTCTGCATTGCCCCGCGACCGCCGAGAACCACAAATTTGTGAATGCGGATTTTTTGGGCACGATGAAACGTGAGGCTTTCTTGATCAATACCGCCCGGGGTGGTTTGATAAATGAAGACGATTTGGCGGCAGCTTTGAGGAGTGGTCAACTGGCGGGTGCCGCCTTGGATGTGGTGGCGGTGGAACCCATGCGGGAGGATAATCCGCTCCTCGGCGTGCCGAATTGTTTGCTCACGCCGCATATCGCCTGGGCGAGTGAACCGAGTCGGCGGCGGATGCTTGAAATATCGGCCGCTAATATCGCCGGTTTTCTACAAGCTGCACCGCAGAATGTGGTGGTTTAAAGTGATTAACTTTATGCTAGTCGGCGCGGTTTTTTTTAGAGACGCTGCGCCTTAGTGAGCGTCAATCCGGCGGTTTTAATTTTCACGCTCTGAGTCAGCAAGACCGCTTTGTCAGCGTTGGTTCGGCAGGATCAGGTCTCGGGTGACGTCTTCGAACCAGTGGTGGAGTTGGTTTTCCATGCGTCGGAGGCGGTCGGGATGGGCCGCGGCAAGGTTGTTGGTTTCGCCGGGGTCGTCAGCGAGGTTGTAGAGCTCGAGGGGCGGGGGCGGGGGAAGCTGTACCTCGGGATCGGGGTCGGTGATGATGCCGTTTTTTATAAAATGCTCGGGTTGATACATGCAGACTTCGAGCCATTGGATGTCTGGGACGTGGAAGGCTTCGGGCACGTAGGGACGGACGAGTTTCCAGTCGCCGTCGCGCAGGGCGGCGTTGTATTCAAGGCGCGGGGTGTAGCGGTTCCATTGCCAGGCGCGCGCTGGATTGTGAGGGGAGGGCTCGCCTCGGAGAATGTTGGATTGGTCAATGCCGTCGAGTTTGAGATGGGTGGGGCATTCGATGCCGGCAAGGCTGAGGAGAGTGGGGAACCAGTCGCTCATGTGGAAGAAGGCATCGGTTTTGGCGCAGGCGGGGTCCAGTCCGTCGGGCCAGCGAACAATTGCGGGCACTCGAATGCCGCCTTCGTAGGTGGAGCCCTTGGAGCCGTGCAGGTTGCAGTTGAAGCGGTCGAGGGAGCCCCCTTCGTCGTCGCCGAACTGGGGTCCGTTGTCACTGGAAAATATGATGAGGGTGTTGTCGCGGAGCTTGAGTCGGTCAACTGTTTCAAGGAGGCGCCCAATATTGCGGTCGAGGTTGCGGACCATGGCGTAGAGGGTTTTGACGGCCTCGTTGAGATCTTCGCGGTCGGCGAAAGGAGCGCGGTCTTCCTCGGGTGCCTGCAGGGGGGAATGCGGGGCGTTGTAAGTGAGGTGCAGGAAGAAGGGGCGTTCCGTTTCGCGTTTCAGGAAATCGATGGCCTCGTCGGTCCAGAGGTCGGTGAGGTAGCGACCGTCGGCGCGTTCGACGTGATCGCCGTATTCAATGCGCCAGTCGTAATAGTCGTGCATGCCACCGCGGAAACAAACTGCTTCATCGAAGCCCCGGTGTTCGGGTTTGTAGCGGGGGTCAAAGGCCCCAAGGTGCCATTTTCCGATCAAACCGGTTCGGTAGCCGGCCGAACGCAGGCAATCCGCGAGGGTTGTTTCGCGTAAATCGAGGCGTTCGAGTCCGCGCCATTCCATGGTATCAATCGTTCCGGTGCGATGGGGGTAGCGTCCCGTGAGGAGGGCGGCGCGGGAGGGACTGCAAACCGGGGAAGCGGTGTAGTGCTGGGACAGGCAAATGCTTTCGCCGATAAATTGATCGAGGCAGGGGGTTTCGTTGAGTCCGCCATTGAAGCAACTGAAATCGCCGTAACCGAGGTCATCGACCAGGATGTGAATGATGTTGGGACGGTTTGAGCTCGCAGGCATGTTTTTATTCATTCAACGGAAGAATGCCCCGCAAGCAATTAAGTTATGATTAACAAGAATTCTTGCGCATGGAACTCTTTGAAGGTCAAATTCAGACTGCTAGTATGAAGTTAAGCGACTCACTTGCTTCGCTGTCCGTATTTTAACTCGTATAGATGAGTTTCAATACTATTGTGAAGAAGGCTTGTTACCCAACTACGAAGAGTGTGACACCTTTAAAAATGCAGCTTGGTAAAACTGAGCGCGAGGGCGGTTTTGTTTTGGTTTTGTCGCTAGGTATTATGTTTTTTGTGTTATTGCTTTTGATGACACTGGTCAGTTTGGAGCAGGTAGTGTCCGGTTCATCACAAACTCAACGAGCCGCGTTGGGCCGCGCCTCAAAATGCCGGCATGAGAATTGAACTGCGGTCGGAGCATGCCAATAAACTCGTGATTGGAATCGATCATTACGCTGCTGAGATTGAACTCCCGGGAGGCATGGAGTGGCAGTCA
>DKOX01000132.1 GCA_002470925.1 Opitutia bacterium UBA7350 | reverse complement strand
GAGGGCGGCGTCGAGGTCAAGTTCGCCGCGTTGGACCTGTTCGAGGATTTCGCGTGGTTTCATGCGTTTAGGATTGAGAGTGGTCAAGGAGGGGATCGATTTGGGCATGGACCCATTCGAGGGATTGTTTTTGCTCATGGGCGATGCGGGCGCAGTCCTCATATTCGATTTTCCGGTGGGTCGAACCATCGGGACGTTGAGCGGATTTGACTCGGACCGAACCGAAGGGGGTTTCGAGGGTTTGGATTTCGCGTTGAAGGGTGGAACGTTCCCAGAGTTTGCGGCGAACGCCAAGCGTACGGCTATGTTTAAAGAAGCAGGCTTCGACCGATTGGATTTGTTCGGCGGTGACAAGGGCGTGGACGATGGAACCGAGGCGGCCCTTTTTGAAGGTGGCGGGGCTTTGCCAACAATCCACTGCGCCCGCCTCGAGGATCGCCTCGCAGAGGAATGCGATGGCCTCTGCGGTCATGTCATCGATGTTGGCGGCGAGTTCCGAGATCGTTTCGGTTGATTCGAGCGCAGGGCTTTCTCCGGCTGTTTCAAAGAGGGAGAGGTAGAGGGCGTTGGGAAGATTGGGGTCGTCGCGGTGTCCGGTCGCAATAGCGGTTTTGACTTGGGTGCCTTGCAGGCGGGTTCCGAAGGTGCAGGCTTTGCCGATGAGGAGGGTGGCACCGGTTGGGGTGGTGCATTCCTGATCGGTCGCTCCGGCTGTAAAGGGGACGCCTTCGAGGAGTCGAGCGGTGGCGGGCGCGGGAACCGGCATGACGCCATGCGCGCATTTTACAGTGCCTCCACCGACCTCGAGGGTGGAGCAGGCAATACGGTCGATTCCGAGCAAGTGCCAGGCGATCGCGGCACCGACGATATCGATAATGGAATCGAGGGCCCCGACTTCATGGAAGTGCACCGCTTCCGGTTCGATGCCATGGACCGCCGCCTCCGCTTCCGCGAGGGCACCAAAGCAGGCGAGGGCATCCTTTTTGATGGGTGTCGCGAGGGCGCTGGATTCGATGGCTTCGCGAATTTCGCGATAGGTACGGTGGTGCGAGTGCCCGGGTTCGTGGACGTGACTATGGTCGTGGTGTTGATCGAGGATGACCTTGCAGCTTAAGCCGCAGATGCCGCCGCGTCGGGTTGTTTCGAATTGGAGCGACCATCCGGTGAAAGGGAGTTTGCGCAGTTCGCTTTCGAGGGCGGCGGGGTCAAGACCCAGCGCCACCATTGCCGCGAGATTCATATCGCCGCTGATTCCGGCGGGGCAATGGTAGTGCAAAATACGCATAGGTGTCCTAGCTAAATTAAAACGGTAGTGAGGGCAAGTTGACAGATTGGTTAATAGGCTTTAGCAAAACAACATGAAAGCGCTCGAAGCACTCAAGGCTTGGTATGGGCAATGTCCCGGTGCCTTGGTGGCTTTTTCCGGAGGGGTGGACAGTTCGCTGGTGGCGTATCTGGCGCGGTATTTTTTAGGCAAGGAGCGAGTCCTTGCGGTGATCTCGGCGTCTCCAAGTTTAAAATTGTCGGATTTGGAAGCCGCTAAAAATTTTGCAAGCGGGATGGATTTACCACTCCGGGTAATCGTGACGTCCGAAATGGAGAACCCGAATTATTTCGAGAATCCGACCAACCGTTGTTATTTTTGCAAGCACACCCTTTACGATGAAATGGTTGAGTTGGCGGGGGATTATCCGGACTGGTGGGTTTTAAATGGCACGAACGCGGATGATGCGGGGGATTACCGGCCCGGCTTGGCGGCGGCGGAGGAATTTCAGGTGCGCTCGCCTTTGGCGGATTGCGGGGTGGACAAAGCGGGGGTGCGCGCGCTGGCGGAACATTTCAATCTGGTCTGCTGGGACAAGCCCGCGAGCCCGTGTTTGTCCTCACGGGTGCCCTATGGTGAGCGAATCACGATTGAGAAATTGCGTCAGATTGAGGCGGCGGAGGCGCTGGTGACTGAAGCAGGTTTTCGTATTAATCGGGTGCGTCATTATGGCGAGACCGCGCGGGTAGAAGTTGCGGCGGATGCCTTGGATCAATTGGAGGCGCAACGGGGGAATTTGACGGCGGCGATTCAGGGATTGGGGTTCCGCGAGGTCCAGTTCGATGCGGAGGGTTTTGTTTCGGGGAAGTTGAACCGCGCGATTTTATCTAGCGCAGAAAAATAACGAGTATAATCGAGAAGACCAGAAGGGCGGCACCGAGGAGTCGCCAGATGAAGAAGGCCGCAACATCTTCGCCGCGTCCGTAGAGACGGTCAATGACAACGGTCCAGATAGCGCGGGAAGCGTAGATAATATTAATCATGACGGCCTGCCCGGTGAGGCCGATGAGGAAGATAACAAAAGTCGTTTGGAATCCCATTATGACAGAACCGAGATACATCGGTTTGCGTGCCTCCGGGGCGGGCGGGGAGATTTTACCGAGGCAGGGAATGAGGAGCGCGAGGGTAATAAAGAGGGTTGGGGAGAGCCAGCCGATGCCGAGTTGGGAGCGTGCTTCAACGACGAGGATATCGCAGCCTGCGAAAAGGATGCTCGCCCCCGCGGCGTAGGCGGCGGCTTGGCGTCGATTCGTGGAGAGCTTGCGGGGACCGCGTTGAATGAGAATGACGCCGAGGGTGGCGGTTACGGCGGCGGTCCAGAGCCAGGTATTGAGTTCGCTCTGACCGGTGGCGAAGGAGAAAATTGCAACGAGGAGGGTTTTGAGACCGAGGAGGGGACCCACGATCGAGAGGTCACCCACTTCAAGGGCTTTGACAGAGAGGATGCGTCCCAGGAAAAGGGCGACTCCAGCGAGCATGGCAGTGAGCCAGGAGAAGAGCTCAAAATCGCCGCGCGCGACAAAGAAAAGCGGCAGGGACCAAAGCGCCATGGCGATATTGGTGGTGGCAACGGTGCGCCGCAGGCTGGCACCATTGTTAAGGCCGCGTTTGATTTGCAGCGAGCCGGCGGCATAGAGGCAGGCTGCCCCCGCCGCTCCTAGAATCAATAAAGGATTCATGAGGGTGTTGCAACATCACGGTGGCCTTGGATGGAGCGCCATCCGTGAATTGCGTTTAATTGGACCGTTTTGACTTCCAAAAGTGGCGTCTGGCGAATCCGGCAATAAGAAGCAGTGATGCAATCAGTAATGCCGGCCCGAAATGACTCAACTCGGTCAGGAAATGGACGGTGTTAGCTGCAATGCCTTCATGATGCCCGCCAGTGGAATGCGCTTGTGCGAGGCTGGTAGTAAAAATGAGCGCGATGATGGTCCAAAAGAATGGCATGAGGTATGGTTAGGACAGTTCATTCGATTGAGCAATGTTTTTTATTCCTTTGTATCTGCTGAATATTAATAAGGAAGCTTGTCGACTGAATGAATTAACCTTCGGTTTTAAAAATAACCAGGTTCGCTAAGTTCAAAATTCTAAATTTATGTGAAGAATCTGCGCTTAAAAAGTGTTCAATAACAAGGTTTTGCGGGTGGTATGGTTTCATATTTTTAACGAAGGCTCCCTGCTCTAAACCTTGCCGAGGGCCTGCTCGAGGTCCGCGAGGAGATCTACCGCATCCTCGATTCCAACCGAGAGGCGGACAAAATCCGCGGTTACACCGGTAGAGGCCTGTTGCTCCTCATCCAATTGCTGGTGGGTGGTGGTTGCGGGGTGGATCGCGAGGGATTTGGCATCGCCGATGTTGGCGAGGTGACTGAAGAGTTCGAGGCTGTCGATAAAGGTACGGCCTGCTTCCAGTCCGCCTTTCAAGCCGAAGCCAACCAGAGCCCCGAAATTGCCCTCGGTAAAGTATTGTTTCGCAGCTTCATGGTGTGGGCTCTCGGGGAGTCCGGGATAATTGACCCAAGCGACCTGCGGATGCGCCTTGAGGAATTCCGCGACTTTCAGAGCATTAGCACAATGGCGCTCCATGCGCAGATGGAGGGTCTCGAGTCCCTGCAAGTGGAGGAAGGAATTAAAGGGCGCGGCGCAGTTGCCGGTGTCGCGAAGCCACTGTAGACGCATCTTCATGATGTAGGCGATGTTGGCGCCACCAGCGGGCGGGAAGGATTTGAAAACATCCCAGTGCACGAGACCATGATAGCTGCTGTCGGGCTCGGTAAATTCACTGAAGCGTCCGCTGCCCCAGTCGAAGTTGCCACCGTCAATGACCATTCCGCCGATGCTGGTTCCGTGTCCACCAATGAATTTTGTGAGACTCTGGATGACGATATTGGCGCCGTGCTCGAGGGGACGGCAGACCGCCGGGGAAGCGACGGTGTTATCGATGATGAGGGGTAGCTTTGCCTTTCGGGCGAGGGCCGAGATTGCTTCGAAGGGGAAGATGTTGAGTTTGGGATTACCAACGGAATCACCGTAAATAGCTTTGGTCTTGTCGTCGATGAGCGGCTCAAAGCTATCAGGATCCTCTGCATCCGCAAAACGAACCTCGATGCCAAGTTTTGGGAGGGTGTATTTGAATAAGCTGTAGGTACCGCCGTAGAGCTGGGAGGCGGAGACGATATTGTCGCCGGCTTGCGCGATGTTGAGAATGGCGCTTGTGATGGCTGCCTGACCACTGGCATGTGCGAGTCCGGCTACCCCGCCTTCGAGGGCGGCGACGCGCTTTTCCAGCACGTCAGTAGTGGGGTTCATGATGCGGGTGTAGATATTACCCAGTTCCTCAAGGCTAAAGAGTTTTGCGGCATGATCGGTGTCGCGAAAGGTATAGCTGGTGGTTTGGTAAATAGGAACGGCGCGCGATCCGGTAGCGGGGTCGGGTTCTTGTCCTGCGTGGAGGGCACGTGTTCCAAATCCGGCAGTAGTATTTTGAGTCATCGTATATCCTTGGTATAAGTCTGTTGTGGGTTCAATTCACCGGCAAGCCGGGCATGCAAAAGACAAAGCGTTTAAATAATCACACTGAGCGCAATATTCAAATGCGACTTAAATTTTTACCCTTTGCATTGGTCGAGTAACCCAAACTGTGCCAGAGCTTTATTTAGTCTGGAGGGCATAATGATGTGTTCGATATTGTATAATAAGTCAATACTGGGGCATTGAGAGGGCTTAGGCCAACCAGAGAACCTGCATTTGGCGGTGGTTTTCGCCGGGTGACGGGACGATCGCCCACGCAGTGGCGCAAGGCCAGCGCGGCGCGGACGAACCCCTGAAACCGTTTTTACCAGAAGCAGACGTAAAGGGCGAGGGTGGCAATGACGATGCCGATGCCGACCGCCTTTGCGCCGGCGGAAGACTCCAATTCAATGGCATCGTTGACCGGCATTGCGACCGGTTCCTTCATGGGCTTGAGTAGCGTAAGGATCACCCCGGCGAGCAGGACAATGAAGAAGCAGATTGCCATGCGATCAAGGAAGGCGATTTGTTCCGCATACCACCAACCTTTGGAAACGAGCCAAGGGCCGATGAGCCATTTGAAACCAGCGTAGGACACGACATTGAGACCAATGCCGACCGCTCCAAAATAACGCGGGGTGCGCGGCGAGAAGAATCCGAAGATGAAGACCGCGAGGATGCCCGGCGAGATGAAGCCTTGGAATTCCTGAATATAGGCAAAGATACTGGTGAAATTATCAAGCTTGGGTGCGACAAATCCTGCGAGGATCACAAAGAGAACCACAAATGCGCGACCCACTTTGACGAGTTTGGCGGGGTTCTTTTCACCACTGAACTTGGAATAGAGATCCATCGTGGCGATGGTTGAGGCGGAGTTTAGCATCGAGGCGAGGGAACTGATGACCGCACCACTGAGAGCCGCCAGCACAAACCAGGAAATGAGGGGGAAGGGCTTGATGAGGTTGCGCACCAACACGGGGAAGGCGCGGTCGTAGTCATATTCGCCGGTGGCGGCGTTCAAAAGGTCGCCGGAAAAGAGGTTGTAGGCGAGGATCCCGGGGATCACCACCAGGAAGGGAATGAGCAATTTAAGCCCCGCCGCAAAGACGATACCCTTCTGACCCTCCGCGAGGGATTTTGATCCGAGGGTACGCTGCACAATGTATTGATTGAGACCCCAGTAAAAGAAGTTGGGGATCCATAAGCCGATCAGGAGCGCGGTCCATGGAATGTCGGAATCTTCCTTGGGGCGAACCATGTGAAGTTTGCCGCCGGATCCATTGGGTCCGTTGCGTGCCTCTGCTTCGCCATCGACTCCATCGTTGAGCAAGATAAAGCGCTCCCAGGCCCCGGCCTCCGCGATTTGCTCAACGGTGGCTTCGGAATTGGAAACTTTTGTAAGGATCAATTCCTCGGCAGGTTTTTCTGCAAGGACATTGAAGGCAAGGAACATGACAATGGCACCACCGAGAATGAGCGCCGAGCCCCAGATGAGGTCGGTCCAGGCGCAGGCTTTGAGGCCTCCGATGAAGACATAGATCGCAGCGAAGGCGGCAATGAGCCAGCACACTGCGGTGAGGTTGTTGAGAACGGGGACGGTGTTGTAGTATTCGGAGACGAATTTCGCGCCGGAGAAAATCACGGAGGAGGTCGTTACAAAGACGAGCGTCACGATCGCGGGGATTGCCATGGCGAGACGCGCGACGCCGTCGAAACGATACTGGAGGAATTCGGGAATGGTGTAGAGGCCCGCCTTGAGGAATTTGGGCAAAAACCAGAACGCCACTACGATCAGCGTGATTGCCGCAATCCATTCATAGGAGGCAATCGCCATGCCCAACCAGTTGGCGGAGGCGCCCGACATGCCCACGAATTGCTCGGTGGAAATGTTGGCGGCGATAAGGGAGAAGCCCACGAGCCACCAGGTCAGTCCGCGGCCGGCGAGGAAGTAATCGCTCGCGCCTTTTTCGCCGCTGCTTGCATCATCGCGGCTTTTCCAGATTCCGAGGGCAATGACGCCGACAACGGCGATGATAAAGAGGCTGACTTCAATGATGTCCATATTGTTGGGGTTGGGGTTGGGGTGAGTTTATATTAACACAAATATAAGCAAAAAACTGGTGCAGTAGGCGCGATTCAACCTTTGTAGACGGTGAGGAGGGCGTCGGCGATCTCAGAAGGGTTGCGAGCGATGGCGACTCCGGCGTCTTCCATCGCGGCAAACTTCGCTTCGGCGGTGCCGGCACCACTGGCAGAAACGATCGCGCCGGCGTGTCCCATGGTGCGCCCCTTGGGGGCAGAGGCTCCCGCGATAAATCCGGCGACGGGTTTTTTGACGTGTTCCTTGATGTATTCGCAGGCTTCCTCTTCGGCACTGCCACCGATCTCACCAATCATGATGATGGCGTCGGTATCAGGATCCTCGTTAAACATCCGAATCGCGTCGGTTTGGGAGGTGCCATTGATGGGATCACCGCCAATGCCGATACAGGTGCTTTGACCGTGGCCGCGCTGGGTGAGTTGCCAGACCGCCTCGTAGGTGAGGGTTCCGGAACGTGAGACCACTCCGACCCGTCCGGGTTTGTGGATGTAGCCCGGCATGATGCCGATCTTACATTCCCCGGGGGTGATGATGCCCGGGCAATTCGGACCGATGAGACGGGTCCGGGTGTTTTTGAAATAGAGGCGGCGGCGGATTTCGGCCATGTCGCGTACGGGGACGCCCTCGGTGATGCAGATCACAAGCGGGATTTCCGCTTCGATCGCTTCCAGGATGGAGTCGCCTGCAAAGGCGGGTGGCACATAAATAACGGAAACATTGGCGCCGTGTTCGCGGACCGCTTCCGCCATCGTATTGCAGACGGGGACTGAATCTTCCCAGACTTGTCCGCCTTTGCCGGGGGTCACGCCGGCGACGATTTTGGTGCCGTATTCGAGGCATTGTTTGGTATGGAAGGTGCCGGTTTTACCAGTGATGCCTTGAACGACGACGCGGGTGTCTTTGTTGACGAGAATGCTCATAATGAAAGGGTCCTGCGTTTAGGCCTTAGCGTTGACTTGGGTGGTGATGATTTCTGCGGCATGGGCGAGGCTGTCGGCCGGGGTGCAGGCAATCCCGCTTTCCTTGAGGATCGCCTTGCCGGCTTCGACGTTGGTGCCTTCGAGGCGAATCACGAGGGGCACTTGGATGTCGACATTGCGGGCGGCGGCCACGATGCCGCGGGCAATGACATCACATTTCATGATGCCGCCAAAAATATTGACGAGGATGCCTTCGACCTTCGGGTCGGAGAGTATGATCTTAAAGGCGGCGGTGACCTGGTCTTCATTGGCACCACCACCCACGTCGAGGAAGTTGGCGGGTTCCCCGCCAAAGCTCTTGATGATATCCATTGTCGCCATAGCGAGGCCCGCCCCGTTGACGAGGCAGGCGATGTTGCCGTCGAGGGCGATGTAGCTGAGGTTGTGCTTGGAGGCTTCGATTTCCTTGGGGTCTTCTTCGTTAAGATCGCGAAGTTGCTGAATTTTCGGGTGTTGAAAGATGGCGTTGCCATCAAAGGTCATTTTGGCGTCGAGCGCCATGAGGTCGCCGCGGTCGGTCGTGATGAGCGGGTTGATCTCAACCAACATGGCATTGTTTTCCCAATAGAGATTGTAAAGGCCGGTCAGGAGGCGGGCAAATTGCTTCACTTGGTCTCCGCTAAAGCCGAGTTCGAAGGCGACCCGTCGGCAATGATGGTGGCGCAGGCCCATGGTTGTCGAGATCGGGACGCGGATGATTTTCTCGGGGCTGCTTTCAGCGACTTCCTCGATGTCCATGCCGCCCTCGGTCGAAGCGATGATAACGGTTTGAGCGGTCTCGCGGTCCAGTACGAGGGCGAGGTAATATTCATGCTGGATTTCGCAGGCTTCGGTAAAATAGACAGTCTGCACCTTGCGTCCGGCGGGGCCGGTCTGCTTGGTCACGAGGGTGTTATCGAGCATGCGGTTCGCGGATTCCAGCGCGGCCTCGCGCCCTTCAACCAGCTTCACGCCGCCCTGATAGCCATCGGTAAAGCTGCCCTTGCCGCGTCCTCCGGCATGGATCTGCGCTTTCACTACGATCTTCTGGCTCTCGCCCAAGTGGGCAATCGCGGTTTCAATTTCACGACTCGTTTGGGCGGCGTAGCCCTTCGGTACCGGGACGCCGTAATCGTCGAGGAGTCGTTTCGCTTGATACTCGTGTATATTCATTAAATCTTGGGTAAAGCAGAGGTGGTAGAGGTATTCACATAAGGGTGCAATTCATTTTCCCTGCTATCACTCAAAAAAGTGAGGGCACGGGTTTAAAGCGAGCAGCCCTGCGCAGTTTCGCAGTTTGGGCGGGCAACAAGTCCCTTGAGGGGTTCATCGGCGAAAGCTTGCTCAGCGATGCCATCGGCGAGGAGATGGCGGTGGCAGACCACATCGAGTTCCGCCTTGGTGGTGGCGCGGCGGGCCTCGTGGAGGAAACGCCCCTCGGGATCGACGCCGAGGCCGATGAAGTTGAGGAATTTTTTGAGGTGGTTGATGTGATGGCGTTCGGCGCGACCTGCTTGGGTGGTGGCTTGATAGAGGTCGTCGATATAATGAGCGACATCGGCGAGGGTGGGCCGGTAGACTGTCGCCCCGGCGAAATGCTCGCGTAGTTGGCGAAAGATCCAGGGGTTGCGAATGCAGGAACGCCCGATCATGAGGCCCGCCGCTCCGGTATTTTTAAGCACCCAGAGGCCTTTGTTGACCGAGGTGACGTTTCCATTTGCTAGAACCGGTATAGGAAGGGCTTCCGCGGCCCGTTGGATGTATTCATAATGAACGGCGCTGCGGTAGGCTTCCTTGACGGTTCGGGCGTGCAGGCTCAGAAGGTCGACCTGGTGTTTTTCGATGAGTTTCAGGATTGCCTCGAAGTTGCGGTCGTCCTCAAACCCGATGCGCATCTTGACCGTGAAGCGTCCCTCGACCGCTTCGCGCAGGCATCCCAGAATACGGTCCACCACTGCGGGGTCGCGGAGGAGTCCGCCGCCGACGTTTTTTTTGTAAACCTTGGGGGCGGGGCAACCCATGTTGAGATCGATGCCGGCAACGGGCAGCTTCGCAGCATGAATCGCGCGGACAGTGCGCTGGAGGTCGGGGAGGCTTTCGCCAATGAGTTGGGCGAAAACGGGGCGACCGGTGTTATGTCGCTCAATTGAAGCGACGATATGAGACTCGAGGGTGGAGTGACCATGCACGCGGAAATACTCGGTAAAGAGGAGATCCGGTGGGCCATATATGCCGAGGAGGCGCATGAAAGGCAGGGTGGTCACATCCTGCATGGGGGCGAGGGCGCTCCAAGGCTGGCCGGGGATCATCGCTTCCGGAAGCGGCAGGGTCGCAGGGCCTTCTCTCATGGACTAGCTCTGGTCCTCCTTGTTTTGATTGAGGATTTTCTCGAGAATGAGGCTCATGTCATCGACTGCCTCCAGAACCTTCTGCGTGGCATAGATGGGTTTATCCGCAAGGAGGGCAAGGATGATTGAGTCGCTAGGGCGGGCGTCGACCTCTACGATTTTCTGACTCAATTCATTGTCCATTGAAACCACCAGTCGGGCATAAAAGGTACTCTCGGCGACATCATTGATGATGGTGCGCTCGACCTCCGCACCCATTCCATCGAGGAGGCTGATCATGAGGTCATGACTTTGCGGGCGTTCAAATTGCACATAATTAATGGCGTGCTGGATGGCGGTGCCAATGCCCTGATCAACGTAGATCACAAAGGTCTTGGCATCGGTGCCAAGAAAGATGGCGCAACCGCTGGAGGTCGGCATGACGGCTTTGACTGTGATTCGCGAGACTTGGGTTCCCATTTTTTAAGGTGTCGGTGGTGGAAAAAGTGATTAAATCGGTACGCGCATACAGGGAGGGTTATTTTTTGATCGCCTGAAATCGCTGCGCTGTCTCAGATTATGAGCAATGAATGGGATGAACGACAAATCCAAAAATCTGTACCTCGTGGGATTCATGGGCGTGGGCAAGTCTGTTATTGGTCGGCGGCTTGCGGGTGAGCTGGGTATGCGTTTTGTTGACACGGATCATGCGATCGAAAAAGCGCAGGGGTGCAGTATTGCGGAGATTTTCAAAAAGGAAGGGGAGGCGCGTTTTCGCGAATACGAACGATCTTTTATCGAGTCGGGGCATGCGGCGACCGGTTATGTCGTGGCTTGCGGCGGAGGCTTGGTGGTGCAACCCGGAATGGTGGATTTGCTGCGCGCGCGCGGGGTGGTGGTCAGTTTATTTGCTTCGGTGGAGACCATTATCGAACGCACCGCACGCAACAAGAAGCGGCCCCTTTTGAATGTGGAGGATCGGGAGGCACGGATTCGCGAACTCTTGAACGCGCGTGAATCGGTTTATCTTGAGGCGGGACCTGCAATCAGCACCGAGGGTCGCAGTCTGGCGGACATCGTGGATCACATTATCCGGATTTACCGTTCGCATTGCGACTGAGGGTTCGCAGCCTGAGTCGTTTGTGCGGCTGAAACATCTTTAAGGCGTTGCAGGAAAGTATCGGGCGGGCGGAGGGCTTTGCCGGAAGCATCCATGAAGGCGTGCACGGTGTAGCCGGTGGTGAGGACGGTGGATTCGCGTCGCACGGTATAATCGAAGCGGAAGCGCGCGCGCGGTGGTTTGGCGAGTTGTAGGTCGATGGTGAGCCGATCATCAAAATGCGCGGGGCTTTTGTAGCTGGCTTGTGCCTCAAGCACCGGAATAAAGAGGCCTTGTGCTTCAAGATCGCGGTAGGGAAGCCCTAGATGATCCAACAATTGAATACGCGCAGTTTCGAACCAAACGAAGTAATGACTGTGGTAGACGACATTCATGCGGTCGGTTTCCGCGTATCGGGTGCGAATCTGAGTGCTGAAATTCAACATGTTGCTTAACTTGATTGACTGTCTTTCAATGTGAAGCCCGAATCAGATGAGTTAAATCTCGATTACGGGTGAACTTGCTATCCGGGCCGATTTCACTTTGATGTGAGGTTTTATAGACCGATGTTCAGGATTTTAAAAGTTATATTACGCTGGTTCATGGATTGGCTATATTTTGTGTGCCTCGTTTGCTTTTCCGGCGCGACTTTGGGGGTTCTGTCGCATGTGCTGTTTGGTCTGTTTTTTGTGGACTCACCGGATTATGCGCACCTCGCGGCGCTGGGTTTCCTGCACGGTTTGAAATACAGTAGTTTGTGGGCGGGCGGGCTTGCCATTGTGCTGTGTGCAATGCGGGCGCACCGCGAATTTCAAACTGCCCAAACCCAAATCTCCCAATGAAAAACACCGAGCGCCTCTTTGTTTTTTTCGTCGGCTTCATGATTGGTCTTGCGATCGTCTCCCTGATCCTCATGCGGCGGGCTGCTCGCGAAGATGCCGCGGTGACAGATCCCTGGGCTTTTCATTTGAAGGCTGCGGCGGCGGTTGAAGCGGAGCCGCTCCCGCAGGCAGTCGAGCCTGCCATGCTGAAGGGAAGGGTGCTTCGTTTTGGATATCTACCAGGACAGGAGGCCGCGAGCGAACGGGTTTGGATTATTAATTTTGACGACAGTTATCCCTATGTCCGCATTGTTGAAGATCTCAAAAGTGGGTCCCTGTATTACATGGCGGCGGATCAGGTAAAGATAGAACTGGCAGAAGGGGTTGATGTTGCGGCGCTCTCGCCCGCGCTGGAGGCCCTGGGTTTGCGTTTGCGCAACTTTAACCGCAAGCACGGCGTCGTGGTCGTCGGGGTCCTCAATACCGGTTTGGAAGCGGTTCCGCAAACACTTGCCGCGCTGGAGCAATGGGCGGAGCTGATCGAGTTGGCGGAACCAGACTACCTCCAGTTCCGGCAGCTCCACGATTGAGCCTTCCACCCAGGCTGCCCGATGTAATATGGGATTGACCACAATTTCCCTTTTCCCTTTGCTACGCGGTTTTCTTTTAGTCCAGCGCTCACTGAGCGTCCTCTCACCCATATTTAAACGTGAAAACCGAATCAAACGATATTAACTCTACGCGCAAAGCGATCTCTGTTCATTTTTCTGCCGAGGAAGTCAATGAACTCGAGGCGCAGTTGGTCCGTGACTTCCAGCGTCAGGCCAAGATCCCCGGCTTCCGCCCCGGCAAAGCTCCGGAAAAAATGGTGCGCACCCGCTATGCCAAGGATTTGAATAAAGAGCTCGCCAACCGTGTGGTTTCCAAGGCGCATGAAAGCGGTGTGCAGTCTGCCGGCTTTGAAGTCTATGGCATTGTCGATTTAAAAGAGGGCGAAATTGTCGCTGGTCAGGACGCCGTCATTGAGTTCACGGTGGATATTATTCCGTCTTTTGAATTGCCCAGTTATGAGGGCTTGAAGGTTACCAGCGCACCGGTCGAGGCGAGCGATGCGGAAGTCGATCGCATGCTCGATCAAATCCTCAGCCAGCGCGCGGAATTCAAGGAGGTTGAAAAGGCTGCAACGGCGGGTGATTATGTCCGTTGTGGTTACGAAGGCAGTCTGGATGGAAAAGCGTTGACCGAAACCTTTCCGGAATTGCCCGCGATGTATGGCACCCAGAAGACCACATGGGAAGAAGCCGGCGCTGAGGATTCACCTGGGGTGCGCGCCATTATTGACGGCGTGGTCGGCATGAAGGCAGGCGACGAAAAAATTGTCACGATGGAATACGCCGGGGATTTCGAACCCGCCGAGCTCGCGGGGAAATCGGTTGACTACACCATCAAGGTGGAGGAAGTACGCGAAAAGGTCATGCCTGAAATGGACGCCGCTTTTTTTGAAGCCCTCAAGGTGAAGGACGAGTCCGAGTTGCGTGAGCAAATTTCCGAAAATATCAAGAATCAGAAACAACAGCAAAATTTTCAAGCGGAGCGCCAACAAATCACCGACCAACTCCTCCAGGCGGTGGATTTGGAGCTTCCTCAAAGTGGGGTTGAAAACGAAACGGAAGCGCTGCTTCGGGATTTCATGCAGCGCAATATGCAACAGGGAGCGAAAGAGGCCGATTTTGAAAAAAACAAGGCGGAACTGCATGCGGGCGCGAGTAAGGCTGCGGTCGATCGCATGAAATCACGCATCATCCTTGGCAAGATTGCCGAGAAGGAAAAGATCAAGGCGGAGAGTCAGGATTTCAGCCAGATCATTATGCAGGAAGCGATGCAAACCGGCCAAAAGCCGGAAAAGCTCGTCAAGGAAATCCAAAAGGATCAAAGCCGCATCAATCGTATGCGTCTCGACATCCTGATGGGTAAAACCATGGACAAGCTGCTTGAAAAGGCCGAACGCGAGACTGCTGAAGCAGCGGTAGCGGATGCTTAATTGCGGCCGTTCTATAATCCCGCTTTCCGTTTGCTAAAGCATCCATTTTCGACATTTTTAAAAGCATGAGTTACATACCACTGCCCACTGTCTATGAACGCGAGGGCCGCACCGAGCGCGCCTGGGACATCTACAGTCGACTGCTCCGCGACCGTATCATCTTTATCGGCACTCCCATTAATGATTTCGTCGCGAATGCCGTCATTGCACAAATGCTCTTCCTGCAGATGGAAGATCCCAAAAAGGACATCAGTCTATACATTAATTCCCCCGGCGGCAGCGTCACCGATGGTATGGCGATTTACGACACCATGAATTTCTTGGAGTGCGAGATCGTGACCTATTGCGTCGGACAAGCTGCCAGTATGGCGACGCTTCTTTTGGCGGCGGGTACCCAGGGCAAGCGCTATGCTTTACCCAACAGTCGCATTCTCATGCACCAACCCTCCGGTGGCGCCACCGGGCAAACCTCCGATATTTCGATCGCCGCCCGCGAAATCCTCCGCTGGCGCGAACGTATGAATACCCTTATCGCGCAACACACTAAGAAAACCGTTGCTGAAATCGAGGCAGATTCCGATCGCGACTTTTACCTTTCTGCCGAGGACGCACTCGCATACGGCATCGTCGACCAAGTCATCCAAAACAAGCCTCCCGCTTAAACCGCTCCATCATAAGACATGGCTAAGGCAACCCGCATGACCTTTTGTTCCTTCTGTGGTAAGGCTCAAAACGAAACCCGCAAAATGATCGCGGGGCCGGCCGGGGTCCACATCTGCGATGCCTGTGTCTCGGTCTGTCAGACTATCATCGAACGCGAGACCGGAGATGAATTCGCCTCGCAACAGGCAAAAGAAGCCCGCGATCTCAACAAAAGCCCCTTTGAATTACAAAAACCTGCCGACCTGAAGGCATTCCTCGACGAGCACGTCATCAGTCAGCAGTACGCCAAACGCGCCCTCGCCGTCGCAGTTTACAATCATTACAAGCGGCTCCAGTCCGAGGCGCGCATCGATGCTACCGATGATTTTGTTCTGCCGGACAAAGAACTGGCGGATGTCGAAGTGGAAAAGAGCAACATCCTCCTGCTCGGCCCCACCGGTTCCGGCAAAACCTTGCTCGCCCGCACCCTCGCACAAACGTTGGGGGTGCCCTTTACGATTGTCGATGCCACTACCTTGACCGAGGCCGGGTATGTCGGTGATGACGTCGAGAACATTGTCCTTCGCCTCCTGCAAGCTGCCAATTACGACGTTGCCCGCGCCGAATGCGGTATTATCTACGTCGATGAAATTGATAAGATCGGTCGCAAGACCGATAATGTCTCCATTACCCGCGATGTCTCGGGTGAGGGCGTCCAGCAAGCTCTGCTCAAAATCATTGAAGGCACCGTTTGCAATGTGCCGCCGCAGGGAGGGCGAAAGCACCCCAACCAGGAATATATCCAGGTCAATACCGCCAACATTCTTTTCATTTGCGGTGGTGCCTTCGTGGACCTTGATAAAATCGTTCAGAATCGCATCGGTTCTAAGGCGATGGGTTTTGACACCCTTCACAATCGTCGCAGCAGCGAGGTTCCCGTGAGCGAACTCCTCCGCGAGATTCAACCCGAGGATCTCGTCCAATTCGGAATGATCCCCGAGTTCATCGGACGTCTCCCCATGGTGGCGGTGCTCGATGAACTTTCGGTCGAAGACCTGCAGCACATCCTCCTCGACACGCAGAACGCGCTCGTGAAGCAATACCAAAAACTTTTTGCGATGGACGGTGCCAAGCTTGAATTTACTAAAGACGCGATTGCCGCCATCGCTCAAAAAGCGATCCAATTAAAGACTGGCGCCCGCGCCCTCCGTGCCATCATGGAAGGTCTCATGCTCGATGTCATGTATCAAATCCCGCACGAGGAAAACCTCAGTAAAGTCGTCATCAACGCCAAGGTGATCCAGGGAAAAGAAACACCCAAACTGCATTACAAAAAGACGACCCGCTCCAAAAAAGCAAAAGTGGCCTAAAGGTAGGAGACCGGTGATTGCCCGCGAAGTGGGGGATGAGGGGCTGTGTAAGAGAAGTACGAATCACATCGATCACGCGAATGTGTGCCTCCCCCGCGTTAAAATATAGACGCAGAGTTTCAGAGTTCCTCTGAGCCTTCACTTCTCCACGTTAAAATATAAAACGCAGAGGAGGGAACCGCTCGCCCCGACTTATTCATGGCTTGTGGATCAGAGGGGGCTTGCCTCGGGGTGGTGGAGGTTCCGTAATGACGGAATGTTTCGTTATACTTTAATCGTGGTGGGTAAGATGAAAAAGAGGTCGCTGGCGGATTTGTGCGCGGATTACGAAAAACGTCTGAAACTGCAGGGAAATTTTGAAGTAATCGAGTTGAAGGACGGGACGGTTGAAAGCGAGGGGCAGCGCATTTTGGAAGCGTTGGAGAAACGCCGGGAGGCAAAGGTTTACGTATTGGCGGAGGAGGGCAAGGGGATGCGCTCAAACGACTTTGCGACGGAACTTGTGGCTTTACAGGGGCGTCCGGCAAACTTTGTGGTTGGGGGCGCCTATGGTCTTTCCAAGGCGGTGAAGGCTCGCGCGGATGCGATACTCTCCCTCTCGCCGATGACCTTCACGCATGAGATGGCACGCTTCATTCTGTGCGAGCAAATCTACCGCGCCGATGCGATCAACCGCGGCACCGGTTACCATCATGAATAGTCGGTGGACACCGGGTTCCATCGCACCTTTTGATGATAAAGCCGCTGATAGGTGTGGGGGGGGGTCGGAATGCTCCCCGCTCCCCACGCCAACGCGGCTTAAGCGGCGGGAGTAGTGGAGCATGAGAGAGTCGAACCTTTCGTTGATGATGCGCTGCGGCGACCTGGCCAGCGACTGTCTCCGTCTCCCATGCACCGACTGTGACTAACACTTCCTGTTCCTCCATCCACCGTTAGTTGGATGCGCATCCGCTCGTGTAATGCGGGTCTGGTGGATTTATATGTTATGCGTTTTGTTCAAGAATACACTATGATAGCGATAAAAAATGCCGACCTGCCCGATGGACATAACGTCTACTTATTCTTTGGAGCTTCAGCCGGGATGGTGGGCCTGGCGTCAATCGAGGACATAAAAACGACAAGTAGTTTTACAGGTTGATCGCCCACAGGATTGCCATTATGCACAATATCCAAGGCATCAACCAAAGCAGTGCCTTGGGGGAAAATTTTGGGCTCTTGTCCTTCGTAAGCTACTTTAAGGGTTCCCTCTAAAACATAACCAAATATTGGCACTCCATGGGTATGCCAACCCGTTTCAGTCCCGAGAGGAACAGTCACCAATAAACTAACAATACGAGCTTGCCCTTTAGGATATTTAATGGCCTCACCGACGGCGGTGTGCGTCGTATCTAATAAGGTTTTAGCAGTAATTTTACCCGTGTATTCTACTTCACTAGCGAAGATAACACCAAAATAACAAGTAAGATAAAAACCAAGGAATAAACATACTTTTTTCATAATTTTAGAATAGATTTTCAAAACTCTGCGGCTGATAGGCCGATCTATTTGAGCCGCTTGCAAGCACATGTCACGACAGTGTCACATCCTGCAATGCTAATAATCGCGGTATAACCCGTAGTTCTCAATATTCCTTTAACTGCTCATCCAGGTGGATTAAAGGAAGTTGTTATTTGCTTGGTTTCACCGTGTAGACGATCTCCACCTTCTCAATGAAACCTTTTTCTTTCAGTTCTGGGCTCAGGGTCTTCTTCCACAGGTCGCTTTGATATAAAGCAGCCCGTTCTTTCGGCATGTTGGCTTTGCTGGAAAACTGACGGCTCCATACAAACTCCCGGCATTTTTCCTGACTGGCATCGTAGGTTTTAGATTCTTTTCTTTTGCTGAACGTTGTATGTAGTCATGCTAACCAATGGTGTGTGAGTTATAAATACTTTTTAGAAGTCTTATGGTGTGTAGTCCTTGAAGGTGTGTATGTCGAAAGTTCAATGAGATTGCCATCGGGATCTCGCAGGTATATAGAATAAATTTTCCCTATTGCACCAACTCTCTGAACTGGACCAAGTTCTACATCTATAGCATTTTGATGCAATATTGCTAAAATCTCATCGATTTCTTCGTCGACCACAAAGCAAAGATCGCTTGTTCCAGGAAAAGTTTTAGTAGCGTGTGGCTTAATCTCGTTTCCTTCTTGATGAATATTTATTTTCTGGTTTCCAAAGTGCAAAGCAAGCCTACCATTTGCGAACTTTTCTTCCTTCATTCCAAGAACTTTTACATAAAATTCGAGCGTGGAAGTAAGATCCTTACAAGTTAGTACTAGGTGGTCTATTCTTTCTACTTTTATTCCCATATTTCTTAATATAAATTTGAAAATTTAGGTTCTTCAGCAATTTTCTGGTGATT
>DKOX01000010.1 GCA_002470925.1 Opitutia bacterium UBA7350 | reverse complement strand
AGGTCGCGATTGAGCGCCCAATTAGCAATGAAGGCGTGATGATGATCCGGCGTGCAACAAAGGACCGCATCCAGCCCGGGGTGATCAAGGCACTTGCGCCAGTCTTCGTAGACCGTTGCCTTCGGGAATTCCTTGAGCGCAGGAGGAAGATTGAGCTGATTGACCTCGCAGATAGCGACCACGTTTTCATCGCGCAAAGTACCAAAATGCGCTTGGGACCGTCCATAAGCACCAATAAGGGCAATGTTGAGACGGTTATTCGGACTGTTCCCAAAGAGAGTGCCGCTTGGCAAAATCAAAAGACCGCTTCCGGCAGCTAGGCCTGAGCGAAGAAATTGGCGACGATGCAGGGGTTTCTGTTTCATAGAATCAGTAGGTTTTGGCTTTTATTGATTCTTAAGGTTTTCCGCGACGGGCAAACCGGCGGCCCACAAGAGCCCGCGGGTAAAGAGTTCCATATATTCAGCCTGCAGCATTGTCTCATTGTGATGCCCGATGGTGGTGGCGAAAACACGGGTCTTTAAAGGGCCGTATTCGTGGACCCAGATATTCATATGCATCTCGCCGGTGGCATTTGATTTCGATTCTGCCAGAGGGGTTACGCCTGGATAGGTCTTGGCAATGTAATAGAGTTCTCCCTTGGGAGTGGTCCAATTTTGCATACCCATCATAACTTCATGCTCAGGTGCAACAATCTTGACCTCAAAGGGATGCTTCGGGCCATGCCGGGGAGAGTGTACACCACAGAACTTCCACCAATCCTCGCGTGTGGGTCCCGTGCGGTAGCAGTGCATCGAGCAATGTATAAGCACCGCGGGGACTCCGTCGAGGTGCGGCTTTAGAATCCCTGCAATGTAGTCTACATCGCCCACCGATGCGAAACATTCATTGTGCACCACCACATCATATCCCTTGGCCCACCCCTCATTTTTGTAGAATTCCAGCAGGTTATCGGTTCCTTTGGTACGCTGATGCAGAATCGTCCACTCCACTTTCAGCTTGCTGTTTAAATCGACCGCAGCCGGAATGATCTCCCGCTGGCGGTCGTAGTCGTGACAGCAACCTCCGGTTATCAGCAGGGCTTTGAGCGGCTCGGCCTGTGCGCCTGCCATGCTGAAACCGATAAGGGCAAGGATGAGGATCTCTTTCATGATTGGTGGTATGATTGCTCTTTTCATTTGTGATTTAATTTTTTGGTTTCGGTTTCGGGTAATCCTGATTCAGCGCTAAATCCTTTTGACTGGGCGTACGGGACGGAATTCCATCTGCGGGAATAGTTGATTTTGCGGTCCAAGCCAGAGCGTTCAGGACAAGCTTGCGAAAGTTATCCTCTTTCCAATTCTGGTGAAAATGCCCCCCGGTAAAACCAAAGCCGCGTCCTCCATTCGGGCGCTCGTAGGCCCAGGCAGTATGCTGCGCCACCCCTGATTTGACCGCTTCATAAACGGTCGGGTTACTACCGCGATCTTTGTTGTGCGCACGAGTGCTAAGGGTCTCAAGCGGTGGTAGCGTCGAGAGTATTGGTGTCACGCCCTCCATTTCCGGCTGAAAACGCATATGGTAATACCATTCATCGCGGATGGTAAATGGTTTAACTCCCCGTGTGATGGGATGTTCCGGAAATTCCGTATAACTCGCTTCCCAAGTGGGATTGACCGACCAGCCAATTTCAAAATAACCACCAATCCAGTCGAGGAATTGGGTTCCAAGTTCCGTGGGTTCAACCTCAACCCCAAAATGCAAACAGGCCACTCCGACCCCGGCATCCGTCAGTGCTTGGATTTTTTCTTGGTGGTCTTTGGCCATGTGGTGTTTGTACCCATCGCAATACATGACGATGCTGTCGGGCTTTGCGTAGCCAACCCAGGGCTCTGGCCAGGCTCCCTCTGTCACCACCTGTGCGCTGACGTCTAAACCACTCTCGTTCAGGCATCGCGCCAGCAGATGGCAACCGGCTTGGTGCTCATGCGCATTGTAGCCGTGACTTTTTTTACCGGCTAAAAAAAGAATTTCCTTTTTATCCTCCGGCGCCAGCTCCCGTAAGCGAATATTCTTAAAACGTACCTCCATCGGTGGCCCGGAGTGCAACTGCAAAGCAATCAGTCCACGCTTGAGGCGATCCGCCGCTGACTCCGAAAATTCTGCCGTGATGATTCCGTTGATCTTTTGAATGCATTGATTCCCCCGCGCGATAATATGATAGGTATTCCAACCATCCATATCGATTTCCCTGAGAATTGCTTCGGCGTCACCAACCTGTGCCACTACGCGGCGGTCTGCCGCGGTTTCTCCCACTACGCACTTCTCGCCACGCCCCGCCAAAAGATTTTTGTAACGCTCACCCCAGGCCGCGCCCATCCAACGCGGATCTTCAGCAATGTCAGCCTGATAACCTCCAACCCGCCAAGGCTCGTCGGGCAAACGAAAACTACGGTATTGAATGCCGCTATTATGATTGCGTAATTTGAAATCGACCCACAACTCGAAGTCACCAACCTCCCCACCCTCCCAAATCAGGAAGGTGTTTTTCGGAGTGCGCAGCGCTTCGGTTGTTTCGCCCACGATGCTGCCATCCTCAACCCGCCAAAATCGGGGATCGCCATCCCAGCCCTCCAAGGTCTTGCCGTCAAATAGAACGCGGTAGTCCTCGCTTGCCGCTGAAAATAAAGTCTGTCCGGTTGTGGACATAAGCATCGCCAATGATAAAAGTAACTTAAGGTTATCCTGCATCTTATCCCCCTTATATCTCCGCTAAAACTCTGCTTGAATTTAAAGTAGCTTGCAAGAAATCGAGCCCCTCC
>DKOX01000065.1 GCA_002470925.1 Opitutia bacterium UBA7350 | reverse complement strand
TCTCCCCAAGACCCCGCCCGAAATCTGCTTCTTCCCGGAAGCACCCCCGCCCAATATCGACCACGCCCGCCGCACCGACCGCATCGGCGAACGCCTCCAGGCCCTCGGCGCCCTCCTCCGCAAACCAAAAGCCCCCCGCCTCCTCATCACGACCCCCGAAGCCCTCCTCGGGCCCTGCCCGCCCCGCGAACAATTCAAGCGTTCCCGCCTCGAAATCCGCCTCGGGGAAAACTATGACTTCGCCCAACTCACCGAACAACTCGCTCGCGAGCTCAATTACGATTCAGAAGCCCTCTGCGAAAACCCGGGGCAGTTCGCAGTCCGGGGCGGCCTTCTCGATCTCTACCCGCTCGATGCCCTCCAACCCTACCGCCTCGATTTCTTTGGCGATGAACTCGAGAGCATCCGCACCTTTGATCCCACTACCCAACGCACTACCGGCACCGCCGCAGCCCTCACCGTCCCCACCGCCGCGGGTTCCGATTCATCCCAGGATCAGCAGGACGCCGCCCTTCTCGACTACCTCCCCGCCTCCGCCCTCACCTGGATTCTCGAAGAACCCGCCCTCCTCACCCGCGAGCACGCCTACCGCTTCGACCCCTCGCCCGCCCCCGCCGGGCAAATCCGCAGCGTCCCCCAAGCCCTTCGGGCGCGCGCCAAGACCGAGGCCAAGGACACCCGCCTCGCGATCTGCGAAGTCGATACCCAGCCCGCCCTCTTTGAGGACGCCCCCCGTCAAGCCCTCGCCCTCGAGCCGACCGCCCACTACCGCCTCGATTCCCTCGAACCACTCGATCTCCCCCGCCCCAATACCCCCGCCAATTTGCTCCGCTTCGAAGAACAACTCCATCAATGGGCTAACCGGGAAAAACTCGCGCTCTTCGCAATCTGCCCGGGTAAAACCCGCGCCCAACGCCTCCGCAATGCCCTCGAAGACGACCCGCGCACCGCCGACCTCCAAATCGAAATCCTCGACGGATCCCTCCCGGGTGGCGTCATCATCCGCGACGGGGGCAAACCCTGGTTCCCGCTCCCCCGCTCCGCCCGCAGCCACGGCTACGTCCTCTTTACCGATGACGAATTCCTCGGACAGCCCTCAAAACAAGCACCGGCGCGCCGCGAACGCGCCCGCCCCTCCCTTTCCCAGGTCGATCAAATGCTGGACTTTTCGGAACTCGCGGACGGCGACCCGCTCGTCCACCTCCAGCACGGCATCTGCCTCTTTCGCGGTCACGTCAAACTCGAGACCCCCAACGGTCCCCGCGAAGTCCTCTCGGTAGAATTCGCCAATGCCATGACCCTCCATGTCACCCTCGCGGAATCCCACCTCCTTACACGCTACGTGGGCCTCACCAAAGCCGCCCCGAAACTCAGCAAAATCGGCGGTAAAGCATGGGCAAAATCCCGCCGTGCCGCCGAAGCCGCCACCCTCGACTACGCCGCCCAACTGCTGCGCCTCCACGCCACCCGCGACCAATCCGAGGGCTTCGCCTTTCCGGAAGACCATTTCTGGCAAAAAGAATTTGAGGACGCCTTCCCCTTCAAGGAAACCCCTGATCAACTCGCCGCGATCGAAGCCACCAAGGCGGACATGGAACTGGCGCGCCCCATGGATCGCCTTATCTGCGGCGACGTCGGCTTCGGCAAAACCGAGGTCGCGATCCGCGCCGTCCTCAAAGCAGTCCTCTCCGGGAAACAGGCGGCGGTCCTCGTCCCCACCACCGTCCTCTGCCAACAACACTTCAACACCTTCCGCGAACGCATGGCACCCTATCCCATCACGGTCGCGCAGGTCAGCCGCCTTGTCCCCGACCGCAAAGTCCGTGAACTCCTCGCCGAACTCGCCGCAGGGCGCATCGACTGCATCGTCGGAACCCACCGCCTTCTCAGTCAGGACGTTCATTTCAAAGACCTCGGCCTCCTCGTGGTCGACGAGGAACAACGCTTCGGCGTCAAACACAAGGAACGCCTCAAGGAATTCCGCGCCGCGGTCGATATCCTCACCCTGAGCGCCACCCCCATCCCGCGCACCCTCTACCTCGCCCTTGCGGGGGCGCGCTCCATGTCCGTCATCGAAACCCCGCCCGCCGATCGCCGGCCCATCGAAACCATCGTCCAGAGCTACGACCCCGCCATCGTTAAAGACGCAATCCGTGCCGAAATCGACCGGGGCGGGCAGGTCTTCTACCTCCACAACCGCGTCCAGACCATCGAAGCAGTCGCCGATACGATTCGCGAAATGCACCCCAAACTCCGGGTCGCAGTCGGGCACGGGCAAATGACCGCCCTCGCCCTCGAGAAAATCATGGCGCGATTCGTGGCGGGCGAATACGACATCCTCGTCTGTACCACCATCATCGAATCCGGCATCGATATCCCCAACTGCAACACCCTCATCATCGAAGGCGCCGACCGCTTCGGGCTCTCGCAACTCTACCAGATCCGCGGACGCGTTGGGCGCTTCAAACGCCAGGCCTACGCCTACCTCCTTCTCCACCGCCACGCCGCCCTCGTCGATCAAGCCCACAAACGCCTCAACGCCCTCAAACAACACAACCAACTCGGCGCCGGCTTCCGCATCGCAATGCGCGACCTCGAACTCCGGGGCGCCGGTAACCTCCTCGGTTCCCAACAAAGCGGCCACATCGCCGGCGTCGGCTTTGAACTCTATTGCCAACTCCTCAAACAATCCGTCGCCCGTCTCAAGGGCGAACCCGGCGCCGACCGCATCCGCGCTGAAGTCCAACTCGATTGCCTTAAAGACCGCGCTGAACTTCCGGCCGCCTACATCGCCGAACCCCGCCTTCGCATCGACCTCTACCGCCGCCTCGCCCTCGCCCCCGACATCGAAACCCTCCATGCCATCGAAGACGAAATGCGCGACCGCTTCGGGAAACTCCCGCCCCCCGCCCGCGCCCTCCTCGCCGTCAGCGAAATCCGCGTCCACGCCGAAGCCGCCGGAGTCCGCCGCGTCGAGACCGAAGATGACCGCCTCATCTGCCACCGCGCCAATCCCGGTAAAGAACCCTACCTCAAAAACGGCAGCCGCTTCCCCCGCCTCACCGCCCGCACCACCCTCGCAAAACTCAAAGAAATCCAAACCTTCCTCAAACGCCACTCCCGCCCCACCACATAACCGCACTAACAACCAACCACCTCCAACTCCTCACTCCCAAACCATTTCCCCGCTTGACCACCCGCGCCATGCTTTCAAGATTCAAGTAAAGTTAAATCTTCCTCAAACCGCGACCATCATGATCCACCGCCTTCTCCGCCGTTCCTTGGCCTGCACCGCCCTCCTCTGCGCCACCATTCTGCCCGCCCAGGAAGAGGACCGCTCCATCAGCCGACTCGGCAACAGCATCGCCGCCATCGCTGAAGGTCAAATCATCACCCTCGAGGAAGTCCGCGCCGAGCTCGAACCCATCATCCCCCGCCTCCGACTCGAATCCCAAAACTCCGAGGATTTCAACAAACGCCTCGGGCAAATGAGCCGGCAAATCCTCCAAAACAAAATCGACCGCATCATCATCGTCAAAGCCGCTCAGGACAAGGGCCTCATGATCCCCCAGTCCTATATCGACCAGGAATACAACGATGTCATCACCAGTGACTTCGACGGCGACCGCGGCAAATTCATCCGTTACCTCAAGGCACGCGGCGAGACCCCCCGCGATTACCGCAAAAAAATCTACGAACGCGTCGCGGTTAACGTCATGCGTCAACAAAACCGCAAATCCGAGACCGAAGTCAGCCCCGAACGCATTCAGGATTTCTACCTCGATAACAAAATCCGTTTCTATCAGGAAGCCGCCATGCATTTGCGCCAGATCATCCTGACCCCCGCCGCCGGAGAAGTCCCCGCCGACCTCGAAGCCACCACCGCTGAGATCATGCAAGCCCTCCACTCCGGCAGTAACTTCGGCGACCTCGCCCGCCAATTCAGCACCGACAACCGTTCCCGCAAAGGCGGCGACTGGGGCTGGATCAAAAAAGCCGACATCCGGGCAGAACTCAGCACCCCCGCCTTCGCCCTCCAACCCGGACAATACTCCCAACCCATCACCCTTGGACAAACCACCTTCATTCTCTACTGCGAAGCAAAACGCCCCGAGAGCATCCAACCCCTTCAGGAAGTCCGCGACATCATTGAAAATATCCTTTCCGGAGAAATCGCCCGTGAAAACCAGGAACGCTGGCTCAAAGACCTCCGCGAAAAAGCCCATATCAAACTCTATATCTAGGCTCTCTCTAATTCTTACTCTTAATCAAGAGTCGTTGCGGGTTATTTATTGAGTATGTAGAAGCGACACTCTTGCCGCTTTCTCGATATAGGACCTCTGTCGAAGTTCCAAACCTTCCGCCTTTTCAGAGTCAGAGTAAGATTTAGGGTAATCTCAAACCCATCGCCTCCAAACACCCTCAGCGTCAAAAGCCCGAAGCCCACGAAGGACGG
>DKOX01000046.1 GCA_002470925.1 Opitutia bacterium UBA7350 | reverse complement strand
GTCTTTTTGGAGGATGATGAAGAAGATGGCTTCTACATTGAGGACAGCATCAAGGGATTTACGATTAATGACGTGTTGGGCTTTACGCAATACGACGGTCATTTGCTGACCCGTATGATGAAGAAACAGATCGATCGCGCCACGAAGGCCGACCAGATCAAGCCGCGTGAGGGCACCCGAATGCTCGATGAATACGCCGCCTTGCTCAAAGGCGCAACCTACCTCAGCAACGCAAACACGCCGCGCAAATCAAAGAAGCCGGACGCTTAGTCCGCCGCCTTACATTCCCGGCATCCCGGGCGGCAGGCCCCCTCCACCGGCACGATCACCCATCTGCGATTGCATGGCTTGCATCATCTTGCGGCCCTTCCCGCCGCGCATCATTTTCATCATCTTCTGCATTTGGCCAAACTGTTTGAGTAGGGCATTGACGTCCCGCACCTGCACCCCCGAACCCAGGGCCACGCGCTTTAAACGGCTCCCGCGCAAGAGTCGCGGTGCCTGGCGTTCCTGACGCGTCATTGATAAAATTATGGCCTCCGTGCGCGCCATCTTTTTTTCCTCCGCGTCACCCACTTCCACGCCGCTCATCCCCGGCATCATTCCCATAATTGAGCCCAGCGAGCCCATTTTTTTGACCTGCTGCATCTGCTTCAGGAAATCCTCCAGATCAAATTCCGCCTTGCGCATTTTTTCCGCCATGCGCTCCGCTTCCTTTTCATCAATCTGTTCCTGTGCCTTTTCAACCAGCGAAACAACGTCGCCCATTCCCAGAATACGGGACGCCACGCGCTCGGGGTGAAAAACCTCGAAATCGTCCGCCTGTTCTCCCGTTCCCATGAATTTTATAGGAACGTCCGTAATGCTCTTCATTGAGAGCGCCGCGCCGCCTCTGGCATCGCCGTCCAGTTTGGTGAGAATAATACCGGTACATTGCACCGCCTCATGGAAATGCTGGGCGACATTCACGGCCTCCTGACCCAGCGCCGCGTCCGCAACCAGCAGGATTTCATCCGGTTGCACCGCCACCTTGAGTTTCTTGATTTCCTCAATCAAATCCGCGTCCACCTGCAGGCGTCCCGCCGTATCGAAAATTATGAGATTGGCATCGGCATCCTTCGCCGCCTTTAGGCCCATTTTTCCGATTTTCACGACCTCTTTTTCGGCGCGGTCCGCATAAAAGGTGCAGGCCTCCGCTTTTGCGAGCGTTTCCAATTGGTCGATGGCGGCCGGGCGATACACATCGCAGGCAATAAGGGCCGGGCGATAACGTCCTTTCTTCGCAAGATAACGCGCCAGCTTTGCGGAGCTGGTGGTCTTTCCCGATCCATGCAGTCCCACCATCATGATACGCAGCGGTTTTTTGTCCTCCAATTCCGTCGCGCCCGCCCCCAGCAGTTCACTTAGTTCGTCCTGAATAATTTTAACAACCTGCTGTCCCGGGGTGACTGATTTTAAAACCGCCTCTCCTTCGCAAGTGGCCTGAACCCGCGTGACAAACTCGCGCGCCACTTTGAAATGAACATCCGCCGAAAGCAGGGCCTGCCGCACCTCCTTCAAGGCTTCAGCCATGTTTGCTTCCGTTAATTTTCCGGTTCCACGCAGGTTGCGCAGCGCGCTTCCCAATTTATCTGTCAGGTTTTCAAGCATCTCAAACGCTATTCTTTGCCCTCGAAATGCCTCGCTGGCAACGGGAAAACCCGTGCTTTACACACCTCTTATGTCCAGTAACTTATGTGGTTGTAAATTTATGGTATGGGCTGACCCATACCGTATAACACCTCACTCCCAACTTACATGAAGCAACGCACGATCCTTAGGGAAGCCTCCATCAAGGGCAAATCCCTGCACACCGGCGAAGAGGTCAACCTGACCCTCAAACCGGCTCCTGAAAACCATGGTATCGTTTTCCGCCGTATCGACATCATTGGAAAGCCGGAGTTGAAATCGGTCATTGATCACGTCGATGATCTGGTGCGCAGCACCACCATTGCGGACGGACATGCCAAGGTGCACACCGTTGAGCACGTTCTCAGTGCTTTGAGCGGATGCGGCGTCGACAACGTTCTGGTTGAGATGGATGCCAGCGAACCACCGATCCTCGACGGTTCCGCCAAGCATTTCGTCAACCTCATTCAAGAAGCCGAGCCGGTCGAGCAGGACGCCGAACGCGAGTATTTTAAACTTGAGGAACCGATTTCCGTGACCCGCGGGAACAGCTCCATCATCGCGCTCCCGCATGACGGTTTGCGGATTACCTGCACCTCTGCAGACGACCGCGGTATTCACACCCAGCACCTGAGTCTCGATGTTGACTATGAGTCCTACCTTGCCCAAATCGCGGCGGCCCGCACCTTTACTATTTACGAAGACATCGAGGAACTCCTCAAACTGGGTAAAATCAAGGGCGGCAGCCTCGACAGCGCCATTGTCATTAAAGGCGACAAAATTGTCTCAAAGGAACCCCTCCGCTTTAAGGAAGAATTTGTCCGCCACAAGATCCTCGATATCATCGGTGATATCGTCCTCCTCGGCAAACCCCTCAAAGCCCACATAATCGCGGTTCGACCGGGTCACGCTTTAAATGCCGACCTCACCAAGCTCCTGCGCGAAAAAATGCTCGCTAAGGCAAAAACGCCCGAGCCTGAAAAACGCCAAGCCCAGTTTATCGATGCCCACGAGTCCAGCCTCGATATCCGCCGTGTCCTCGATATCCTTCCGCATCGTTATCCCTTTGTCATGATTGATCGCGTCCTTGAGATCATCAGCGAAGACGAACTCATCGCACTCAAGAATGTCACCATTAATGAGCCCTATTTTGTGGGGCATTATCCCGGCCGTCCCGTCATGCCCGGAGTCCTGCAACTCGAAGCGATGGCGCAGGCCGCCGGTATCCTCCTTTTGAAACGCCTGACCCTTGGCGACCACCGCATCGCATTTTTTATGAGCGCCGATAAAGTCAAATTTCGTCAGGCGGTCGAACCGGGCGACACTGTTGAAATCCATGTCAAACTGACCAAGATCCGTGCCGGGAAAATTGCCACCGCAGTTGCTTCCTGCAAGGTCGGCGGCAAGGTCGCATCCGAAGCTGAACTCATGTTCATGCTCGCCGACGCCAACGCTTGATTGCGCTCCATGTCCACAGAAGTCCATCCCACCGCCATCATCGAGACCGGGGCTGAACTCGCCGAGGGGGTCACCGTCGGGCCTTACGCCTACATCGGCGCGCAGGTGAAGCTCGGTGCGGGTACCGTTGTAATGCACCACGCTACAGTGGACGGCGCCACGCATATGGGCGAGCACAACGAGGTGCATCCCTATGCCTACATCGGCGGGAAATCCCACGATAAAAAATTTCGGGGCGGGGTTCAGCGTATTGAAATCGGTGATCACAACATCTTCCGCGAATACGTGACCGTGCATTGCGCGACTGCGGAGGATCTCCTGACGCGCCTTGGCAACAACAACCTCATCCTCGCCTACAGCCACGTCGCTCACGAGTGCCACATCGGAGATCACCTCGTTATGAGCAGTCATGCCGCGCTGGGTGGGCATGTTGAGGTCGGCGATCACGTGAACGTCGGCTGGGGCGTGGGGGTGCATCAATTTTGTCGGATAGGGGACCACGCCATGCTCGGTGCGGCCTCAAAGGTCGTGCAGGACGTGCCTCCCTACCTCATCGCAGACGGTAACCCTGCTGCCTGCCGCACCATTAATAAGGTCGGCCTTGAACGTGCCGGTTTTGAGGCCGATGGCATTCTTTCTATTCGTCGTCTTTTTAAAACCTTCTACCGGGAAGGGCTCAATAACTCGCAGGCCATTGAAGCCGTCAATGCCACCGAAGCAGCCCAAGACCCGCATGTTATCGCTTTTCTCAACTTCGTGCGAGGCAGTGAGCGCGGCCTCGCTTGATGAACGCACCACCGGCGCGATTCCCGCCCATTAAATATCAGTCTGCACCCGTCTCCCTTCGCAGTGGTCAGCTTGACTGGCCACAGGGCAGCGAGCAGGAAACTACCTATCACACCGATCGCGCCAATGTTTGCGCCTCCTCTGCGTTAAAAATTAA
>DKOX01000027.1 GCA_002470925.1 Opitutia bacterium UBA7350 | reverse complement strand
TGGATCTCAGTGTGGGTTACCAGCGTGGACAAATTGATGTTGAGGCTTCCTCTCAAGATGCCACCACAGACGATTTTAATGTTGGTTTGCGGGGCGAATTGCTTCCCAAATTAGTGGGTTCCTTTAAGGTAGGTTACAACCAGTACGAGCACGATAACTCCGCACGCGACAAGACTTCAATGAGTTTGGATTCCAATCTTACATGGACCGCAAGCTCCAAATTAACTCATCGATTGAATCTTTATCGCAACTTTGACGCCTCGGCCACTGGTACCGGGACTGAGGAAACGAAATTTAATTGGAGTTCTTCCTACGTCTTGAACAATAAGATATCATTTTCGGGTAGGGCAGGATATAACATTCGTGATTACCTGGCTGGTGAGCGAGAAGACAAATTACTCACCCTTGGGTTAAACGGAACCTACCGCATTAATCGCTATTGGAATGTGAATGCGGGTTATGTCTTCTCAAATAACGATTCTAATGAAGCTGGCTATAGCTACGACGATAATATTGTAACTTTTGCTGCAGCACTAACTTATTAATTTTGAACTAAACCAAATTTTATTGGTCCCCAAATGCCTCTTAGGAGGCATTTTTTAGTGTTATGAATTTAACCAGATTTATATTTTTATATTTATCGTTGAGCATTGCTCAAGTTCTCACTGCCCAAGACTCCGGCATTATTCAAGGAGGTTCCAACGACGGCAATTCTTACGGTTCGGCTTCATCTTATGGGGTCGCTGTAAGCGAAAATTATATCTTAAAAACCTCTGATGTTGTCGAGTTACAGGTATACCAAGAAACAGACTTGGCCAAAGCTGTTCGCATCGAGGGTGATGGTACGGTTGCATTAGCATTAATCGGCAAAGTAAAACTGGCCGGTATGACTGTTGCTGAGGCGCAGTCACTTGTTACTGATCTCTACAATCGTGATTATTTAGTCGATCCTCAGGTTTCGCTGCAAATTGTTGAATTTGCGCCTAAATTTGTCCATGTCTTGGGTATGGTCGGTAATCCTGGTAAGGTGCCGATGCCCCCTGATTCTGATTTGACTTTGATCGATGCCATCTCTCAATCCAGAGGAGTAACGCGCTTGGGCAATGCTCGAAAAGTTCGAATCAAGCGCAATGATGGCTCGAAGCCCTTTGACGTGGATTATGACGAAATTCGCAGGGGCGAGGCTAAAGATATTATATTAAAGGAAGGGGATACAATAACTGTTCCCGAGCGCATAATCTAAAAAGCATTTAAAATGAAGAATAATTATATTCAAGGTGGGCCCGACCCTAATGCAGGTGCCTACGGGGGCTATGGTGTCGGATATGGTGGCGGCGGCAATTACGGATATGGCGGCGGCGGCAATTACGGTTACGGCGGTTATGGATCAGAAGGTTACGGAGCTTCAGGGCCACAGCGCACGGCCAAAGACTACATTCTCATGTTTCGAGAGCGTATTTGGTATCTCATCGTTGCATTCTTCATAATTTTCTCTGGATCCATTCTTTATACCTTTAATAAAACCAAGGTTTATACTGGGGTAGCAACGATGCAGGTATTGCGTGATGACCCTGCTGCGATTGAGGAGGGAGCCGAAATGGAGCCCAACCAAATCCGCAGCGCGGAGGATTTGAATACCCAAATCAGCGTTTTAAACAGTGGCTCAATTATCAAAGGGGTGCAGCAGCGTTTGCAGGAAGATGAGTTGAAGCGCTTTATGGCGCCCTATCAGGATAGCTTTAATCTCACAGGGGCACTGACCCCCGCAGAAATTCTAGGAAAAAATAGAAAAGTGGTACCACAACGAATGAGTCTGATGGTAAACATTGCTTATTCACATCCCGATCCCATCATCGCTTCTCGGGTTGCTAATTTATTCGCGGAGGAATTTATTAACCATAATCTCACCAAGAGTATTGATGCTGCGATGAAAGCGGTTGAGGATTTGCGAGTACGTGCCGATCAACAGCGCGAGCGGGTTGAAGAACTCGAACTCAAATTAGCTGAGTATCGCGAAAAGCACAATGCAGTATCGCTGAATCAACAGGAGAATATTGCAAACGAGCAGCTTAAAACTTTAAACGCCATCAAGTCACAAAATAAGAACAATTTTGATATCGCCGAGACCAAGTGGAATTTAGTCGAGACCTATCGCCGCGAGAAGCGCGATTTGTGGGAGTTATCATTTATTGCAGAGCAAATGCGGGTGGCGTCATTGCTTCAATCTATCTCCGATGCAAAAATTCAAATTTCTGCCCTAAATAAGCGTTACCGGGAAAAGCACCCGACAATGATTTCACTGGTACAGACCTATCAGGAATCCGAAGCGGAACTCCTCTTGGCGGTGCAAAATGCGGTCGATAAAATCTACGCAACATATGCCGAATCCAAAGAGAATTTTGAAGTTGCCAGCAAGCGACTAGCGGAAAAAGAAAAAGAGCTGATTGCGTTAAGTAAAATAGGAGTGGAATACAACACCCTCTTGCGTGAATTCGACGTTCAACAGGGCTTCCTGCAAGCCATCGTGAGTCGCATGACGATGCAAAAAACATTGGTTAATTTGAAGAATCCCAATGCACGTATCATTGATGAAGCTCTGCCTCCGATTAAACACTCTTCACCCAATATCGCGATCAATCTAGTTGCTGGTGCTTTCGGTGGTGTTGGAATTGGCGTGGCTTTGATTTTCATTGTAGCATTCCTTGATGATCGTATCAAAAGTGCGTTTGATATTGAAGGTTCGGTCGGCCTTCCGTTGATGGGGGTCATTACTAAAATTAAAAAGCTTGATACGGCTGCAAAAGCTCAAGCGGTTGCATCAAACGCAGAACGCCACGTCACTGAGACTTTCCGTTCGATCTATTCCTCACTTCGACTTAACGAGGAAAGTAAAAATGCCAAGGTAATCCTTACCACCAGTACTGTTCCCAGCGAAGGTAAATCATTCATCAGTTCTAATATGGCTCTAACTTTTGCCAATCATGGTGAAAAAACTTTGCTGTTAGATGGGGATTTGCGTTTGCCCAATGTCGCACGTTCAATGCAACTGGAAAACGAGAAAGGGCACTTGGGATATTTACAGTCTGGCGAAAGCCTTGATGACCTCATTGTTAAGGAGGTTTATCCTAACTTGGATGTGTTGCCCTCCGGTGGTAAATCAAAGAACCCTACTCAGATTCTCAATAGTACTAAGTTTCAAGACATGATCGCAGAATTGAGGAACCGCTATGATCGCATCATCATCGATTCCCCGCCGCTTGCTGCGGTAAGCGATGCCCTAATTTTACTACCATCGGTTGATGGCGTGGTCTATGTCATTAAATTTAACTCGGTTAAGCGCAAAACAGCGGTTCTCAATGTTCGCCGTCTTTGGGAAACCAATGTTCCTATTTTTGGTGCCGTTTTGAATTACGTCTCTGCTACCATGTCGAGCTACTATTACTCGCAGTACTCAGATAAAAGCTATAAAAATTACTACATGAGTGCCGAAGATGAATTCAGTGACGATTTTGAGCCCATTGTGGATGACAGCGAGGAAGCAGAATCAGATTTGGAGACGTCTGAAGTAGCTAGGAATGATTCGTCAGATGATGATGAGGGTGATTCAAAAAAAGCTACGTAATACTGGCTCAAACAATTAACAAGAACAGCCCGGATGGAAGTCCGGGCTTTTTTTGAACTATTTCGCGGCAGCGCGCCTTAAGCGGTCATTAAACGCAAGGCCAATTCCTTTTTCTTCAGCGAGTTCAAATACAAGATTGCGATATGATTGCGCATCGAGGGTTTGCATTAATGCGAAAAGATTGCGTGCTGCAGTTTCCATACAACCATCTTCCGTGAGCCAAAAGCAATCAGGATGGTCCGGCATTGGGTTCGGTTTTTCCAGAAAGATATGTGCGAACCGCTTTCCGGCTAGCTTGGCCTTATTAAAAGTGGATCCTTTCTCCACCAGATGAACTTCAGCATGTGGGCTGTAGTGTTTGCTGAGCATTCCGGGTGCAGTCTGCGCATGTTCCTTGCCTCGTCCTTTGAGCTGAAGTCGCAAAGGGCGCTGTAGTTGTTTCTCAATGGCAGTAGGGTCGAGGGGGCCATAGCGCAAGAGCGCCGGGGTATCAGGATTTCGTAGGTCGATTATCGTAGACTCTACCCCGTGTAAACAGCGGCCTCCGTCGAGGATCGCGGACAATTTTCCGCCAAGAGATCGTTCGACATGAGCTGCTTCTGTGGGGCTGACGTAGCCAAATGGATTGGCGCTGGGTGCCGCCAATGGTACGCCGCAAAGTTCAAGCAACTGGAGTAACTCTTTTTGTGCGGGAACACGGATCGCAACACTTTGTAGACCGGCGGTCACTATGTCAGGAATCACTGCTTTCTTGTGTGCAATAAGGGTTAGCGGGCCAGGCCAAAACTCCTCGGCCAAGCTTTGGATTAACGGATTAGTCTCGATGCACTCTAGGGCGGAAGGATAATCCAGACAATGAACAATCAGGGGATCAATCAGTGGTCGCCCTTTGACTTCAAAAATCTTATGCACTGCAGACTTACTGAGTGCATTTCCAGCTAAGCCGTAGACGGTTTCTGTCGGTACCGCAACCAGCTCATCTTTTTTGATCAGATCAGCGCAGTGCCTGAGGCTTTCACTAGTCGGATTGAGAATCATCTTATAATTGAAGCTTAAGGGTTTGGGTATAAAAAACCCTTTCCGGCGGAGCCAGGAAAGGATCTAAAAGTCAGGAAGTGCCCCGCAGGTACTACTTCATCGTAATCATATTGCGCGCACGCTTAATCGTGTTGGTGATCCGGCGTTGGTGCTTCGCTGAAAGTCCCGTAATTTTACGCGGTAAAATCTTACCTGTTTCAGTCACAAAACGAGAGAGCTGCTCCACATCATTAAAGGTGTAGTCCATCGGATTGAGGGAGCGATTGGGTTTTTTATTTTCGGTACTCATGGTGTTGAAGCGGAGGAAACTGCGGTATTTTTGTGCAAGGGACAAGAAAAAAATTGATTTTTCAAACAGAAGCGATGCTTGGTTATCGACACAAATACAAAATTATAGAGGTTTTTATCGTATCAAGTCCCCATAGTTCAACGGATAGAACAATAGTTTCCTAAACTGCAGATCCGGGTTCGATTCCCGGTGGGGGCACCATTTGCCTGAATTTTCCGGGTTTTAATACTTTGCAAGCGAAGCGGGCACTTGTTCAAACTGATAAAGTCCATTAATTTTTCAAAATATGCGTTGCATTGCTTCACTTACAATTCTGGTACTCGCATCCACTAGCTTGGGCTATGCCATTGAAGTGCCATTGACTGAGTCGGACGCATCAAAAACTGCGATTGCGAGTGCGCGAGGGATTGCGAATGCAGAAGTTTTGTTGTCCAGCGGCTTGCCGGTCTCGGCGATGGAAATCTTCACCAATGTATTGGAGGACCCAGGATTGACGCCGGAGCGCGAAAAGCGCGTTCGGGCGGGTCTAGTGCGGGCCTATCTGGCTCAAGATAAATTTGAAGCCGCGAAAACGGAAATGGCTCTTATCCCAGTTGGGACGGAAGATTATTCCCTTCAGTTGCTTGGGGTGCAGGTGGCTTACGGCGCGGGCAGGGCAGTCGACTGGAGTTACATCGGTACGCAGTTGGCGAAAATCGATGTGTCTTTTTTATCCGAGAGCGAGCGTTATTGGTATTTCCTGATGCAGGCCTTACACGCAGAGCAAAAGCAAGAATTAGAGGCCTTGGAGCTTTATTTGAAGGAAGCTTTTCCCAGAGCACAAAATCCCTATCAGCGGGCAAATTTACAAACGATTCTTCTCAGGAAAGAATTGCGTGGTCCCGCTTTGGGACCGGATGTGCTTAAAGATATGAAACGGGAGCTAAACAAGTCGCGCGGTACGGCGGCGTTCTTGTATGCCAAGCAGTATGCCCTTGCGCTTTGGCACAGTGATGAGGTGGAGGAAGCCCTTGACTTGTTGGATCTGGACAAACAGCTCAGGCGTTATGGTCAGGGGTTTACCTTTGCGCAGCGTGAAGAGTTGCGTTTGTTGCGGGCCATGATGCTCGGGGAGAGTTCTACCGAGGGACAGATGGCGTTGGCGGAGTTGATTCGGAGTGGGCAATCCATTGAAATCATGGAGGTCGCGCTCTATCTCTTGAGCCGTCAAAGCGAAGAAAGTGTCATTTTTACCGAGCTTCTCAATGAGATGCTCGAACGCAAGGAAGCGCATCCATTAATCGGCCAAATGTATTATTTGCGCAGCCAGTTGGCTTTGCGGCGTGGCGAGCTCGAATTGGCAAAGTCAGATGCGGAACTCCTCTTGGAGAAATTCCCGGGCCTAATGCGCGTCGGCGATGCCTATTTTATTTTGGCTTTTGCCGCTTTGCGTGACGCCTCGCCGCAATACCGAACCGCCGCAGATTTTCTTATTCAGCATCAGGCGAGCCTCGAGGATGAAGCCGGGATCGCGGAGCTCAATGTCCTCATCGGAGACTGTTACTTTTTGAACAAGGATTTTAATAATGCCGCCGAATTCTACACACTCGCGCTCAACGAGGTTCCTCAGGCACTGGAGTCGATTTATCTGCGGCTTGTCATCGCATCGATTCAGATAGGTAAACTTGAGGATGCCTTGCGTTATATTGATGCCTTGCCCTTCGGGAAACAGGTGGGGGCCGAAAAACGTTGGCAGGCCGAGTGGAATATTGCGCATGCACTCATTAAAGAACAGCGCGCTGAAGATGCGATCGGACGGGTTCGCTCCTTGCTCGGGAGTGAGGAGCAAGTGCCTACGATGCTCAACCTGCGAATGCACTGGCTTGAATTATCCTTGGCACTCGAGCTCGGAGAATCGATGGCTGATGCAATGGGGCAAGTAAACTTACTCCTGGAGCGGCATGCCGCCGCCGCCGAAGGATCAGAGTCAACAAGCGGGGAATCGGACACGTTGGCAGCCGAAATTTTACTTTTAAAAGCGAGAGTACACTACCGGCAGGAAGCCGCTGATGAAGCGGCGCTTGTTTTGGATGCCTTGCGCACCGTATACCAGGGTTCCATGGCAGCGCAACGTTCCTATTTATTGGAAGCTTCGGAGTTGGAGCAGCTTGGTCAGCTGCTGGAAGCTCAGGCTGTCATGCTGCAGCTTGCGGAGGACTACCCGCGGAGCCCCTTGGCGGCGCAGTCCATTTTTGAGGGTGCATTGATCTGCGAGCGGCGGGGTGTCGACTTTTACGTCGAGGCGATTCAGTTGTATGAGCGGCTGGCAGAACGCTTTCCGGGAGACGCGCTCCTATATCGGGCGCGCATGCGACAGGGCGACCTCCTGCGTTTGTTGAATGATTTTGCCGGAGCACGGCTTGTTTATGAGACGCTTGTTAACAGCGACCCGGTGCATCCGATGCGTCCCATGGCGGAGTTGGCTCGCGCGCAATGTATGTTGGCACTCGCGAAGCAGGATGCGGCAAAATTGGCCCAAGCGGCCTCAGTGCTTGAGCGTTTGGTGGATATGCCGGACCTGAATTTGAATTTTCGGGTTGAGGCCATGTATAAATGGGCCTTCGCGCTGGAAGGACAGGGTCTGGACGACCGCGCCAGGGTTGTTTTGTCGGAAAGTGTGGCGCGCAACCTACTGGATGTGAAGCTGGCCTCTTTGCTGGATTCAACCGGTCGCTATTGGGCGGCGCGTACCTTGTTGGATCTGGGTGAGCGTTTGAGCGTGCGTGGAGATTTCTCAGAAGCAAAAACAGTTTATCGCAAACTGATTGCCTACAATTTACCGGGTAGGGGCCTCGCCCAATCCCGCATTAATTCAATTCGAATCACTAATAACTAACTCCCACTTCACGTGACTATGGATCTATTCGGCAATACCCTTATCCAGCAGGGCGGCTATACCCTCTACCCCTTATTTGTCCTAAGCATTATCGCGGTCCTCATTTTTATTGAGCGTGCCTTGTTCTTGCACAAAGGCCAGATCCATTCCCTGGACTTCCTCGCTGGAATAAAAAATCTCGTTAAGAAAAAGCGTTTGGTCGAGGCCATGACTTTATGTGAGGAAACTCCAGGTCCTTTAGCACGTGTCGTAAAATCAGCGCTTTTGCAATATGGCGCAAGTGATGCGCGCATTCGGTCCGCGATCGAGTCAGCGGCGCTCATCGAGGTGCCGATTCTGGAACGGCGCATCGGGAGCCTTTCGGCAATTGCCCGCATTGCGCCGCTTATTGGTTTTATCGGCACCTTGCTTGCCGCCTTTCAAGCGCTCGTAAGCTTGGAGGCAGCGAATGCCGAGAGCGCTTATTTTATGCAATCACTCGCGCAGGCCATCATCAGTTCAACGGTTGGTTTGGGCATCGCGGCGCTTGCAGCGCTGGCTTACCATTTTCTTCACGGGCGTGTTCGAGCGCTGGTTTTTGAGATCGAGCGAGTGGCGCACGCAATTCACGAATTCCTTACCAGTGCGGAGCTCCTGGCGGATGCGGAGGAGGAAGATAAGGGATGAATGATCAAGGGACATCGGATTCAGGAACCCCTCTGCCAGAGGCAAGGGCGGGTTTTCACGGGTTTAATCTAGGCGCGAGTCTGAAAGCACCACGTGCAGGTCTCGACACTTTACCCTTACTCGATCTGCTTACGATCGCACTTCTTTTTAGTCTGCTCTTTTCGCGAATGGTAATGACACCCGGCGTGCGCCTGGAGTTGCCGCAGACGGACTTGCGGATGCCACCCGTCGCCACTGCGGTCGCAGTGCTTACCGTCCAAAATGAGGGCATGTTACTTTTTGATGGCGGGGTGTATCAGGTCGATACCATTGCAAATGCTTTTCAAGAGCGCGTTGCTCGAAAAAAAGAGGATGACCTCGTGCTGCTGTTAAAGGCTGGGGAGCGGTTGCCAATCGCATCCCTTTTGGATATCAGTGCCATGGCACAGGAAGCGGGCTTCTCGCAGGTTCATCTGGCCGCCAAGCGCCCGGAATCCAAAAATGATGGGCTAGAGCCGAATGAAACGGAAACAGTCAATGACTACAATTTTCTGACGCCTTGATTTATGAAACGCTTCCGGCATAGCTTGCGCGAATGTATCGTGCGATGGCAGTCCTGGCCGCTGGTAGTGCAGCTTCTCTTTGCGGGATTTGTTGCACTGCAAACACTACTTTTCTTTTTTGCAGGTCTTCCGGGAATCAAAAATTCAGATTCGGCGCAAAGGGATCCCTTTTTGCGATTTCTCCCCTTGCAGGAAGTTTCGGAATACGATGCCACTAGTGAGCAAGCGCTTTTATTTGATACCGCGCCAATTTTTATTCCCACCCCTTGGAATGCCGTACAGCAAAAACAGGTAAAGGAATCCTTGGCGATTCCGGCAACTTTAAAAGACTTTGAACCTCGCCTCGATCTCTTGAGCCAGATGTCTGCGGCGGCGGCTCTGGAGCCCGATTCAGGATTTGTGGAATCACCGCGCGACATGCTTGGTTCGAGATTTGTGAAATTGTATGGGGGCAATTTGGAATTACCGGAAACGATGGAGCCTTTCAACGATCCCATTCCCACTGCCTATTATCGTAATGCAGATTCCAGCTGGCAGCCGTTGCCGATGCTGCCTGACCTCGATCCCGTTAGTGTACTCGTCAATCCCGTCACGTTTTATATCAATATCAACAAAAGCCGGGTGCTACTTGCGTTACCCCGGCAGGCCGGCGGGTCGGGACTGGTGGCATTTGATCGCGCCGCTCGGGCATGGTTGAGTTCACCGGAAGTACTCGCGCAACTCCCCGTGGGGTATTCGGAGGTTGTCGTTTATCCATGAGGCTGCAAATAATGAGCTGATATGCTGGAAGACCCTAAGCAATTTGTATCACTGGAGCGCAAGGACGCCGATTTGCTTGAAAGCGTTCGGCAATTGACGGACTCATGGAAAGAGCGACCGAGTTGGGATGCATACTTTATGGCGACCGCAATGCTCATGGCTTCGCGTTCAAGTTGTGAACGCTTGCATGTCGGGTGTGTCATCGTATCGGCAGGCGCGCATAAGAATCGCGTTATTGCGGCCGGTTACAATGGTTTCCTCGCCGGGTCCGAACACGTCTCGCACATGCGCGACGGCCATGAGCAAGCGACCGTTCATGCCGAGCAAAACGCCATCAGTGATGCGGCGCGACGCGGCGTGTCCCTGGAGGGCGCGGTGGCGTATGTGACGCACTATCCCTGTGTGAACTGCGCCAAGATTCTTGCGGCGGCCGGTGTTCGCACCGTTAAATACTACCACGACTATCGCAATGACCCCTTGGTTCCAACGCTTCTCGATGAAGCGGGAGTCAGAGTAATCCAACTTTAAAAGCGTGCGTTTAAATTCAAATTTCAGTGAAAGAGCAACAAACGAGGCGATGGTCGGCTCGCTCTTGTTGGCACATCCTGAATTACAGGATCCGAATTTTACGCGCTCCGTTATTCTCTTGACAGCGCACACTCCCAGCGACGGTGCCCTCGGCGTTGTCTTGAATCGTCCCTTGAGCCTGAAACTCGTTGATATAAAACCGGAGCTCGCAGGTTCGGCCCTGGCGGAGGTCCCGCTTTACCGCGGCGGGCCCGTTTCCTCAGATCAGGCCATCCTTGCCGCCTGGAAATACGAGGCGGAAGAGGGCGCCTTTAAGCTCTATTTTGGAATGGATGAAGCCAAGGCCGCTCAAATTAAGGCGGAGGATCCAGCCTATGAATTGCGGGCTTTTATGGGTTATTCGGGATGGAGCGAAAACCAACTGGAAAACGAACTAAGCACAGATTCATGGATTGTGAGCCAGTTAAAGCCTTATCTCGGTCAAGCGACCGGAGATCCCCTTTGGCGTAAACTTTTGCTGGAAGTCAGCCCTGAACTGGGTTTATGGGCGGATGAACCGGAAGATCTCTCCAATAATTAGGAGGATTTGCTCCTAAAAAGAAGGGATTTTCCATTGACAAGGAGAACGCGCCCGCGTTTGCTCTGCCGTTCTCTTAATTCATTGTAGCTATGAAAGTTGTTTCATCACTCAAGTCTCTCAAAGACCGCCATCCCGACTGCCAAGTTGTACGTCGCAAGGGCCGTGTCTACGTCATTTGCAAAACCAACCCGCGTTTCAAAGCCCGTCAGGGTTAGGCTCGCCTTCGCATTTATTTCCGTGAAAACTGATATACATCCCAAATTAAATCCGGTGGCTTTTGTGGACGTGTCCTCCGGCACAAAATTCCTGACCCGCTCGACGATGCGCGGCAGCAAGACCGAAACCATTGATGGTGTTGAGCATCAGGTTGTGATTTGCGATATCACCGCCGATTCGCACCCCGCCTTCACCGGCGAGAAGCGTTTTGTCGATACCGCAGGTCGCGTCGAGAAGTTCCAATCGAAATTCCGCCGCCGCCGCTAGCTCGGCCTCTTCCTTTACCAACCTGCCGCGCGATGTATTCGCCGGCAGGTTTTTTATGCCCACAGGAAAGCACCGACCACAAAGAGGGCGAGTAATGCCGGAGCTGCCGCAAGTCGGGCGGCATTGAGCTGCGCGGGTCTGCGATTCACTAAAATTAAACAGGCGAAATACATCAGCAGAGCGCTGTAGCATAAGGGCAGGGGATAGTCCTTTGATTCCAGAACCGCGCCGGGAATTGCAGCAACCCATCCGGATAAAGCGTCCATACAGGTAATCACCAGCCAGGCGGCATGATTGAGAACTGCCGCCAAGCCTGTCCACGGAAGGAGCCCACACGCGAGTGAAAGACATCCGGTACAGATAACAAGGGCAGCCATGTTCACGAGGAGCATATTGATAAAGACTGCCGGTAGACTTAGATATCCGAAGTGCCCCAAGCTCAGGGGAATACTGGCAAGCCATGCCGAAAAACTGATTGAAAATAAGAGCAGAAAACAATCAATGCTGCGCTGCAAGAGACGTTGCCAACGGGTCCAGTCATTTTCCGGCAACCAGCGAAAGGGTCGCGCCCAGCGAGTCAGTACCCCTTGGAGCGGCAATCCCAGCAGTAGAATACTGGCAACTACCGCATAGGAGAGTTGGAATCCCAGGCTCCAAAGTTGTAGTGGGTCAATCAACAAAACCCCAAGTGCGGAGGCCATCAGCGCCGCGAAGGGGTTACGTTGGCGCTGAAAAGTATAGGCCGTCCAAAAGAAAAGGGTCATCAGGAAGGCACGCATCGCGGAGGGAGTTCCACCGGTAATTTCGACATAGAGATAAAGCAGGGGCAGTCCGAGGAACGGCGCTATTTGATTCGGGATGCGGATCAGCCGGAGGCAGGAGGCGAGCGCGGTGGCAATGACGCCAATATGCAAGCCGCTGATCGCAAATAGATGCATCGCGCCGCTTGCCTGGTAACGATCTTTTTGGTCCTGGTTCAGACCCGCCCGCGCGCCCAAAAGCATGGCGGTATAGACGCGCGCCTGGTCCGCCGCTCCTTCGGCGCCGGAGTTCAGGATTTTTTGGAAGCGCTCATTTTGCCGGATGCAAAAGCTCCTGAAGGCACCGGCTGGTCGAGTGATCCTCAATGAGGCATTTTGGCTGAATCGATAATAAACTCCGTTATTCCACAAATATCGATTAAAGCCGGATGTTTGAGTATCGCGGAGGGTACGGAGCACGCCGACGCTTTCAATTTGCACGCCCTTGTGCAATCGCGGTCCGTCTTCTGCTCCGGCTTGCAGGTTAAAATAAACACGTGCTCCGGGCTCGATATGGCGGTAAGCGGGACCGGGGAGCACCCGCGCTATACCGCTGACCTTGTCGCCCGGTGCGGCCTTGTTGTTAAAAACCCGGATGAGCTGTATCTTAAGGTGCGCTTCTCTGGGGGCTTGATTGAGGGCCGCCGCATCGAGAGCCGGTGGCAGGCGCAACAAGCCGTAACTGCAAAAAACCGCGGTGCCTGAAAGCAGAAAAACCGGTCCCCACAGCCATAATACCTGTCCTTTCCGCTGCGAAAGCAGGACTGAACCTACCGCGCCGCCCAGACCGAGCAGTCCTATTGGGAGACCGTCCGCAGTCGCAATCCGCGCGAGCAATAGACCTGCGATAAGGCTACACAATAAATAAACGAGCGGTGCCCGGTTTGCTGATGCCAGATGATTACGCATTACCAGTATTTCAGTTATTGCGGGACGGCTTCCGTCTTGCAAGTTTCCGCTTGGCAGGTGATTTTTGTGCAATGCCGGACGACTCTCAACAGGCGGGGCTTTTTAAGGCGGATTCCCCCGTGGCATCACCCGTATCACCGCACCGCCCCCTCGCGGTTCGCATGCGCCCCCGCGATCTCAGCGAGGTGCTGGGGCAGGAGCATCTCCTTGCATCAGATTGCCTCCTGCCACGCCTCGTGAAGGCCGATAATTTTGGGAGTTTGATTTTTTATGGTCCGCCTGGTTGCGGAAAGACCTCCCTCGCGGAAGTCATTGCCGAGGAAACCAAAAGCCATTTCGTGCGACTCAACGCGGTGCTTTCAAACGTTGCGGAATTACGGGAGCTGTTGCGGCTCGCACGCTATTCGCCCGAACGCCGCACGATTCTCTTTATTGATGAAATCCATCGCTTCAACAAATCACAGCAAGATCTGCTCCTGCCCGACGTCGAGGCGGGCAATATTCGACTGATTGGCGCCACCACCCACAATCCCGGGTTTTATGTCAACCCGCCGCTCCTAAGCCGCAGT